>NZ_JBHXQO010000069.1:0-29301 GCF_042717135.1 Streptomyces sp. NPDC058620
CGCAACCCACCCCAACCACCCACCAGGGCCATCACACTCGTCCCACCCACCAAAGCAACCAGCAGACGCCAGAAGAGCACCTAAATCACCGGTATGGCTCTTAGGGGTAGTCGGGCGGGGCCGTCAGGCCGGTGGCCTGAGTACGGGCGCCGTGAGGCGGAAGCTCATCCGCCCGAAGCTCACCTGGTCGCCGTCGCGCACCGGCACCGAGCCGGTGACCCGCTGGCCGTTGACGCAGGTGCCGTTCGTCGAACCGAGGTCGCGCAGGATCCACCGGCTGCCGTGTGCGGTGAGCTCGGCGTGCATCCGAGAGACCGTCTCGTGGCTGAGCCGCAGCCCGTTCCCCGGGTCGCGGCCGATGAGCAGGGGCTGCGGGCCGGATACGGGCAGCAGGAGTTTCGGCAGCCGCTCGGACGTCCAGGCCCTGCGCAGCCGTACGGAGAAGGCCGATACGCCGCCGACGGCACGGAACAGACCGCGCGTCCAGCGTCCGCCGGATTCCAGGTCGCAGGTGAGTGCGTCCAGTTCCTCGGCACGCCGGGCGACCAGGGCCAGTTCCATGCGTCGCATGAACGTGTCGTGCGAGAGCCTGCCCTGCGCCGCACCGTCTCTGAGCACACCGAGAACACGGTCGCGCTGGGCGTCGGAGAGCCGCGCGGGATACGTGTGGAACTCGAAGGAGGACGTCACAGTCCTGATTGTCGGTCCGACCGGGCCGAGGTGTCCAGAAGAACCCTCGTTTCCACCTTGCTGACCTGCGCGGCTGTGGTCTTGGTAACGTCTGCGCCCGCGGGCCGTCCGCGGGGAAGCGGCCGGCCCTTCGCCCTCGAAGGAGACTTTGTGCCCGTAGCACCACAGGAACTGACCGTCCGTCCGCTCACCGGACCGGACGAGCTCGGTCTCTTCTGCCGTCTTTCCTATGTTCTCGACCACGAGCTGGCCGACGACCTCGCCACCGGCCGCCGCCGCCCCGACTGGATGTGGGTGGCGCTGTGGGGCGAGCGTGTCGTGGGCCGGGTGTCCTGGTGGACCTCGCAGGACGGCGGCGCCCCTCTCGCGCTGGACTTCTTCGACCTGGACGACACCCTGCCCGCGCAGGAGCGTCACGACATCGGCGTGCACCTGCTGGAGACGGCCACGCGCGCCGTCGTGCCCGCCGGTGCCGAGCGCCCCGAGTACGGCCGGTTCATACCGCCGGACTGGCGTGAGGACCCGGCGGCGCGTGACGTCGTCGAGGCCCGGACACGGGTCATGGAACAGACCGGCGCCCGGATGCTGGTGGAGCGGCTGCGTCTGGAGTGGCGCGAGGGTACGCCGGTCCCCGAGGACTCGGGCCGTCTGGTGTTCCGCCCCGTCACCGGGCGTGAGGACCTGCTCGCGCTGATGACCCCGGTGATGGAGGGGACCCTCGACGCGCACGGCCAGGCGGACATGGCGACCGGCATCGGTGCCCGCGAGGCGGCCGAGAAGCATTACGAGGAGGAGCTCGCGGGCTACACGACGCCGCAGGGGTGGTGGCGGATCGCGGAGCTGCCCGGCGGCGAGCCGGTCGGGTTCGTGATCCCCGCGCGCAACAACTACAACCCGATCATCGCGTACATCGGTGTGCTGCCCGCGCACCGCGGCAAGGGCTACATCGACGACATCCTCGCCGAGGGCACCCGTGTACTGGCGGCGACAGGGGTGGACCGGATCAGGGCGGCGACCGATCTCGGCAACGTCCCGATGGCGAAGTCCTTCGAGCGCCTGGGGTACGTGAACTTCGAGCGCGCGTTCAACATGGTCTGGGACTGACCGTTCGATGGCCTGCGGACGGGGCCGTCCACGGGGGACGTAAGTAAACCCGTGGACGGCCCTCCCGGGTCGCGTTAGGGTGAGCCGCGAAGTCAACGGCCCCGGTCGAGGAAGGAGGCGAGAAGCAGTGCGTACCAGCACCGGCACCACCACACGTACCACTTCATACCCGCGCTCCCGTCCCGTCCGCAGGGCGGTGTCGGACTCCGTCTGACCGGGAGCGCGCGCTTCGTCCCGGAGGACACTTCCATGACCGGTCTGGTCATTCGCGCGCTCACCCAGAGCGACGCCTCTCTTTTCGACTCCCTGCAGGATGACGGCCTCGTCGGCCGCGCCGCTTTCGGGCACCAATACGGCACGGTCGCCGATGGCGGGGAGTACCGCCCCGAGTGGACCTGGATCGCGCTGCGGGACGACACCGTCGTCGCCAGGGCCGCCTGGTGGTCGGGTCCCGACGACACCGAGCCCGTCCTGCTCAACTGGTTCGACTTCGCCGAGGGCGAGGACGAGGCCGGCACCGAACTGCTGCGCCGTTCCTCCCTGTACGCCGAGTACGAGCTGATCCTGCCCGCGAACTGGCGGGAGGTCCCCGCGGTCCGTGCGGCGGCCGAGGCCCGGATCGCCGCCGCCACCGCGGCCGGCATGAAGCCGCTCGTCGAGCGGTACCGCTATCTCTGGACGCCGGACTGCGGCCTTCCGGAGCGCCCCGGCCGGCTGACGTTTCGCCCGGAACCCGATGACGCGGTGATCCTCGACGTCCTGCGTCGCGTCCACTCCGTCACGCTGGACGCGCACGCCCGGCGTGCCATCGAGGGGCCGGGGGGTCTGGAGGAGGCGGCTCAGGAGGAGCTGGACTTCTTCAACTGGTGCCCCTCGCCGCGTTCCTGGTGGCAGCTCGCGTACACGGCGGACGGTGAACTGGCCGGCCTCCATGTGCCCGCCCGCAACCCCTCGGGTCCGTGCATCGGCTTCATCGGGGTCGTACCCGAGGCACGCGGGCACGGCTACGGCTACGACCTGCTCGTGGAGTGCACGCACTTCCTGGCAGCCGAGGGCGCCGAGTTCATCGCGGGCGCGACGGACCGGGGGAACGTGCCGATGGCCGCCGCGTTCGCTCGGGCGGGCCACCCGGTGACGCAGGAACGCATCCACCTGGTCTAGCGACCGCCGGACCGGGGCGGGCGCACCACGACCGCGCCCGCCCCGGTCCGCATACCAGCCGCACGAGGGACCTTCCTCTCCCGCCCGGCCTTGCTACGTATGAGCAGAACCCGGCAGGGCAATGATCAGGGGCAGACCCTGATCGCCAGAAACGGACGGGCCTGTCGCCGGGCATCCGGTTCACGGACGAGGAGTGGCGCATGCAGTTCGAGGTGTGGGCACCCGACGCGGAGTCGGTCGGGCTCCAAGTGGCGGGCGGGACGCAGCCGATGGAGCGGGACGCGACGCGGCCCGGCTGGTGGACCGCCCTGGCGGAGGCCGCCGACGGCGACCGTTACGGCTACTCGGTGGACGGCGGGCCCGTGCTCCCCGACCCGCGCTCGCGCCGCCAGCCGGACGGCCCCGACGGCGAGAGCGCCGTGTACGACCACAACACCTATGTCTGGCGCAACGAATGGGCGGGGCGCGGGCTGCCCGGCGCCGTCCTGTACGAACTGCACGTCGGTACGTACACCGGGGCGGGAACCTTCGACGCCGCCGCCGAACGGCTCGGGCACCTCGCCGAGCTGGGCATCACCCATGTGTCGCTGATGCCGGTCTGTCCCTTCCCCGGCACCCACGGGTGGGGGTACGAGGGGGTGTCGCTGTGGGCCGTGCACGAGCCGTACGGCGGCCCCGCCGGGCTGAAACGCTTCGTCGACACGGCACACGGCCTGGGGCTCGGCGTCATCCTGGACGTGGTCCACAACCACCTGGGCCCGTCGGGGAACTACCTCCCCGCCTTCGGGCCCTACTTCACCGACACGCACCACACCCCGTGGGGCGCGGCCGTGAACCTGGACGCGCCGGGGTCCGACGAGGTGCGGGCGTATCTGCTGGGAAGCGCGCTCGCCTGGCTGCGTGACTACCGGCTCGACGGTCTGCGGCTGGATGCCGTCCACGCCCTCGCCGACACCCGGGCGCTCACCTTCCTGGAGGAGCTCTCCACGGCGGTCGACTCGCTCGCGGCGGACACCGGCCGGCCGCTCTCGCTCATCGCCGAGGCCGATCTCTGCGACCCGCGCACGACCACACCGCGCGAGGCCGGCGGCCTCGGGCTGCACGCCCAGTGGAACGACGACTTCCATCACGCCCTGCACACCGCGCTCACCGGCGAGTCCCAGGGGTACTACGCCGACTTCGCCGCCGCCCCGCTCGCGGCCCTCGCCAAGACCGTGACCAGCGCCTTCTTCCACAACGGGACGTACTCCAGCTTCCGTGGCCGTACGCACGGCCGCCCCGTCGACGTCAGCCGGACCGCCGCCCACCGATTCGTCGGCTACGCGCAGACCCATGACCAGATCGGCAACCGGGCTCTCGGCGACCGGCTCGCCGCGTCCCTCTCCCCCGGGCTCCAGGCGTGCGCGGCGGCCCTGGTGCTCACCGGCCCCTTCAGCCCGATGCTGTTCATGGGCGAGGAGTGGGGGGCCCGCACGCCGTGGCAGTTCTTCACCGACCACACCGACCCGGAGCTGGCGGAGGCCGTCCGTAACGGCCGGCGGCGCGAGTTCGGGGCGCACGGCTGGGCGGAGGAGGAGATTCCCGATCCGCAGGACCCGGCCACCCGCGACCGCTCCTGCCTCGACTGGAGCGAACCGGAACGCGAGCCGCACGCGCGCATGCACGCCTGGTACCGCGAACTGATCGCGCTGCGCCGCGCGATGCCCGATCTGCACGACCCGGACCTGGCGACGGTGAGGACCGCGTACGACGAGGCCGCCCGCTGGCTGGCGTACCGCAGGGGCGATCTGCGGATCGCGGTCAACCTCTCCGGGAAGCCGGCCACCATCCCGCTGGGCGGTGGCCGGCACCGCAGCGGCGGGGGCAGGGTGCTGGCGGCCTGGGAGCCGGTCGAGGCACCCGGTGCGGACGGGCTGCTGCATCTTCCGCCGGAGTCGTGCGTGATCCTCGCCGACGACTGACGCGTACGCGGACCGTGCGTTCGCTCCGGTGGCCGCTACTCGACGATCGCCAGTTCGCGTGCGGTGGTGTTCAGCCTGCGGCCGCCGTCCTCCGTCACCGTCACGATGTCCTCGATCCGGACCCCGAAGCGGCCGGGGAGGTAGATGCCGGGCTCCACGGAGAAGCACATGCCGGGCACCAGCGGCTGCTCCTCGCCCTCGATCATGTACGGCGGTTCGTGGGTGGTGACGCCGATGCCGTGGCCTGTGCGGTGGATGAACCGCTCGCCGTAGCCGAACTCGGTGATGACGGCGCGGGCGGCCCGGTCGATCTCCTGGCAGGCGACGCCCGGCCGGACGGCACGGCAGCCCGCCTCCTGCGCCTCCCGCACGATGTCGTGCACCCGCTGCTCCTCGGCGGTCGGTTCGCCGACGTGGACGGTGCGGGAGGTGTCGGAGCCGTACCCGTGCTTGAGGCCGCCGAAGTCGAGCACGACCATGTCGCCCCGCTCGATGACCCGCTCGCCCGCCTCGTGGTGCGGGTTGGCGCCGTTGGGGCCTGAGCCGACGACGGTGAAGTCGACCTGGGAGTGGCCGAACTGCTTGAGGAGCGCCGACAGGTCGGCGGCCACGTCGGTCTCCCCGCGGCCGGAGAAGCGCACCTTGAGGATCTCGCGGTACGTGGCGTCGGCGGCGGCTCCGGCGGCCGTGAGCCGCTCCAGTTCATGGGCGTCCTTCACGGCCCGGAGCATGGGCAGTGCCTCGGTGAGCGAGGCGTACGAGGTGCCGGGCAGGAGCTGCTGGAGCCCGAGGAGGTGCATCGCCCAGGCGTTGTCGCTGATCCCGAACCGGCCCTCGGAGTCGAGCAGCGGGGCGGTGACCGCGTACGGGTCCTTGCCGTCGGTCCAGTCGCGCAGGGTGAGCGCGGGGGCTCCGACGGCCTGCTCGGCGTCAGGTGCCTCCAGGGTCGGGACGACGAGGACCGGGTCCTGTCCCGCGGCGAGGACGAGGACGGTGAGGCGTTCGGTGATCGCGGTCGGCTGGTAGCCGGTCAGATGGACGAGGTCGGGGCCGGGCGCGACGAGGAGACCGGCGAGACCCGCGTCGGCGGCGGACTCGACGGCGCGGTCCATGCGCGCCCGGTAGTCGTCGGCGGTGAACGGCACGGGCTGGTTCGGGCTGGACATGCGGACCTCCTGGCGACGCGGCACGGCACGGCACGGCACGGCACACAGCATCCTGCCGGTCGGAGCACGTTCGTGCGAACGGGGGTGAATCCCGGCTGGTCAGTGGGCGTGGCCGAGCCGTACGACGAGGTCGGCGCGGGCGCGGCCCCGCTCGGCCAGGCGGGAGTTCGACTCGTCGGAGCCGGCGACCCAGCGCTCGGCGTGCGGGCGGGACTTGCCGAAGCGCACATGCCGGTCGACGAGCCGGCGCACGCGCAGCCCGGGGTCGACGTCCAGGTACCACGTCTCGTCGAGCAGCCCGCGTACGGGAGCCCACGCTCCGTCGTCGTGCAGGAGGTAGTTGCCCTCGGTGACGACGAGCGGGATGCCGGGCGGTACGGGGACGGAGCCGGCGACCGGTTCCTCCAGCGCACGGTCGAAGGCGGGTGCGTAGACGGGTCCGGGCTCGGCGGTGTCGCGGAGCCGTCGCAGGAGGGCGGCGTATCCGGCGGCGTCGAAGGTGTCGGGGGCGCCCTTGCGGCCGGTGCGGCCGAGGCGGTCCAGTTCCGCCTGCGCGAGGTGGAAGCCGTCCATGGGGACGAGGACGGCCAGCCCGTCCAGCGCGTCGACGAGCCGGGCGGCCAGCGTGGACTTCCCGGCGCCCGGCGGTCCCGCGATGCCGAGGATGCGGCGGCGGCCGGGGACTGCCAGGAACCGGGCGCGGGCCGTCAGGGCGGCGAGGTCACTCGTGTCCATGCCGGTCATTGTGCTGGCGGGGGTGGCGGGAGCGTTAGTGTTACGTACAACTTCACGAGCCACCGTCACACGTCACATCGAGGTATGACATGTCACAGATCGCCCTCGTCACCCTGGTCGTCACCGACTACGACGAAGCCATCGCCTTCTACCGCGACTCCCTGGGATTCGAGCTGGTGGAGGACTCCGACCGGGGTGACGGCTCCCGTTGGGTGGTCGTGCGCCCGCGCGGCGGCAAGGCGGGGGCGGGGCTGCTGCTGGCCCGTGCGAAGGACGAGGCTCAGCGCGCGAGCGTCGGCGCGCAGACCGGCGGCCGGGTGGGTTTCTTCCTGCACACCGAGGACTTCGCGGGCGACCACGCACGGATGCGGGCCGCCGGGGTGCGGTTCCTGGAGGAGCCGCGGCACGAGGTCTACGGTTCCGTGGCGGTCTTCGAGGACCTGTACGGCAACCGCTGGGACCTGTTGCAGCCTGCGTGAGCCCGCCCCCGGTGCGGGCCCGCGTCACGCGAGACAGCCGGTGCCCTGCGCCCCCCTGGGCGAGCAGTTCGGCGGCGTGCGTCTCCTCGACGTACTGCGACAGGACCAGGATCGGCAGGTCGGGCATTTCCGCGCGGGCGGCGAGCGCGGCACGCAGGCCCTCGTCGCGGAATGCCGGCGGCAGCCGTACGCACGCTGGCCCTCATCCCGGTGGGCCGGCGCGGCGAGTTCCGGCTGCTGCGGGTGGCGGGTGCGGGGCGCAGGCAGGTGTCGCGGACGCTGCTCGTCGAGACGGGCCTGTTCTCGGCGACGGGCCTGGCGGTGGGCACGCTGGTCGCGGCGGTGCCGCTGGTGGCGTTCTCGGTGTCGGTGACGGTGACGGTGACGGGTGCGATGCCCTATCTGCCGCCGGGACGGTACGGGGCGTTGGCCGCGGCGGTGGTGGTGGCGGCGACGATCGGCACGGTGGGGCCGGGGTCGTCCGACGGCCGCTTCGCCCTCAAGCGCCGGGCGGGCTGAGAGGGCCCCGCCGACCCGAGCCGGTGGACGGGCCGGGACGACCGGGACGCTACGGCGTACGCGCGGCCAGATCTTCCTCTCTCGTCCCCGCCGCCCCCAGCGCGTCCAGCACCGGCCGGATCAGGGGGTGGCACTCCGCGCCCTGGCGGACCGCCGCGAAGACCCGGCGGGTCGGTGCGCTGCCCTCCACGGGGCGTACGACCACTCCCGTCCGTTCCACCCCGCGCAACGCGGACCTCGGGACCAGGGCCACGCCCGCGCCCGCCCCGGCCAGCGCGACCACCGCGCGGAAGTCGTCCGAGGAGTGTTCGAGGCGGGGTTCGAAGCCGGCGAACTCGCATGCGAGGACCACCACGTCGTGGCAGGGGTTCCCCGGATACGGCCCGATCCACGGGTCCTTCGCGAGGTCCGCGACCGCCACCTGGTCCTGCCCGGCCAGCCGGTGGTCCACGGGCAGCACCGCGTCGAAGGGTTCCGAGTAGAGCGGCACCCGTGTCAGCCGCTCGTCGTCCGCCCCCGGTGCGCCCCGGTACTCGACGGCGACCGCCACATCCACCTGCCGGTCCAGCACCATCGGCACGCTCGCATCACCCTCGGCGTCCTGTACCCGGACCCGGATGCCGGGAGCGGTGAGGTTCAGTTCCGTGATGGCGGGGGCGAGGACCAGTGCGATGCCGGTGGCGAACGCGGCGACCGTCACCGTGCCGGCCACTCCCGCGCTGTACGCCGCGAGCTCCGCCTCGGCCCGTTCCAGCTGGGCCAGCACCACGTTGGTGTGGGTCAGCAGGATCTCCCCCGCCGCCGTGAGCCGCGCCCCGCGCGCCCCCCGTTCGACGAGCCGGTGACCGGTCTCCTGTTCCAGGGCGGCGAGCTGCTGGGACACCGCGGAGGGGGTCAGATACAGCGCGGCGGCCGCAGCAGTCACCGTGCGGTGGTCCGCCACCGCACGCAGAATACGCAGCCGCCGTGCATCGATCATGTGCCCTATTGTCCCAGGTCCGGATCGTTCCGGGACCCGTGGAACCCCGGGCGGGCCCCGCTATTCCGCCAGCGCGGCCCGCGCGTCGACGAAGGCGTCCACGGCACGGTTCACGTCGTCCGTGGAGTGCGCGGCGGACAGCTGCACGCGGATGCGCGCCGCGCCCTGCGGGACGACCGGGTACGAGAACCCGATCACGTACACACCGCGCTCGAGAAGCAGCTCCGCCATCCGGCCTGCCTTCGCCGCGTTCCCGAACATGACGGGGGCGATGGCGTGGTCGCCGGGCAGGACGTCGAAGCCTTCCTCGGTCATCCGGGTCCGGAAGAGCGCGGTGTTGGCGTTGAGCCGGTCTCGCAGCTCGCCCGCGGACTCCAGCAGGTCGATGACCTTGAGGGAGGCGGCGGCGATGACGGGCGCGAGCGAGTTGGAGAAGAGGTACGGGCGCGAGCGCTGGCGCAGCAGGGCGACGATCTCGGCGCGGGCCGCGACGTAGCCGCCGGACGCGCCGCCGAGTGCCTTGCCGAGGGTGCCGGTGATGATGTCGACGCGGTCCATGACGTCGTGCAGCTCGGGGGTGCCGCGCCCACCGGCGCCGACGAAGCCCACGGCGTGCGAGTCGTCGACCATGACCATGGCGTCGTGGCGGTCGGCCAGGTCGCAGATCTCGCGCAGCGGAGCGACGTAACCGTCCATGGAGAACACACCGTCGGTGACGATGAGCCTGCGCCGCGCGCCGGACGCCTCCTTGAGCTGCTGCTCCAGGTCGGCCATGTCGCGGTTGGCGTACCGGAAGCGCTGGGCCTTGGAGAGCCGGATGCCGTCGATGATCGAGGCGTGGTTCAGGGCGTCGGAGATGACCGCGTCCTCGGCGCCGAGGAGGGTCTCGAAGACACCGCCGTTGGCGTCGAAGCAGGAGGAGTAGAGGATCGTGTCCTCCTGGCCGAGGAACGACGACAGCCGCTGCTCCAGCTCCTTGTGGACCTCCTGGGTGCCGCAGATGAAGCGGACCGAGGCGAGCCCGTAGCCCCAGCGGTCCAGTGCCTCGTGCGCGGCGGCGACGACCTCGGGGTGGTCGGCGAGGCCGAGGTAGTTGTTGGCGCAGAAGTTGAGGACCTCGCCGGGGCGTCCGCCGGAGGTGACAGCGACGGTCGCGGACTGCGGGGTGCCGATCACGCGCTCGGGCTTGTGGAGTCCGGCGGCCTTGATCTCGTCGAGGGTGGTGCGCACGTCGTCACGTACGGAGTCGAACATGAGGGGTGTCTCCCGGCTCGGTAGCTGGATACGTCAGTGGCTGGACTGGAGGCGCGTGGTTCAGGCGGTCCAGTCGAGGATGACCTTGCCACCGAGACCACTCGCCGCGTCGTCGAACGCCGCTTCGAAGTCGCGGTAGCCGTATCGTCCTGTGATCACGGGGGCGAGGTCCAGACCGCCCTCCAGCAGCACGGACATCGCGTACCAGGTCTCGTACATCTCGCGGCCGTAGATGCCCTTGATGGTGATCATCGAGGTGACGACGCGCGACCAGTCGACGGCGAAATCCTCGGCGGGCAGTCCGAGCATCGCGATCCGGCCGCCGTGCGTCATGTTCGCGATCATGTCGCGCATCGCCTCGGGCCGGCCGGACATCTCCAGGCCGATGTCGAAGCCCTCACGGAGTCCGAGGTGCTTCTGTCCGTCGGCGATGGTCTCGTCCACGACGTTGAGCGCCAGGCTGACACCGACCTTGCGGGCCAGTTCGAGACGGGCCTCGCTCACATCGGTGATCATGATGTTGCGGGCACCGGCGTGGCGGGCGACGGCCGCGGCCATGATGCCGATCGGGCCCGCGCCGGTGATCAGCACGTCCTCGCCGACCAGCGGGAAGGACAGGGCGGTGTGCACGGCGTTGCCGAACGGGTCGAAGATCGCGGCGATGTCGAGGTCCACGGGGACCCGGTGCACCCAGACGTTGGAGGCGGGCAGTGCGACGTACTCGGCGAACGCACCGTCCCGGCCGACGCCGAGCCCGAGGGTGGAGCGGCAGAGGTGGCGCCGGCCGGCCAGACAGTTGCGGCACTTGCCGCAGACGAGGTGGCCCTCGCCGCTGACGAGGTCGCCGATCTCGATGTCGACGACGTCGGAGCCGAGCTCGGCGACCTCGCCGACGAACTCGTGGCCCAGGACGAGCGGGGTGCGCACGGCCTGCTGGGCCCAGCCGTCGTAGGCCCGGATGTGCAGATCGGTGCCGCAGATGCCAGTGCGGAGCACCTTGATGAGTACGTCGCCGGGACCGATCTCCGGTTCCGGCACGTCCATCAGCCAGAGCCCCGGCTCGGCCTTCTGCTTCACGAGTGCCTTCACGGCTGCGGCTCCCTGTGCCTGGTGCGGCGTTGAGTACCCCGGGCCGGGGGCATGGGGAAGAACGCCTGCGGCCCGGGGAAGACATGAGGTACGGCAGGTCGCCGGTGCGCGTCGGACGTCCGGCTCCGCGCACCACTCTCTGCCGTCAGGGAGCAATCTGCCGCACCCCGCGCCGCAGGTCCATCGAGGATTTCTTAAGCGCCCCCGCAGCTCCGCTTCACGCCGTCCGCGGGCCCGCTGGACTGCGTGGCCGCACGTCCGCGGGTCCACCTGTCGGCCTGGACCTTCGCGTACGAGCCGAAGAAGCGGGCCCGGCCCTCTTCGATCCGGTAGAGGAAGATCCCCCGCTCCGGCCGCACCTGGCGGGTGGGGTGGAAGGACAGGGGCCGGGTGGCCCACCCTTCGGCGGCTCGTGCGGCGCCTTCGAGGAAGGCGGGGGCCAGGAACGGGGCCGGTGGCCAGGCGGGTGCCGGTGAAAACCGGCGGCCGTCGGCGCCGTGGCGCAGCGGGCGGCACGGCTGGGCGATGCCCCGGCGTAGGCGACGGCGTCCGCGCGGCCCGCGACCGCGGCGCGGGCGGGCGGGCGGGGCGAAGGTGTCGGCCGTCGCTTCGACGCCGTGCACCGTGACCGAGGCCCCGGCTACGGGCGCGGCGTCGCGGATGCGGTTGGTGACGGCCCAGCTGCCGCGCCGGTCGGTCCGGTCCTCGATGACGTGGATTCGGTCGGCCGGGCGGACGTTGACCAGGTAGTGGATCAGGCCCACGGTCAGCGTCTCGTCGAACGGGCTGATGACGCACAGCGTCTTCGTTCCGGTGAGGAGGCCGGCAGTGCTGGCCACGGGCGAGACGACGACCACGGCGAGGCGCGCCTTCTCGTAGCGGTCGACGACGGCCTCCGCCGTGATGTCCGTGGTGGGTCCGACGACGGCGAGGACGTCCGAATCAGCGGCCGGCCGGTCGGCCACCCGCAGGGCGCGGGCCGGTTCCCGGCATCGTCCTCGGTGCGCGGAGCGGGCCGGAGGCCCACGCCGGGTCCTCCGGTCAGGTCGGCGGGCAGTCGTGGTCATCCAGGATGCCGTACGCGTACGCGCATCGGCCCGCGATACGTCACGAGTCCCCTCCCCACCTCACCGACAACGGCCTCGACCATGGGAGCGGCGGTTTGTGAAATACCTCGTGGGCCGGGTTCCGCTCTCAGGACGGTGTGCCTCTCAACAGGAACGCGCTGATGTGCGCGGCAAGCACCGCGGGCTGGTCCTCCGTGATGAGGGTGCAGCTGTCGACGACCTCCACCAGCTGCCCCCGGGGCAGGAGTTCGGCGAGCCGGCGGCCGGGCTAAAGCGGCATGGCCTTGTCCTCGGCCGCCCGGACGACGAGCGCCGGGCGGCCGAAGTCACGCAGCTTCTCGGTCCAGCGGAGCAGCTCCTGTTCGGGTGGCACTCCGAGGACGCACTTTCCGCAGGTCGCGCGGATCTCCGGGGAGGTCCACAGCGGCCGGAACCACTCGTCCATCACCGCGTCTTTCAGCCGAGCCGCGCCGGGTGGCCGGAACGCCCAGGGACGTGGATGCGACACCTTTCGGTTTGTCGCATCCGACTTTGAACACAGTGGTGACGAAGTATGGACGTCATCAGCAAAAGCCTCCTACTGTTTCCGTCGCAACCCCCCAACTCCCGCTCAGGTAAGGCGCTGCCGGACCACTCCCGTAGAACGTTCGCCCGCGCGCCCCTCGCTGGAGGGGCCCAGGAGGAAGAATGAACTCACGGCTGTATCACCGCTGCCGCAGACGCCTGGCGGGTCTGCTCGTCGCCTCGTTCCTCGTCGGCGCCTTCTCGACGTCACCGGCCGGGGCCGAGCCCTCGGCGCAGGAGGTACTTCCGCCGCAGGAACCGGGTGTGACGCTGCGTGTCTTCGATGTGCAGGTTCCGCTCAGCGAGTTGTGCGACATCAAGGCCGGACAGACGCCGAACGTCGACAAGTTGATGCCGACGATCGACTGGAGTTCCACCGACGACTTCGGATTCGGCGACTACTTCGTGGCGCATGTGATCGGCAATATCGCCGTCCCGCAAGACGGTCAGTACACCTTCCAGCTGACCAGCGACGACGGTTCGCGGCTGCTGATCGACGACCAGCTGGTCATCGATCACGACGGGCTGCACGGCGCCGACCCCAAGGACGGCTCGGTCACTCTCTCCGCCGGTCACCACTCCTTGCGTATCGAGCACTTCGAGCGCACGGGCGGGCAGCAGGTCACTCTGGCGTGGCAGCCTCCCGGCGCCTCCGGTTTCAGCGTCGTGCCGAACTCGGTGCTGAGCACCGATGCCGACGTCGTCCGGGTCACGGCGCCCGGCCGTAAGGAGTGCGAGGGCGTATCGGACGCTCCGGGCGACGGGCTGCCCCTGAACTCCGTCCACCCCGACTACGAGCTGACCGACCTTCGCCCTGCGGGCTTCGAACCGCAGGTCACCGCGATGGACTGGCTCCCGAACGGCCGGCTGGCCGTGGCCACCTGGGGCGGCAGCACGAATACGGCGGGCGAGGTCTACCTCCTCGACAACGTCCAGGGGAACACCGACACGAGCAAGGTGACGGCCAAGAAGGTCATCGGCGGACTCAGGGAGCCGATGGGGATCGCTTCGGTCGACGGCAAGTTGTACGTCTCGCAGAAGCACGAGCTGACCGAGCTCACGGATACCGACGGCGACGACGTGATTGACCGGCAGAAGACGATCGCCACCTGGCCGTTCGGAGGCAATTTCCACGAGTTCGCCTTCGGCCTGCTGTACAAGAAGGGCTTCTTCTACCTCAATCTCTCGGTGGCGATCAACTACGGCGGTGCGACCACTGATCCGCAGCCCACGAAGAACCGGGGCTCCACGATCAAGGTGAACCGGAAGACCGGCGAGGTCTCGTACGTCGCCGGCGGTCTGCGTACGCCCAACGGCATCGGCTGGGGGCCGGGCGGCGACATCTTCGTCACCGACAACCAGGGCGGCTGGCTGCCGTCGTCGAAGCTGGTCCACATCAAGCAGGACCGCTTCTTCAACCACTACACGAACCCGGACGGCCCGTTCGACGCGAACCCGGTGACCAAGCCCGTGCTGTGGCTTCCGCAGAACGACATAGCGAACTCCCCCAGCACCCCGCTCCAGCTCACGAAAGGCAGGTTCGCGGGGCAGATGCTGTTCGGTGACGTGACCTACGGCGGTATCCAGCGGGCGTATCTGGAGAAGGTCAAGGGCCAGTACCAAGGCGCCGTGTTCCGCTTCACCCAGGGGCTGGAGGCCGGGGTCAACCGGATCAGCATGGGTCCGGACGGTGCGATCTACGCCGGTGGCCTGGGCGCCGGCGGCAACTGGGGCCAGGAGGGCAAGCTCACCTACGGTCTTCAGAAGCTGTCGCCCAGCGGGGACAAAGCCTTCGACATCCTGGCGATGCGGGCGAAGCGCGGCGGCTTCGAGCTGGAGTACACCCAGCCGCTCTCCGACGAGACGGCGGCCGAGCTGGCGAAGCAGTACAAGGTCAAGCAGTGGTTCTACGTCCCGACCCCCTCCTACGGTGGTCCGAAGGCCGGCGAGGAGACCCTGTCCGTACGGTCGGCCACGCTGTCGACCGACCGCAAGAAGGTCACCCTGGACATCCCCGGCCTGGAGACCAACCGCGTCGTCCACGTCCGTTCCCCGCGCCCCTTCAGTTCGGCGAGCGGCGAATCCCTCTGGAGTACGGAGGCGTGGTACACACTCAACTCCATGCCCGGCAAACAGACCGCCTCCCCCCTGTACGAGGCGGAGGAAGCGACCCTCACCGGCGGCGCATCCTTCAACACCGACCACCCCGGTTACTCGGGTGGCGGCTTCGTCGACGGCTACGGCACCGAGGGTGCGTCCACCACCTTCGATGTCGACGTCGATGCGGCAGGCACGTACGACGTGGGCCTGCGCTACTCCAACGGACCGAATCCGTTCACCGGCACCAAGAGCGTCAGCGTCTACGTCAACGGCACGAAGATCAAACAGACCAGTCTGCTCAGCACCCGCGACTGGGACACCTGGTCGACACAGACCGAGCAACTGGCCCTGCGGGCCGGGAGCAACCGGATCGCCTATGTCCACGACAGCGGCGACACCGGTCACGTCAACCTCGATCTGATCACCGTGCGCCCCAAGGGCGAACGCATCCCCCTGTTCGACGGATCGAGCCAGGCGGCCTGGCAGCACACCGACGGCCGGGCATCGCAATGGCCGCTGGCCGGCGACTCGATGGAAGTCTGCTGCGGCGACATCCGTACCAAGGAGGCGTTCAAGGACTTCACCCTCCACGTCGAATTCTGGCTGCCGAACCTCCCGCCGGACGTGACCGGTCAGAACCGCGCGAACAGTGGCGTCTACCTCCAGGACCGCTACGAGATCCAGATTCTCGACTCGTACGGTGACACGACCCCCGCGGACAACGAGGCCGGGGCGATCTACACCAAGAAGGCCCCGGACATCAACGCCGCGACCGCACCGGAGACCTGGCAGTCGTACGACATCACCTTCCACGCGGCCCGCTTCGACACGGCGGGCAACAAGACCTCCGACGCCCGGGTCACGGTGGTGTGGAACGGTAAGACCATCCACGACGACGTGGCCATCGACGGACCCACGGGTGCCGGCGCCCCCGAGGGCCCGTCGGCCGGAGCCATCCGCCTCCAGGACCATGGCAGCAAGGTCCGCTACCGCAACATCTGGATCGAACCGCTGGTCTAGGCCGTCCGGCGGATCGTTGCGGGCCCGCGACGTACCCCCAGGCTCTGGGGCCTGGGGGTACCAGGGAAGATGCCCTTATTTGGTTTGCCGTCGGCGAGCCCGGTCGGATAAGAAGCTTGCATGCTAAAGGGCGGCAAGGTCGGGCTCAGGGCCCGGCACGAGGACGACATCCCGATCCTGCGGGCCGAGCTCTACGACGACGTCGTCAACGCCTCGCGGGCCGAAGGCGGGCCGTGGCGGCCGATCACGCCCGGTTCGAAGGACGCGCGGCTGGTGGTGGACGACAAGGAGGAGGGGCACGTCCCGTTCTCCGTGGTGGAGTTGGACGGCGGAACGCTGGTCGGTACCGCCACGCTCTGGGGCATCGACAACCACAACCGGTCCGCGCACATCGGGCTGGGGTTGCTGCCGTCCTCCCGCGGCAAGGGCTACGGCACCGACGTGGTCGCGGTGCTGTGCCACTACGGTTTCGTCGTGCGCGGCCTGCAGCGGCTGCAGATCGAGACGCTGTCGGACAACGCCGCGATGCTGCGCTCCGCCGAGCGCAACGGCTTCGTCCGCGAGGGCGTACTGCGCTCCTCGGCCTGGGTGATGGGCGAGTTCCTGGACGAGGTGCTGCTCGGACTCCTCGTCCAGGACTGGAAGCCGGACTCGAACGGCTAGAGGGTCCGCGCGGCCGGGAGCGGGGGCCGGTCAGGAAGCGGATGGGGCAGCACAGCAGTACACCCCGGCCACCCCGGCCGCTCCGGCAGCTCCAGCAGCGGTTGTGCCGGCCGTCAGATCCCGCTTCTGGAGCCGGGGAGCTCCTTCATCCCATCGACGACCGCGCGCTCCGTTACCGCCGTGTGTCCCGTGACCGTGCCCGCCTTGATGCCGCTCCGGTCGCGCATCTGCACCGTGCGCTCCCCCAGGTAGCTGAAGGTCTTGGCGTCGAAGATCCACTCGGTGCGGTCGCCGGAGTGCTCATCGGTCCGGGCTATCGCGATCCCCTGACGGCCCACCGCGTCCGTCGACTTCTCCACCACCATCACACCGGGGATCTTCGCCGCCGCCCGGTACAGCGCGGACGTCAGCTCCGCGGGCATCACCTGCTCCCTCACCAGGTCACCGATCGTGGTGAATGCCTGCTGATCCGGTCCGTTGCCCTGCCCCTTCGTCTCCCTGTAGATCTTCTCCAGCAGTTCGTCGGGGTCGGTGGAGAGCTTCTTGAGGTAGTCGTAACTGGGCGCGCCGAGCGTCGGCCCCTCGTTGCTCGCTTCGCCCTCGACGTCCAAGGTCAGCCCTTCGCGGGACGTGGTGCCGTTACCCGGCTCGATGAGCCATCCCCTGCGCCCGTCCGGTGACATCCACACCTGGCGGGGATGCGGCTTCTGCACAAAGGTCTCGATCTTGCCGTCGGCGTCCTGGGACTCCGACAGCCAGGAGACCTGGCTCCTGACGTAGATGAACTGGCCCGGCTTCGGCTCGGGCAACTTCTCGCGCGCCGCCGCTCCGGAGATCAGGGCGACGGTGCTGTTCAGCCCTTGCGTCGTGCCCTGCCCCGCCCGGACCACCGGCGCTGGCACCAACTCCTCCGCGGCTTCGATCCCGTCCTGTGCGGCGGTGAACTGGGCGGCTCCGGCCGCACCGGCCAGCACCGCCACTGCGACGGCAGCCCCGATCAGCGCGAGCCGCCGGCCGCCGCGGCTCGGCCGGTCGGGCGACCGGGAGGGAATCCGGCCCGCCGGCTGCGGCTCCGTCTCCGCGGCCTTCCGGGCGGCCTGAGCCTGCTGGATCTCGTTCATCAGGTGCTCCTCGAGCGTCGTCATGCGGCCGTGGGGCAGCACCGGATCGCCCGGCGCCGGCAGCAGACCCGCCAGCTCCGCATGGTCGAGCGGCTCTCGGTGCCGCCGCCAAGGGGTGCGATTCATCGGTGCCTCTCCTCTTCCGACCGGACCACATCGATGCGGTCACTCTGTACTTGTCCGCCCGCCCCGACCCGTTCCATCTTTCTCCGCCGGCGGCGCAGCTCCCCGTCCGTCAGCTTGCGCAGACGGCTTCTCGCGCGCGAAAGGCGGGAGCGCACCGTACCGACCGGCACCCCGAGGGCCTCGGCAGCCTCCGCGTAACCGAGCCCGGACCATACGCACAGCGCGAACACCTCGCGTTCGCCCCTGCGCAGCTGGCCCATCGCGGACTTCGCCGCGGCCAGTTCCTCGGAGTCGGTGATCCTTCCGACCAGTTCGTCGGCGAAATCGGGCAGCACGTCACGCAACGGCAGTCTGTTGAGCGCTCGCTCGTGCCGCCGCGCCGCGCGCCCGGTGTTGCGCAGCACGTTGACGGCGATACCCATCAGCCAGGGCCGAGGGCTGTCGCCCTCGTCCCTCAGTTTCTCGCGCAGCCGCCACGCCTCCAGGAAGGTCAGCGAGACTATGTCCTCGGCTGCGGCCCAGTCCCCGGTGGTCCGCACGGCGTGCCGATAGATCAGCTGGGCATGGTCGCGGAACAACTCCCGGAACGCTTCCGGGTCCCCCGCGCGGATGCGCGCATGCATCGAGTAGTTCACCTTCTGACTTGTCCGCCCACGCCGATCAGTTCCTGTGATCCACGTCACATCGCAGTGGATGGCTGCGCAGCTTGCACGGTTCGCCATCCGGATCGGCGGCCGACGCCCGCCCCCGGCGCCGTTGGCGGTAGGAGCCAACCTAGGCCGCGACCGTGACTGTCAGTGCGGGGGAGGAAGTCAACTGGACCAGCTCCCGCCGCGGCCCGCGCCTGCGGTTTCGAGAGCAACCGCCGCAAGGGCGAATGCCGTTGACCCCCGGCGCGCCGCACTCCCACCCCTTCCGCCAAGCCGACGGGGCGTCAGAATAAAGGTCTAGACTTTCGCTTTTGGCATGCATATGCTCGACCGCGCCAGCACCGTCCGCAACGGATGGCGCACTCTCGGTGATTGCTCCCGCAAGGGCGTGCTGCAGTTCAGCAGCCGAGATATGACACGAAAGGTCCTTTCGCTTTGAGACCGGTCAGAGGGATAGCGAGCGTCGCCACACTCGCGGCTCTACTCGTTGGGTGCGGAACGCAACAGGCGGACGATTCGGGCAGGAGCCGAGCCGTCAATGGCATAACGCCTGCGGCCGAGCGGCTTGAGCTCGACGCGTTACCGACGGCGCCCACCAAGGGTTTGGCGAAGGGGCTCACTCTGCCCCTGGACGAGTACGCGACGAGTTCGGTGGACGCCTACGCCTGGAAGGTCGCCGTGCAGGATCAGTGGCGTTCCTGCATGGCGCGCTACGGATTCTCCGACTTCGGGCCGCCACAGATTTCTGAGCAGTCGGCGGTCATGCAGGCGGACTCCGCCATGGGGCGCCGCTATGGCGTCTCGGATCTGGATCTGGCGAAGAAGTTCGGATACCACCTCCCGACCGGAACCCAGGAGTCCCCGTACTGGGAGCCCGCCGCCGGTGCCGAGTCGACTGTCTTCACGGGGGTGGGGGCAGGTGTCGACGACGGCACGTACGAGGGGAAGGCACTTCCCGAGGGCGGCTGTCGCGGCGAGGCCCAGCGCATGTTCCCCATGCCTCGGACGCCCGAGGCGGAGCGGGCAGGGATCACCGTTTTCGAGGAGACGCGGAAGAGTCCCGAGGTCGTCAAGGCCGTTGCTCAATGGGTTTCCTGCATGAAGCAGAAGGGGTACGTGCGGAGCCACCCTCTCGAAGACCTCGGCAAGCTCGGCCTCTCGCCGTCCTCCCCCAGCGCCGGCTCCGAGGAGATCGCGCACGCGGTCGCCGATGTCGAGTGCAAGGCCGATTCCGAACTCGTCGGCATCTGGAACGCGAAGGAGAAGGCCGGCCAGCAGAAGGCGATCAAGGAGAACGCCTCCAGTCTGGCCAAGGAGAAGAGCGTAAAGGACAGGAATTCGGCGAAGGTTCGTCAGGCGTACGAGGCGGCGGGTAACCAATGAACATCAGGAAGAGAATTGCCGGAATCGCCGCCTTCTGCGCCATGGGCGCCCTGGCGCTCTCGGCGACACCCGCTTCGGCCGCCACCTCGTACGAGGCGGACGCGTGCAGCTCGTCGGGGAACAGCTACTGCTTCGCCATTCACTTCAACAGCCGCGGCGAGCAGACGTGGTACTCGTCCAGCCCGTGCTTCGTTGCGAACAAGGACATACCCGATTACTTCGGGTACTCCCCCAACGGGGTGGCCCTGGTGCGGTACGTGTTCAGGCCCGGCCTGATTTCCGGAACCGCCGCCACGTGCGTCCTGTCGAACGAGGGCGACGGTCAGGCCGTCAAGAACAACGCGGCCTCTGCGTCGAACGGCGAGTGCTCCGCCACGTATCGCGTCTACTTCTACTCCGGATACAGCGGTCCGAGTCAGGCATTCCTGCCGACCTGCGGGGATTACTGGCCCTCGGACAACCTGGTTTCCACCCTGAAGAACGAGAACGCCTCGCACGACCGCTACTAGTGAGCTGAGTCAGAGACTCACTGGTAGGAGTCAGAGACTCACTGGCAGGTCGGTGGCACCCTCGTCGACGTGCGGCAACCAGCACCGTGCCTCGCCGCCGCGGCACCGGGCGTACCCCGGTGCCGCGGGCGAGCATGGGCGTCACTGGCCTGGTGCGCTGCCCCTGCCCCTGGACGGGGCCTCGACGGGCCGGGGCGACTGGTGCTGGGAGAACTGGTGCGAGGGCTGCTGCGGGGCATGGCCGACGCTGCCCAGCCGGAGGCCCGCCGCCGCCGCGACGCTGGGGGCTGCTTCCTGGGCCGGGGAACCGCTGTGGGATGAACCGTGCGGGAAGCGGGGCGAGTCCGTGCCGAGGGAGGAACTGTCCGAGGCCGGGTTGGTCGGAGTCGTCGGGATGTCCCCGGTCACATTCAGGTTGATTCCGGCGGCGTCCATAAGGTGCTGCGGATTTCCGACGTTGCGCCTCTGCGCCACGGGGTCGCGGGGCTCGATCGCCCTCTTGTAGTACACGAACGGATACTCGGATTCCCGGGCCGCGTGGCTGGTGAATGCCTGTACCTCGCCCGCGTATCCGTACCGGGTGGCCGGCCCCCGGGTGTCGGTGTTCCTGAACCGCGTGCCGTTGCCCTTGTGGTAGACCGCGTCCGTGGTGATCCGGGCCGCGGGGAACTCGCGCTGCATGTTCTCCGCGAACTCCTGGAAGCGGCACTTGCAGCCGTTGCAAGGACCGATGTTGCTGACGAACTCCACGTTGAGATCCGTTATCGCGTCCCTCGCGGCCGAGTTCGGCGGATAGTTCTGGTTGAGGTAGCTGTGCACCGCGTCGAGAGCGCCGACCTCCGCGTCGTTGACCGATACCGCCATCTCCCGCTCCAGTCCGAGTACGCGGACAGCGCCGTAGGATTCCCCGTCGCCGTACCCACCCCCGGGGCGGCCCGCGCGGAAGACGGCGCCGCCTGCGACCGGGACGTGCTCGCCGGCCACCAGGAGGATCGGTTGGGCGAAGACGCCCCGCCCCTGCCCGAACACGTCGTTCATGGCGTTCATCCGCAGTTCGCTGAGGTGCGGGCGCTGCGGTGCGTCCTGGAGCGGCAGGTCCGGAGCGGCCTGCGGACCCTGCCCGGCGGAGTGGCCCAGGTCGGCGGACTCCGCCCCGTACTGCTGCCCGGCGGCCCGCCCGCATTCACCCGGCATCGACGCCTGCCCAGATTGCGGAGTTTCCGTAGCGTATGGCGCTACGGAAACTCCTCAATCGCGGGCGGTGACGCTCCGTCGGACCGGCCGCTCAGAGCCCCAACTGGTTGACAGTGGACTTGGCGGATACCGGCATGGCGGGGGTCGTCTGCGACTGGTTGCTCCCCGACTGCCCCGGGGTGACGTTCGGAGAGGGGAGTCTCGCGACCTCGGCCCTGGACACCAGGCCGAGCTGCAGTTGCTTCGTGCCGCGCACGTTACCGTCCTTGGCCAACATTCCCGCTTCGACCAGGGCCGTCCCGGCGTTCTCCCAGGTGTAGCCCTTCAGCACGTTGTGCAGGTCGTGGGCACCGATCTTGCGGTCCGCCCAGTTGTCCGCGACCTTCCCGATGGCGTCCGCCCAGGCGATGTGCCGTTGCGACGCGTCCTCGGGTGTCGTGACCACGCTGTCCTTGCCCAGGCGAGGGTCAACACGGTCGGGGTCCTGGAGGAACTTGGCCGCGCCACTGTCCCGGTTCACCAGGATCGGAATGCAGTGCGCGGCGGCTTCGGTGGCGACCAGGCCGAAGCCCTCGGTCTTGGACGGCATGATCACGAGATGGTTGGCGTGCATGTCGTCGACCAGGTCCTGCTTGTTCTTGGTGAAGGGCTTGACGGTGACCCTCCCCTCTCCGCCGACGAGCTCTTTCGCCTTGACCAGCGTGTCCTGGAGCTCCTCCTCCTTCGCGCCGCGGATGGTGAGGTGCACGTTCCTGCCGGCGTCGTTGAGATGCTTCACCGCTGCCAGGGCGTCGCCGCCCCCCTTCATGTGGTCATCCATCCGTCCCATCAGCAGGACGTTGAACTGGTCGTTCGGCGAGGGCGGGCTGAAGGTCCTGACCGTTTCGCCACCGGGCATGAGATCGTGCCAGCTCCTGGCCTCCGCGTTCTTCGCCTGAATCCGCCGGATGTCTTCGGCCAGTGCTCCGCCGACACCGACGCCGACCGAGGCCGTACTGAGAATTTCCCTCTCGATCTTCATCTTGGCCTGGCCTGCCGTCGTCCGCAGCTCGACCATTTCCTGGTTGCTCAGATCGGTGATCTTGGCCTGCTCCAGCTTCTCGGGCGAGGTATGCAGAAAGTGCATGTACACAGCGTCCGGATACCAGGCGGCTTGTATGGCGGACGCCGCAGGTCCAGAGAACCGGCTGTGTCCGACGACGATGTCGTACGTGCCTTCTCCCTTGGGCGGGAGGCCGAACGCAACCGGATCCTGCTTCGCCGCCTTGAGTATCGTCACCGTCTTGTCCTCGCCCATGACCGGGGGGACCTTGAAAACGGTCGCCTTTCCGTGCGGTTGCGCGTTGTCCGTCACATAGAGCAGGTCCACCTCGTGGTCCACGTTTTCCGCGAGCCCCTCGGTGAGGAGCTTGTTGAACACCGGAACTCCGCCGAGTCCCATGCCACTCTCGTCGGAGACGACGAGGATGCGTTTCTTCGGTGCCATGCCGGTTCCTCTTCTCTTCTGCGCCCGGAAAGTATGCGGTGGGGGTCAGTTGCCGGTGGCTTCCGGGCTTGCAGCCCGAGAAAGGTCCCGAGGGGGTGTGCAGAACGTCATCGCCGGTCCCAGGAGGTCCCGGTGCCCCGTAGAAGCGGCCATCGCGTGCTCCCACCGGCAGGAGGCTGCGCACCCAGATGACGAGGCTGTGTTGAGCCGTCGTCAGGTCGTCACCCGGTGGGCGGCCTGTTCATCTCGTGGGACTCGTCTCTCGCAACCGGTGACATGGCAGCCCTCCGTCTTCCCTGCGGCGTCGTGACGTTGACAAGGACCACAACGCGGAACCGCCGACGCCGGTTCAATGGCCGGCACACGGCCGGCGCACCGCAGTCAGCCGGAACGGCCGCGGTTCTGGCAGGCCGCCGGCGGTGCGTCAACCGAGGCACGAGTACGGCCGGTCGCGCACCCTCGCACTGCCGTACGCCCGTCACTCCGCCAGCGCCGTCGCCACCCTGGCCAGGCGTACGGCCGACAGCGCGAAGTGGTTGGCCGGGTTGCGGAACGAGAGCCCACCGTCGTTGACGGGGAAACCGTGCCCTTCCGCCGTCCAGTGCACAGGTCCAGGAGCTCCCTGGTGCTCCAGGAGTGCCGAGGCGAGGGGGTCGGGGGCTTCCACAGTGGTACGGGCGCGCAGTGCGGCCGTCAGTCGGTCGACGGCTTCGGCGGGCACCGTAGTCCGGCCCGGTGCAATGTGACCTCCTGTCGACACGGCCCTGTGTGGTGGTGGTCGCGCCGGAAGGAATCAGCGGGGAACAAATCAGCGGAGTTCTACGGTGATGCCGACCCGCGCGAGCAACCGGAGGACGTCGTCGACGTACGGTGTCCCGCCCTCCGTGTCCACGCTCACCGAGGCGAGCGCGCGCCGGGCCACCTCGACGTCGTGCCAGACCAGCGTGAACGGCGCGGGCGGCCACTCCCCGCCGCACACGCAGCCGCGCAACACCTTCCAGCACTGCTGGTAGTGGCCGCCGGGACCGGCGACCGCCTCGCCCAGCGCGCACAACAGCGCCGACACGTCGGTGACGTGCCGGCCGTCGAGGCGCCGCACAGGGTCGGGCAGCGGGCTGCCTGCGCCCCGGCGCTCGGCGGCGAAGGCAGCCCACTCCGCCCGGCCCCCGGGTGGAAGCGCGGTCCACGACCCCGGCTCGGTCGGCGGGCCCTCGAACCAGGCGTCCCACACCGGACGGACCGCAGGCACGGGCCGCGCGGCCGGGCCCTCGTGCAGCCACAGGTCCAAGAGGGTCCCACCGAGCGCGGACGGGCGGGAGGCGACGACCTGCAAGGGCATGTGCTCCTGGGAGCGCATGACGCGACCTGACCGGTCCACGGCGAGCAGGGTCACCCAGTCGCCGTCGTCGCGCGGGCTCACCAGCCGGCGCAGCAGCCGCTCACCGGGCTCGCAGCCGATCAGCCGCATGGGCGGCGCGGAAGGGAGGGGGCGGTTGACATACAGGCCCTCGATCCGACGGCACTCGCCCAGGACGGCACCGCCGACTCCGTTGAACAGCCGCCATCGGGCGCCGGCGGGCTCGGCTCGGCGCCCTGCCGGGCCGTCGACCTCGGCCTCCACGGTCACGTCGACCAGCGACGCGTCCAAGGCGGAGGGGCGGCAGCCGACCAGGACGGGGTTCAGCAGCTCCCAGTGGTGCGCGTCGGAGGTGTGGAAGGGGCCGTCCTCGGGATCGGCCCCGGGCTCGGGATCGGCCCCGGGCTCGGGGAAGTCCACGATGACGGCGAGCTCCCCCAGCTCAACGGACTCGACGGACTCAAGGGCCTCAACGGCCGCGATGCGCTCGGTGCCCTCGACGGATCGGAAGACCGACCCGACCGGCCCGACCGACCCGTCACGTACGCGCTCAGCCGCTTTGCTCAACCGCCCGGTCGGAACGCAGCCCACAAAGGTCAGCTGTTCCCGGCGCGGGGCCGGGTCGACGAAGAAGCCGTCGGTGTCGGCGCAGCGCGCCCACACGATCCGTTCGCCGTCCCATTCCTCGCTGACGAGCACGTATTTGAGGGGAACCGCGCGCCCCCAGGTCCAGACGGCGTCCTCGACCACCACCGCGTCCGCGCCCTTCGCTCGTCGTCGTTCCTGCTCACCGCCGCCTCAGCCTGCCACGTCGAAAGGGCGGCGACGATGCAGGGGCATGACAGGACGCAGCCGAGCGCCCGTGGGGTGCGGTGTCAGGTCCGCGCCCCACGGGCTGTCTGTGTACGCCGCTATGCGGCGGCGGTGAGGCGCGCCACGGCCAGGCGCGTCAGCTCACGGTCGTGAGGTGAGCCGTCCAGGGCGCGGTGCAGCGTCATCCCCTCGATCAGCGAGTCCAGTTGGCGGGCCGTGACAGCGTCGAAGTGCCGTTCCAGCAGGTGGCGGCTGCGTCGCATCCACTCCTGCGTCAGCGACCGGTACTGCACGTGCCGGGCCGCGAGTGTGTAGAGCTCCTGTGCGAGGACGAGATCGCGGCGGGGGCCATCGGAGAGCGTGTGGATGAGGTCGGTGACCGCTTCGCGGGCCTGCTCGGTGCTGTCGGCTCGGCTGAGGTGCAGTACGAAGACGTCTTCGATATGACGGGCGAATCCGGTGAACGCCTCGCGCAGCAGCTCGTCGATGCCGGAGAAGTGGTACGTCATCGACCCGAGCGGCACCCCGGCACGGGTGGCGATCTTGCGGTGGGAGACGCCCGCGACACCGTCGTCGGCGATCAGGTCGAGCGTGGCGGCGAGAATCCGCTCGCGCCGCTGGGGATCAGTCTGTCCGGTGGCCATGTGGGTGTGCCTCAGATACTGCGGACGGGCCGCGCGGGGTTGCCGACCGCGACGACGTTGGCGGGCACGTCCTTGGTGACCACCGCACCAGCACCGATGACGGAGTTGTCGCCGATCGTCACGCCGGGGCACACGATCGCTCCCCCGCCGAGCCAGACGTTGTCGCCGATGGTGATGGGCAGCGCGGCTTCGAGCTTGTCGCGCCGGGGCTCGGGCTCCACCGGGTGCGTGGGCGTGAGGAGTTGGACGTTCGGGCCGATCTGGCAGTCCTCGCCGATGGTGATCTGTGCGACGTCCAGCGCGGTCAGGTTGTAGTTGACGAACGTACGGGCCCCGATGGTGATGTTGCTGCCGTAGTCGACGTGGAGCGGCGGCCGCACCTCGACGCTCTCGCCCACGGAAGCGAGCAGTTCGGCCAGGAGCGGCCTGGCGGCCACGGTGTCCTCGACGTAGACGGCCTGGTAGCGCGCTGCCAGGCTCATGGCGCGCTGCTGAAGGCGGGCGATCTCCGGGTCGTCGGCGATGTAGAGATCACCCGCGAGCATCCGCTCCAGGTTGGTGCGCGGGTCGTCAGCGAAGTAGTCCGTCGTCATGCGTACGATCGTACACTCTGAGGTGTACGTCCGTACACTCCGACGGGTCACCCCTCGGCGCGCACCTGCTCGATCCGCTTCGCGAGGGCCTTCACCTGGCTCCCCAGCTCCTTGAGCACATCCGCCTTCTCACGTATCAAGCGCTCCTGGTTCTTCACCTCTATCGCGTGCCACTTCTCGACCAGCATCGCGTCGCGCTTGCACCGCACATCGGCGGTCGAGGTGGCGCTCTCCGCACGCGAGGGGTCTCCCTGGCGCTGCCAGGCCGAGTCGGCCACCGCGTCCTCGGGCGTCTTGTACGTATGGCCCGCCTCGCTCATGCACGCACTCCACTGCACCACGGCGTCGAGCACGATCCTGTGGTTGCGCGCCCTGTCCCAGGATTCGTAGAGCAGGGCGTCGAGGGTCGTGGACGTCATTCCTTGCGGCGGCAGGCCCAGAATCCCGTACGCTTCCCCACGGCACCCGCCCTTGGGCACTCTTTTTCCGGCATGATTCCGTACGCGCTCCCCCGTATAGACGTCGCGTGTCTTCTGGGGCAGGGCCCTGGTTCTCTCCGTGTTCTGGCGGCCGACCTTCAGCGCCTCGGCGTGGGTGACACCTTCGGGAAGCGGAACGCCGTACCCGAACTGCTTGGTATGTCGCGCGTCGACAACACCGTAGCGTCGGGAGTTGTCACCTTCCCGGGATTCCTGCTCGATGGGCCTCGGCCAGGTAAGACCGAAGCCCTTCATGCACGCATTGGACAGCTCATACACGACCGACCTGTAGTCGCGGCGCTGTTCCTTGGTCAGCGCATAAGCATCAAGGGGGAGTTTGATATCGGCCCCCTCATAGTAGCCGTCCATCCGGTTGATTCTCAGCGTCTCCTTGGTATCCGCATCCGCATCACGTGGCGACTCTCCGCTGTTCGCGCACCCGGTGGCAACAGAACCGAGCAGGGCGAGCACGAGAAGCGGCCGGCCTTTGTTGAGCATCCTCATCCCCTATACGTACCGGTCGAGCGCGGATCGCGGCTCGCGGCTCCTGGCGGGGGCGGCGCATCGGACGTGCCGCACCGCCACCCACCAGGGGATTCATCCACGCGAGGTCAGTTGGGGCACGCCGCGTTGTTGGCGAAGCAGTGCGAGCTCCACTTGTCGCTCCAGCCGCCCTCCCAGTTGACCTTCCAACCGGGGACATTCCCCATGGCGGTACCGGTGTAGTTCTCCCCGGCGTAGAAGGTGACCTCGGTGTCGGGGTCACGGTTCCACGTGGACGTCACGGTGTCGTTGATGCCTATGTTGGTGCCGTAGTACGTGCCGCTGTACGACGCCTTGCTGTAAAGCGTGTCATAAACTCTGCCGGTGTTGTTATTGCTGTCATACAGACAGACCTCGCCACCGTTGGAGCTTTCGCACACCCCGTTGTAGCTGCCCGCAGACGCGCTTCCGGTGAAAGCGACAGTGGCGGTGAATGCGACTGCCGCAAGCGCGGAAGCAGCTTTCAGTTTCGACATGAATGCTCCATTACTCGTCGGGCTCATACGCGGAGGACGCTAACACCACGTCAGTCGACGATCAAGCTTTTTCTGCGGGGGCACTATCGAGCCAATTGGCCGAATTCCATCAACAGTTCACCGAGGATCGGAATACTTCGCTCCGGCTTCTCGGAATGCCTGATTCGTCCCCGCCGTAATGCGACTCGACGCAAATGCGTACGGAATTCGCGGCTACCGTGCCGCGGGCGGCGCGGCCCACGGCCACAGGAGGCCAGGACGCCCGGGACGCCCGGGACGCCCGGGACGCCCGGGACGCCCGGGACGCCCAGGACAGTCAGAACGGTCGACGGGTCAGGACGGTCAGTACAGAACGTCGAGTTCGGCTCGGACCGTCTTGCCCGGTGCGCAGCGACGGTCGAGTACTTCCCAGCGGTCGGCCAGGACCAGACCCCGGCCCTTTTCTGCGTCGGGTGGGGGTGGGGTGAGGTCGCCGGGGGAAGGCGGGCGGGCTTCGGTGCGGGTGTCGGAGAGTTCGATGCTCAGCGTGCTGAGAGCCGGGCCGCGCGGGGTGAGGGTCAGGACGAGTTCGAAGTCCCGGCCCGGTACGCGGCCGTGAGTCGCGGCGTTGGCCGCCAGTTCCGCGACGAGCAGCGCGGCCGTGTCGGAGACATCGCCGCCGTACGGGATGCCCCACCGGTCCAGTTCGAAGCGCGCGAACCGCCGGGCAAGGCGGGCGCCTCGCGGCGTGGCGCTGAAGCGCTGGGTGAACTCACGCACGGCGAGCGGGCATGGGGTTGCAGGAGGAGCTTCCATGTGACGAGCGTGGCGGCCGCTCCCCCGGAACCTCCAGATCGCGCGGCCGTACGCGGAGCGCGCGTACGGGTACGCCCGCCGGGCCGTCGGGGTGACGGACCGTAACCCGGGGCAATAACGGACTGTTGGGTTCCGGCGCCTTCTCCGCCACCCCGGATCTCGGGGCTCGCATCCCGGAGCCCAGACTCGGGATACGAGACCCGGGAGACGAGACCCGGGAGACGAGACCCGGACCGGGTTCCTCACTCTTTGGAGGGTACGTACGGGGGTGCGCGCCCCGAAGCTCAAGCCTCGGGATTCGGGCACCGGGATGCGAGACGCGAGGCCCGAGCTTCTTCCCAACCAACGGGTAAATAAAGCCGGTTAAGGAAACCAACCCCACCTCCCTCACCCGTCACGGCGAGCAAGTACGACTAATCAGGACCGGCTTGCGGCGCACTCGCACACCTGCTTACGGTGCCGAGACACAACAAACGACCCCGACGCGGTGTTACTGAGATTGAACTCGTGAAGTCATAAGGGCTGACGAGGGGTGTCTGCCTGCGGTATCACGAGAGGATGAGGTATCCACAGGGTGGCGG
>NZ_JBHXQO010000070.1:0-15430 GCF_042717135.1 Streptomyces sp. NPDC058620
TCCAGTACCGCAGCAACCTAATCGACGGCTGCCTAGCCGAGACCGGCCTGACCATCAGATCTGCGTAACGACACCACGAGTTAAACCTCAGTAGCCGCTGATGTCAGGCCGAGCATGAGACTTGACACAGTGCGGTACCGGACGAGCGTGCACCGTACCCCTCACTCAAGGGTGCCTCCAGATCTTCGGCTGTCAGTACTGCATGGCACTGTGCCGCCATGACGACAACGACAGAGCTCACCCTCTTCGCCGACTACTTCCAGATACACGTATCCGATGCGGATTCGGACGGTGATCTAAGCGACGCGTGGACTGACCAGGCACTTGCCGATCACCTCGCGGTTGCATCAGATGCGCTGGGCATCGGCACGTCGGTCAATGTCAACGTATCCGTCACCGTCGTCGTCCTGCCTCAGGAGCCAAGTGATGACAGCTCGGAATTCGATCACGTCGTTGAGGCCAGCCTCGATCTGTCCTTGGGCCGCCTGATGGTTCTGGGCTGCACGGACTATGCCCCCGATGCGGCGACGTTCGAGGTTCCGTCCGGCTGGAACCGCGTCCGCGTGTCCCGGAGCAACTTGGCTCGGGCAGCTCAGGCAGACGTCGACTCTGACGAGAGCCCCGAGACCACCGAAAAGATCCGTATCCAAGTGTGGGCGGCCCCGGAATGTCCAGCAAAGATGATCAAGCGGTGGTCTTAGCTCGGCGGGGTCTTTGATGGCGGGCTCGTGTGCCCGTCCTTCGAACCGAGCACTCACCGCAATCCATTACCCACCGCTCACCTCGGCTCCCATCCCGTCCGCCTTCGACCCACACACCATGGAGCGGGCGTGGCTCAGGGCGTCAAGGTGGAGCGCGCCACCGTACGAACGACCTTGACGCCCTGGGCCGCGACTGCTCGGCTCTGCACTCGCGAACGGCGCCCGATCCATCCCGGAGTCTGAGCGCCCCCGCCGGAGGCATGTCTTGACCCGCGGGCTCGGTTCTCGTCTCATGCCCTCCGGCCCCGCCCGGCGGAGCGGAGCGCAGCCGGGTGCCTCGAACCTGTAGAGAAGGTTTCTACTCACTCCGCCTGAGTCGCATTGCTCCTCGTAAGGGCGGTACGGCCGAGATTCGTCCGCTGTGGACGATCTCGCGTACGCGGTGCAGGAGTTGTTGTTCCCCGGGGTTTCTGGGCTGGCCGTCACGGCCGTCTACGGCATGGGTCCGGGCGTGCGGGTGGAGGCCCGGTGCACGCCTCCAGCAGTGGCATGTCCCGGCTGCGAACAGGAGGCCACTCGCGTCCACAGCTCCTACCTGCGCTTACCCGTTGACCTGTCGGCCGCGGGGCGGGCCGTGACCGTTGCCTTGCGGGTGAGGCGGTTCTTCTGCGACTCCGCGCGGTGTCCGCGCAGGACCTTCGTCGAGCAGGTGCCGGGGCTGACGCGCCGGCACGGGCAGGTCACCGAGCGGTTGAGGAACACCCTCGGGGTGCTCGGCTTGGCGCTGGCCGGCCGGGCCGGTGCCCGCATGGCCGGTCACCTGGGCGTCCCGTTCAGCCGCAGCACGCTCCTGCGGCGCGTCATGGACCTGCCCGACCCGGCGGCCACCGCGCCCCGCGCGGTCGGTGTGGATGACTTCGCCCTGCGCCGCGGCCACGTCTACGGCACCGTCGTGATCGATGCCGACACCCACCAGGTCCTCGACCTGCTCCCGGAACGCGACGCCGGCACCCTGATCCCCTGGCTGGAGGGACACCCGGAGATCGAGGTGATCTGCAGAGACCGATCCGGCGCCTACGCCGACGCGGCCGCAACCGCCGCACCCCAGGCCCAGCAAGTCGCGGACCGCTTCCACCTCTGGCAGAACCTGGCCACCGCGGCCGAGAAGGTCGTTGCCGCCCACCGTGGGCACCTCAAGACCCTCACCCTCGAAGCCCCCGCACCCGAGCCGGCTTGGGAGACCCCGATCCCGGAAGATTCCGTTGATCACAACGGCTCGGGCCACGAGGAGGAGCTCGTCGAGGTCCAGGAGGACGAGCCGACGGGGGAGTTCGCAGACCGCGCCCGCGCTCATCACGCGCTCGTCCATGAACTCCTCGCTCAGGACATGAGCCTGCGGGGGATCGCTCAGTATCTGGGCTGGGGTCGGCACACCATCCAGCGATACGCCCGGGCCGCCCGCTGGCAGGACATGGTCAAAGGCCGGATACCTCCCCGCCGCACCAAGCTCGACCCGTTCAAGCCCTACCTGGAACCGCTGGATGGAGGAAGAAGGCCGGGTGACCATCCTCGACCTCCACCGAGAGATCACCGAACGCGGCTGGCGCGGGCACTACTCCCTCGTCCGCGACTGGATCCGCCGCGACCTCCCGGCCTACGAGAAAGCGCCTCCGATACCCGACGTCACCATTACACGTCGTCCAGGAGACGCAGCGCGAGGCGGTGAGTCACCTGGACCGGATGCTGAAGCGGCAGCGTCCCGACCGCGGGTGATCGCGCCCGTGATGTCAGAAGTAGATGTCAAAGGCCCCCAACCATGATCGGTTGGAGGCCTGTGCACTGGTGGGCGCGGACGGTTTCGAACCGCCGACATCTGCTTTGTAAGAGCAGCGCTCTACCCCTGAGCTACGCACCCGTGGATGAGGCAACAGATTACATGGCTCACGGCCCCTCCCCGCAAACCGGTTCCCGTTCACCCCGGCTCTTCCCGGGCCACGGAGTGCTGCGGAGCGCCCCGGAGCGCCCCGGAGGCGTGCTGGGGATAGCCCCACCCCCAAGACGGTAGCCGTCCGGATGCCTCCCCCGGGGTGCCAGTACATACGGTGAAGGCACACCGGCGGCACTACCTGGGGGACCACACCATGACCTTGCGTACGCGCACACTCACCAGCGCCCTCGGCGCCACCGGTGGGGTTCTCGTTCTTGTTGCTGCCCTCAGTGGGTGCGGGAGTACGAACGTCGACGACGCTCCCGTCGAGCGGAAGTCGTTCGCGCTCGGCGGTGAGGCGCTGACCATCGATTCCGCGAACTCCACCGTGGAGCTCGTGCCGGCCGATGTGCGGCGGGTCGAGGTGACGCGGCGGTTCGACGGGTGGGTCGTGCTGGGGAGCGGGCCCGAGGCCATCTGGGAGATGGACAACGGGGTCCTGCGCCTTCAGGTGAAGTGCGAGGCGATGATCAGCGACTGCGACGCGCATCACCGGGTGCAGGTGCCGCGTGGGGTGGCCGTGACCGTGAACGGGGACAACGGGCAGGTCACCGCGTCCGGGTTCGATACGCGGCTCGATCTCGCGTCCGACAACGGCGAGGTGATCGTCAGGGACTCCAGTGGGCCGCTGAAGCTGGAGAGCGACAACGGTGAGGTCGTGGCGGAGCGGATCTCCGCCTCTTCCGTGAACGTCCGCTCCGACAACGGCTCCGTCCGGCTGGTGTTCACCAGTGTGCCGAAGCTGGTGGAGACCGTCAGCGACAACGGCGGTATCACCATCGAGTTGCCGAAGGGCGAGGTCGCGTACGCCGTGGACGCCGAGGCCGACAACGGCGACGTATCCGTGAAGGTGCCGCGTCACGACGACAGCCCGCACGTGGTGAAGGCGCGCAGCGACAACGGCGAAGTCACCGTCCGAAGCGCGAACTAACCGACCCGTGTGTTCGTCCTTACCTGGTGGGAGAATGAACCGGGCAGGGTGAAACGGCACGGGAGAGGGATGTGACGGCGACACACGCGCGGCCGCAGGCGAAAGCGGGTGGGGGTTCCGTCGTCCGGGATGTCCTGACACTGATGCTGTTGCCGGTCCCGTTGCTGGCCGCCGCACTGCCGGCGGCCTTCGCGGGCGGAGGCACGCGGCGTTGGTTCGGCGGGCGTGGTGGTGAGAATCAGCGGGCCGACGCCCAGGCGGCGAAAGATGCCGCCGCGGCCGCCTTCTACGAACTCGACACCGCTCAGCGCGATCTGCTGATCTCCATCGAGACGATCACCGCCGTGGACAGCTCCCCCCGCGCCCGTCAGGCGATCGACGACTTCGCCGCGCTGGGGCGGCGGATCGACGAGGTGAGCCACGGGTACATCACGGCCGTCGACGCCCACGACCTCGACCGGCACGATCTGGAGCCGTCGGTCGCCGGCCACGCCCTGACCGAGCTGACGAAGGCGAAGGACGAGCTCGTACGCGTCAAGGGCGAGCTCGACCGGTTCGCGCAGGGTCTCGGGCCGCTGCTCGGCAGCGCCGAGACGCAGCTCGCCCGGCTCGCGCCCGCGGTGGAGCGCGCACGGCAGGCGCTGCTCGGTGCGAGCAATGCCCTCGATGCCGTACGGGCCTCCGGGCTGCGCGCCGACGACCTCGCCGCGCGGCTGGCGGCTCTCGCTCCGGAGCTGACGCGGCTCAATCAGGGTGCCGGCCGGCACGGCGTGCCGGACACCCTGCAGCGGGCCGACCAGGTGCTGCGGGACGCCGAGGCCATACGGGCGGAGGCGGACAGGCTTCCGGAGCGGGCCGCGGAGATCGACCGGCGTCTGGTGTCGCTCCGTACCCGCGCCCAGGCGCTGACGACGCGTGCGGGGTCGGTAGAGCCGGTCCTGAGCGAGCTGCGGCGCCGGTTCTCGGCCGCGTGCTGGCAGGACCTCCAGCCCGTGCCCGAGCAGGCCGCGGTGAATATCCGGCAGGCCGAGGAGAAGCTCGCGGAGGCCACGAAGGCCCGGGACGAGCAGCGCTGGCCCGATGCGACGGCGCAGCTCAGCACGGTCCGCGCCCTGCTGAACGCGACCGATGAGGCGGTGTCCGCCGCCGGTGACCGTCTGCAGCGCCTGGACGCGGTGGCCAAGGACCCGCAGCAGGAGATCCAGCGGACCCGTTTCGCGATCCGGGACGCCCAGCGGCTGGCGATGGCCGGCCGCAACACCCCCGATCCGCGCCATGCCCGGCCGCTTGACGATGCCGTGTCCCGGCTGGACCGGGCCCTCGCGGGGCTCGAAGGGCGCCACCCCGACTACTGGCACTTCCTGACCGAGACCGAAGCCGTACGCCGGTCGGTGGCCCGAGTGGTCTCCGACATCCGTGAGGAGCGCGGAGCCGGGGCCTGAGCCCCAGGGGCCGGAGACCGGGGCCCGAGCCAGGGCCGGGCGTGGGGCCCGGCGGCGCGGCTGAGCGGCTGAGCGGCCGTGTTCGATCGGGCCCGACGTGGGCCGTGCGATGCGGGGCCCGCCTGACGAGCGGCCTGCTCACACACATGGGCCCGGCGACGCGTGCCCACAGGCGGCGGGGCCCCCGCCCTCTCCCCACGCTTGTCCCCCGCCGTCCACGGGTCGATCCTGGAAGGAGAGAGGCAGCAGGCCCACCGCGAGCGGAGGAGACTTCGATGGCCCTTCACGTCCCTCGTATACGGCATGCGCCCGCCTCGCCGGGCGGGCGCGGCAGGACCGTACGACTCGATGAGCATCTCCCGGTCGATCACCGGCTCAGCCAGGTCTACCGGATCGGCGCAGGGCTCACCGGGCTCGTTCTGCTCGCCTTCGGCATCCTCGGTCTCGTGGACAAGGTCGGTTTCTTCGACACCGGCGGCGACACCGTGGCGGGCCTCAACACCAACGGCACGCTCAGCGTCCTGTCCATCTGCGTCGGGCTGCTCCTCTTCGCCGGGATGGTGATCGGCGGCAACGTCGCCTCGACGCTCAACATGGTCCTGGGGATCGCGTTCATCCTGAGCGGGTTCGTCAACCTCGCCCTGCTGGACTCCGATTTCAACTTCCTCGCCTTCCGCATCCAGAACGTGCTGTTCAGCTTCGTGGTCGGCGTGATGCTGATGTTCTTCGGCATGTACGGCAGGATCAGCGGCCGTCTTCCGCGTGACAACCCGTACTGGCAGGCCCGTCACCCCGAGGAGGTCGCGCGTGCGGCACGTCGGCGGGAGACTCCCCGTATGCCGGAGGTTCGTCGGTAGCGGCGTGGATGCCGTCCCTGGGCTCTACCCTTGGGGCATGCCTCGCTATGAGTACCGCTGCCGCCCCTGCGGCGACACGTTCGAAGTCACCCGTCCGATGGCGGAGTCCTCCGCTCCCGCAACCTGCCCCGCCGGGCACGAGGACACCGTGAAGCTGCTCTCCGCCGTCGCCGTGGGCGGCGCCCCGTCCGCGCCCGCACCCGCCGGTGGCGGGGGCGGAGGGGGCGGAGGCGGTTGCTGCGGGGGCGGCTGCTGCGGCTGATCCCCCGTCCGAGCGGGTCTACCTCCTGCGCGAGAGCGTCAGTCCGTCCGCGACCGTGAGCAGCACGCTGTCCATACGGGAGTCGGCGGCAACGTGCTCGTTGAACTCCTTGATCGCGGCTGCCGCCCCGGTCGCCCGGGGATCGACGACGCCGCCGTGGAACAGCACGTTGTCCGTCGCGATGAGCCCGCCCGGACGCATCCGGGGGACCAGCTCCTCCCAGTACGGGATGTAGTTGCCCTTGTCCGCGTCCAGGTAGGCGAGGTCGACGTGCGGTTCGGGCGGCATCGCGCGCAGGGTGTCGAGTGCGGGTGCGATCCGCAGGTCGATACGGTCCGCGACGCCGGCCTTCTCCCAGGCCGCGCGGCCGATGGCCGTCCACTCCTCGGAGATGTCGCAGGCGATCAGTACCCCGTCCGGCGGCAGCGCCTGGGCCATCGACAGCGCTGAGAAGCCGGTGAAGGTACCGACTTCCACGAGGTGCCTGGCCCCTGTCAGCCGTACGAGGAACGCGAGGAGCGGGCCCTGCTCCTGCGAGGACTGCATGCCCGCCTGGTCGGGGAACCGGGCGTACGTCGTCTCGACGAGCTCACGCTGCACCGCGTCCAGCGGCGGGTTGTGCGCCAGCATGTACGCGTACAGGTCGTCCGTGATCCTGGTTTCGTTGCCCTTGGTCATGGTGCGCGTTCCTCCGCGACGGGACGGTTCGAGAGCTTCGCCGGCTCGACGGCTTCCGACAGGTCCACAGTCCCAGTTTTTCGGCTCCGGCTATCGGCGCCGCTCCGCACCCGCCGTCCCGATGAACCGGCGCAGGATCTCCTCCCCCGCCGCGACCCCCGTCTCGCCCAGTACCTCGACGTTCGGAGCGGTCCAGCCGCTGTCGGCGAGTTCGCCGTGGCCGGGGCGCCAGGAGCGGTCCGCCGCGAGCAGCAGATCCGCGTCGAGGAGCGAGTCACCGGCGGCGAGGGTCAGTGAGGCGCCGCAGCGGCGCGCGACCTCGTTCATCGCTGCGCTCTTGGTGAGCGGCTTCGGTACGGCGTAGATCTTGCGGCCCTGGAGCGAGACCGTCCAGCCCCGGCCGTCCGCCCAGTCCGCCAGCTCCTTCACCCAGCCCTCGGGCAGCAGCGAGCGCTCGACGACGAGATACGCGAAGAGGTCCTCGGCGATGCGCTCCTTGAGGAGCCATGCGGGGTCGGCGGCGGCGACGAGGTGGGCCCTGACCTCGGCGAGGGAGGCGCACTCGTCGGAGAGCCGGGCCGCGACCTGCCGCTGCCAGTCCCGGTCGGAGACCCCGTCGACCAGGATGTGCCCGCCGTTGGCGCAGATGGCGTACTGCGCGGCGGGGCCGGGGAGGTGAACGCGCTGGTACTGCTCGCGGGTACGGGTGGTGGTGGGGACGAAGACCGTGCTGCCGCCCAGCGCTTCGAGCAGCGCCCCCGCCGTCTCGGTGACGTACGACAGCGGCTTGTGCCCGTAGATCTCGACGCAGAGCAGCCGCGGGGCCTCCGCGTCCGGCATCGGCAGACTGAGCGCCGCGGCCGAGTAGATGAGGGTGCGGTCGAGGTCGCTCGCGACCAGTGTCACCTGGGTGCTCACTTGCCCGCCACCGCCCTGCCGTCCGCGCCTGTGGCACCGCGGGTGAACTGCGGGTGGATCAACCCCACGCACGTGTACGGGAGTTCGTCGACCTCCTCGACCTCTACGCCGCGCTGTTCGGCGAGCAGTCGTACGTGGTCGAGGTCGGCGCCTGCGCCGCGCTTGGCGAGGATCTTCCACGGAACGCGGCGCAGCAGTACGCGGGTCGTCTCGCCGACGCCCGGCTTGACGAGGTTCACGTCGTGGATGCCGTACTCCTCGCTGATCCTCTCGACGGCGGCCCAGCCCTCCCAGGTGGGGGCGCGGTCGGCGGCGAGGAGTTCCTTGACGTCGGCGTCCACCGCGTCCACGACCTCGCCGAAGCGGTCGGCGACGGTGTCGATGAAGTGGCCGGACACATCGGTAGCGGCGAGCTCCCGGTAGAACTTCGCGCCGTGGAAGTCCTCCGGACCGACCAGGTCGGCACGCAGCACCGTACGGGAGATGAGGCCGGAGACCGTGGAGTTGAGGCAGGCGGAGGGGATGAGGAAGTCCTCCCGGGTGCCGTAGGTCCGGACGCAGCCGCCGGGGTCGGCCAGCACCGCGATCTCCGGGTTGAAGCCCTCGAACTCCGCGAGGGCGGCGGCCAGTTCCCTGGTGATGGCGCCCTTGCCCGTCCAGCCGTCCACGAAGACGACGTCGGCCGGGTCGTGGTGGGCGGCCAGCCAGCGCAGGGCGTTGGCGTCGATGCCCCGCCCGCGCACGATGGAGACGGCGTAGTGCGGCAGGTCGAGCCCGTACCGGTACTGGGCCCAGCGGCGCATCAGCACGCCCACGGGAGTGCCGGCCCGGGCGAGCGAGACCAGGACGGGGCGGGGGGACCGTTCGGCGAGGACGGTCTCGGTGACGGTGCCCACGGCCCGTGCCACCCGGGCGGCCGAGGTGTCGAGCGCGGCCTTGAAGAGGTCCTGGTACTGCGGCGTCGGCTGGTATTCGACGGGGAGCGACTCGGCGTAGTGCGCGCCACCGCTCTGTATCGCCTCCTCGCGCTCCTCGGTGGGGGCTTCCAGCTCGGTGTCCGAGAAGTCCTGGAGCAGCCAGCCGACGTCGTCCGCCGCGTAGGAGGAGAAGACGGGGCCTCGGAGGGGCTCGGGCAGCATGGGGGGCTCCTGCCGTTCGGCAACTTGGGAAGATACGGCGGCACGGGAAGGGACGGCTGCGGGGGGAGAGGCGGCCCCGCAGGGAGGGGTGTACGAGGGGACCACGGCCAGCAGGACGTGATCGGTGTGTGCGGCGAGCCGGGCCAGCAGTCCGTCGGGGGCGTGCAGCGCGGGGGTGTCCGCGGCGGAGTCCACGACGGCCACGACGGCGTCGAAGCCGGCACCCGCGACGTTGTACGCGTACCGGTCGCCGGGACCGTCCGCCGGGTCGTCGTGGGCCGGGAAGACCAGCCGGCTGCGGATCGCGTACCCGGGGTCGTCCAGGGCGAGGACCGGGGAGCGGGTCGTGGTGGAGTACCGCACCTCGGCGGCCGAGACCTGCTCCAGGGCCGTGCCGAGGCGGAGCGGGGCGTACATCAGCTCCTCGAAGCCGAGGACGAGTACGCGCCGGGCGTCGCCCAGTGCCTCGTCGAGCCGGGCCGCCATGGCCGGCAGGGCCGTTTCCAGGGCCGCGCGGTGTTCCGGGGTGAAGCCGTGGCGTCCGCCGTCGGGGATGCCGGCCGGCCAGGCCAGCTCGATCCGGGCGGGGACGGGGGCCGGCCTGGCGGACGCGTCGCCCGCCGTCCCGGAGCCGGGCGCGGTGGCGGCCTGCTTCGCCTCCTGGGCCGCCACCAGGCTCTGCCCCCGCTCCAGCACGCCCTCCGGCAGGAGCACCGTTCCGGCGCTCCTGGCCACCAGGTCGACGCGGGCGCCGATCTCGTCGGCGAACTCGGTCAGTCGCCCCCGGTCCTCCACCGAGCGCATGTCCGCCAGGGCCACGATGACGTACCGCTCGCGGGGGTACAGCTCGTGCAGGGCGCGGATGGTGTTGAGCACGGTGTTGCCCGTGGAGAACTCGTCGTCGACCAGCACCAGCGGCGCACCGGAGGGGGTGGGCGACAGCAGGGCCGGGTCCTCGGGCAGCAGCAGGTGCGACGTGGCGTGCGAGTGCGACTCCTCGAAACCGCCCGCACGGGCCACTCCCGCGACGGGGCGGCGCGTCGAGTGGAGGTAGGGCGCCACACCGAGTCCGTCCGCCACCGCGTGGCCGAGGCCGGTCGCGGTTTCGGCGTACCCCAGGACGACGGCCTGGCGGGCCTCCGCCTCACCGAGGAGGTCGCGCACCCGCTCCCCCAGCTCGAAGCCCGCACCGTAGACCACGGACGGCTTCTGCGGCACGTGCTTGCCCAGCACGTTCGACACGAGCAGGTGTGCCCGCTTGGGGTTGCGGCGCAGGGCGAGACCCAGCAGGTCCCGGAGCTCCCCGTCACCGACGAGCTCGACTCCCAGCCGCTCGGCAACCCAGCTGCCCGTCCACACCACGTCCACTGTCTCTTCCCTCGTCGCGCGCTCGCTCATCGATACGCGCTCATTCCGCCAGGCCCGCGGCCAGCAGCTCCACGAACCCGACGTCTTCCTTCGCCACACCGAAGACCTCGGCCCGCTGCACGGTGCGCTCGGCCCATGCGCGGTGCGGCTTCACTTCGTTCATCTTGTTCGTATACGCCGACCGGAGCACTCCGCCGCCACCGCGCCCGGGCCGCAGGATGTCCTGCGCGTCGCTGAACTCCTCGTGGCTGACCACGGACAGCGCGTGCACGGGCACGACGTGGGACGGGTGGATGCAGGTCTTGCCGAGCAGCCCGTTCGCACGGTCCAGCTCGATCTCGCGCAGCAGTCCGTCCAGGTCGTGTTCGATCAGGGCGGTACGCAGTTCCTCGGCCCGCCCTGCGAAGGGGCTGCGGCGCAGCTGGGGCTTGAACATGCGCTCCTGGAGCCTGAAGTACTCCCACACCGGGCCGGTGATCGTGAAGCCCGTGCCGTCGGCCCGGCCTAGCACGTTGACGACGTCGCCGATCACGGCGCTGACGATCTGGACGTCGTACGCCGTCATGTCGGAGGCCCGGCGCAGACCGTACGCCGAGCAGAAGTCGGTGACGCCGAGCCGCAGTGCCAGGACCCGCTCGCGGTACTTGTTCACGGTGCGGGCGATCCCCCGGAGGACTTCCGCCCGGGTCTCCAGGTGCAGCAGCTCCGGCGACTCCAGGACCGGCATCGCGAAGAGCCGCCGTCCGGCCGTCACCTCGGCGCTCGCGAGCGCCTCCAGGAAGAGGACGCCGCGCTCCTCCGTGAACTTCGGCAGTACGAATCCGGACAGCAGCCGGACCGAGCTGCCGAGCCTGCTCACCAGGTCGGTGATCTGCTCGGGGGCGCGGACGCGGATGAAGAGCAGCGGCGTCTCCGTGGCGCGGTCCGCGAGGTCCGCGAACTGCCTGACCAGGTTCGCCTCGCCGTCCGCCACCTCGGCGTCGTCGATCGAATCCTCCAGGCACAGCACCATCGAGACGACTCCGCGACCGGCCTGCTTGACCACGTCGTCGGCCAGGTGCGGCCGGGTCGCGGGGCTGTAGAGCGTGGCTCCGAGGGCCGCAGCGAGCACGCGGGCGGGAGAGTCGGCGTCGAAGACGCACGGCTCCTGGAAGAACAGGCCCTCCCGGGCAGCGGGCGAGATGTGCCCGAAATGACGCATATGATCCCCGAACTGCCTGACCGGCCGGACAATGTATGGCCGGTAATAGTACGTACGGACGGGTGTCGACAGTTCCCCAGAGGCATGAATTTCGGGTAACCCGTCCATTACACGCACTCGCCGCGAGCCGTCGCCACTCCACCCGTAACGCCACCGAGAGGGCCGCCACCGAAACCCGTCGGGCCCCCGCGTTGTCCGTTCGGCCTGGCAGCAGGCAGGATGACGGGCATGACGCACGCGATGCTGAAGGGCTCGAACGTCCCCCTCGATGCCACGGCCGTACGGGCCGTGCTGCGCTGGACCCCGGGCGCCGGTGTCCCCGATGTGGACGCCTCCGCCCTGCTGCTCGGTGCCTCCGGCCGGGTGCGTTCCGACGAGGACTTCGTCTTCTACAACCAGCCCCGGCACCCTTCCGGCCTGGTACGACGCCTGCCCAAGCGCAGCGTCCCCGAAGGGCTCACCGACACGATCGAGGCGGATCTCTCGTCGCTCGACCGCTCGGTGGACCAGGTGGTGATCGCCGCCTCGTCCGACGGGGCGGCGTTCGAACAGGTCAGGGATCTGCGCATCCTGCTGTACGACGCCGCTTCGGCGGACGGCGATCCGCTGGCCGTCTTCGACGTCAGGCCTGAGACCGGCGAGGAGACCGCCATCATCTGCGGCGAGCTCTACCGGCGCGGAGAGGGCTGGAAGTTCCGGGCGGTCGGTCAGGGCTATCCGACGGGCCTCGTCGGGCTCGCGACGGCGTTCGGCATCTCGGTCGACGAGACGGCCACGGAGCCGGCCCCCGAGCCGGACCAGGCGGCCGCGCCTGCGTTCCCGCCCGCACCCGAGCTCGCCCCCGACTCCCAGGCCACGGTGCTGCACCAGCAGCCCGCGTACGGATACCCGCAGCCCGCCGGGCAGCACTCCGCTCCGCCCCAGCCCGCCTACGGGTATCCGCAGCCGGCCGCAGCCCCGCCCGCGTACGGCTATCCGCAGCCCGCCGCCGCGGCGGCCCACGCTCCCGACCCGAATTTCACGCTGCCCCCGCAGGGACCCCAGTTCGTCAGGTCCTGAGCCGCGCGGGGTGTTCCCCGGCACTGTCAGGCCCGGGTCTTGTAGCCGCGTCCCCACTGCATGCCGAAGCCGTACAGCCGGTCCAGCTCCGACTGGAAGCCGTACACGAACTTCACCTCGCGCCGCACGATCAGCTCGTCCTTGACGTTGTCGACGGTGAACACGGCGCAGGACCGGGCCTGCGGCGCCCTCTCGTCGAGCTCGATCTCGATCCGGGGGCCGTTGCCGGGGTAGAGCGTCACCTTGGCGTGCGTACGGTCGAAGGCCGGCGTCTGGTCGTAGATGTAGACGAAGAACAACAGCCGCTTGATCTGGTCGCGCTGATCGAGGTTGACGTAGACGGTCTCCCCGGACGGCGCCCCGAACCGGTCGTCGCCGCTGAGCCGGATGTACGGCGGCCCGTTGAGGTCACCGATCAGGTTGCCCAGGGGCTGCACCACGCCCCTGGTGCCGTCCTTCAGCTCGTACATGCAGCCCAGGTCCAGGTCGACGTTGACCACGCCCTGGGTGTGCGCCTGGACGACATCGGGCTTGAAGAGCTTCATGGGGTGCAGCAGCCGCCCGCTCTGCCGCGACCTGCCCTCGATGTCCGAGCTGCGCATCCTCCAGGAGAGGTTGACGCGCAGATTCCCGGACAGGGCGCCCTGCTTGCTCAGTGAGACCGTGGCGTTCCGTTTGGAGAGCACGATGGAGTTCGTCGCGGAGTTGCCCGCCTCGAACACCGATTCCCGCCCCGGCCACAGGCTGTCCCAGAAGGCCATCCCAACCCCCACATCGTCCGGTAGTGCCCGGGTGGAGCCACCGGCTGGGCTCCAGGCGTCCCGGGCGTCGTCACAGCCCCCGTACGTCACTGCGGGGCGGCCCAAGGCCGGTTCCGGAGAACCGCCGCCGTGTGGGCCGCCCCGCAGAGAGCGTTCCTCATTCCCTACCGGGTCACACCCCGGAGGAGACTTCCGCCTTGGAACCGGAGCTGTCGCCCCCGTCGCCGCCGGCCGCGGCGATCGCCTTGTTGCGGCGCACCGACGACCAGAAGGACCAGCCGATCAGCACGACGCCGACGAGGCCGGTGATGAGCTCGTTGATCTCGTACTGGATGGTGACGAGCAGGATCAAGGAGAGCGCGCCGATCGCGTAGTGCGCGCCGTGCTCCAGGTAGACGTAGTCGTCCAGCGTGCCCTGGCGGACCAGGTAGACGGTGAGCGAACGGACGTACATGGCACCGATACCGAGGCCGAGGGCCATCAGCACGATCTCGTTGGTGATGGCGAAGGCGCCGATGACACCGTCGAACGAGAAGGACGCGTCCAGGACCTCGAGGTAGAGGAACATGAAGAACGCCGCCTTGCCCGCGAGAGCGACCGCGGAGACCGGCTTGCCGGCCTTCTTGGCCTCTTCCTCGGCCTCGTGCTCGCGCTCCTCCTCCTGTTCGAGCTTGTTCTCGAAGAATCCCGAGAGCCCGCCGACGACGAGGTACGTGATGAGGCCGGCGATGCCGGACAGCATGACCGTTTCCGCCTTGTTCGCGTGACCGCCACCGTGCTGGTGTGCGTGGGTCGCGAAGGTCATGGCGGAGATCAGCAGGATGATCAGCGCGACACAGACCGACAGCATGTCGACCTTGCCGAGCTTGGCGAGCGGGCGCTCGATCCAGCGCAGCCACTGGATGTCACGGTCCTCGAAGATGAAGTCGAGGAAGATCATGAGCAGGAACATGCCACCGAACGCGGCGATCGACGGATGCGCGTCCGTGACCAGTTCCTTGTACCTGTCGGGGTCGTTGAACGACAGGTCGATGGCCTCGATCGGGCCGAGCTGGGCACTGATGGCGACGATCACGACGGGGAAGACCAGTCGCATACCGAAGACCGCGATGAGCACACCGATCGTGAGGAAGATCTTCTGCCAGAAGGCATTCATCTTCTTCAGGATTCCGGCGTTGATCACCGCGTTGTCGAAGGACAGCGAGATCTCCAGGACCGACAGGATGGCGACGATGCCGAACGCCTGCCATCCCCCGTAGAACACCGCCGCGACCAGGCCGAGCGCGGTAACCGCGAACGACCAGCCGAAGGTTTTCAGAATCACTGGCACCCCATCGTGTTTGTACGGACCTCCCCCGGTGAGTGAGGGGCTCCCCCGCGCGTACGCGGCTTTACGAAACGTTGACCCCGAAGTCTAGAGCGATGCCCCGCAGCCCCGACGCGTACCCCTGCCCGACTGCACGGAATTTCCACTCCCCGCCGTACCGGTAGAGCTCGCCGAAGATCATCGCGGTCTCCGTCGAGGCGTCCTCGCTCAGGTCGTACCGGGCCAGCTCCTGGCCGTCCGCCTGGTTCACCACACGGATGAACGCGTTGCTGACCTGCCCGAACGTCTGCCCGCGATTGTCCGCCTCATGGATCGACACCGGGAAGAGGATCTTGTCGCAGTGCGCGGGCACCTGGTCGAGATGCACGATGACCGACTCGTCGTCACCGTCGCCCTCGCCCGTCAGGTTGTCGCCGGTGTGCTCCACGGAGCCGTCCGGGCTGGTGAGGTTGTTGTAGAACACGAACCACTCGTCACCGAGCACCCGGCCCGACTGGCACAGCAGCGCGCTGGCGTCGAGGTCGAAGTCGGCACCCGTCGTGGACCGTGCGTCCCAACCGAGCCCGACCAGCACCTGGGTGAGGTTGGGTGCGGCCTTGGAGAGGGAGACATTGCCTCCCTTGGCGAGCGTGACGCCCATGTGTGTCCTCCCCGTGTCGATGGATGCGTCCGGGGGGGGCCCCCCCCCGGGGGCCCCCCGGGCAAAAAAACCGGGCGCACAAACAGGCACACCCCAGCCCCCGCCCCCCCCCCCCCCCCCCCCCCGACACCCAACCCCCCCAAGAAAAAAAAAAAAAAA
>NZ_JBHXQO010000070.1:15440-26518 GCF_042717135.1 Streptomyces sp. NPDC058620
GGGGGATTGTTTTTTTTTAAATCACCCGGCTTTGGGCGTGGGTGCCGCGGTGGGTGCCCCCCCCGGTGTGTTGGTCGGGGCCGGGCCCCCCCCCGGGGGCGCCCCCGGACGGGAAAAACTGGCGTACCTCAGACGTTCACGCCGAAGTCCTGCGCGATGCCGCGCAGACCCGAGGCGTAACCCTGGCCGATGGCGCGGAACTTCCACTCCGCACCGTTGCGGTAGAGCTCGCCGAAGACCATCGCGGTCTCCGTCGAGGCGTCCTCGCTGAGGTCGTAGCGCGCGAGCTCGGTGTTGTCGGCCTGGTTCACCACGCGGATGTACGCGTTGCGGACCTGGCCGAAGCTCTGCTGACGGCTCTCGGCCTCGTAGATCGAGACCGGGAAGACGATCTTGTCGACGTCGGCGGGGACACCGGCGAGGTTCACCTTGACGACCTCGTCGTCGCCCTCGCCCTCACCGGTGAGGTTGTCACCGGTGTGCTCGACGGAGCCGTCGGGGCTCTTGAGGTTGTTGAAGAAGACGAAGTTGCCGTCGTTGCCCACCTTGCCGTCGACACCCGTCAACAGCGCGCTGGCGTCGAGGTCGAAGTCACCGCCGGTGGTCGTACGGGCATCCCAGCCCAGACCGACGATGACCGCCGTCAGGTTGGGTGCGGCCTTGGTCAGCGAGACGTTGCCGCCCTTGCTGAGGCTGACTCCCACGGGTCCTCCCATAGTTTTAAGGGGCCGGCAGAACCAGCGTCCCCATCGTGCGTTGGCATCGGATCAACGAATGGATCCTAGTGACCGGTTCCCTGCCAAAACAGGCTTTTGGCAGGGAGCCGCCAGGACATCTCCCGGATCGGGGACCGACCGGGGAGCGGACGGGATCAGATGGCGTCGAGGGCCTTGATGTAGTCCTTGAGGTCCCGCGCGTCCGGGAGGCCGTTGACGACGCTCCAGCGGACCGTGCCGTCCTTGTCGATGACGAAGGTTCCGCGCACCGCGCAGCCCTTCTCCTCGTCGAAGACGCCGTACGCCCGCGAGGTCTCACCGTGCGGCCAGAAGTCCGAGAGCAGCGGGTACTCGAGACCCTCCTGCTCGGCGAAGACGCGCAGGGTGTGGATGGAGTCGTTGGAGACGGCGAGCAGCTGGGTGTCGTCGTTCTCGAACCGGGGCAGTTCGTCGCGCAGCGCGCAGAGCTCGCCCGTGCAGACACCGGTGAACGCGAACGGGTAGAAGAGCAGTACGACGTTCTTCTCGCCGCGGTAGTCGGAGAGCTTCACGGTCCGCCCGTGGTTGTCCTTCAGCTCGAATTCCGGGGCCTGGGTGCCGACCTCGATCGCCATGAAACGCGTCCCTTCCATCACTCCACCGCATACCCGGACCGGTCCGCCCGGGTGCCCCCACCCTATGCAGGGGCCTGCGCGCACCCGTACGAAGGCCCCCGGCGGCGTGATGCCGTCCGGGGGCCCCGGGTGGTGGGAGGAGGGGTCAGCGCTTGGCCTTGGCCCCCTTGGGGGTGACCAGACGGCTGCCCGTCCAGTCCTTGCCCGCACTGATGCTCTTGGTCTGGGCGAGACCGGCTGTCTGGGCAGCCTCGTTGATGTCGCTCGGCTCGACGTATCCGTCACGGCCGGTCTTCGGCGTCATCAGCCAGACCGTACCGCCGTCCTCGAGCAGACCAATGGCATCCACCAGCGCGTCCGTAAGGTCGCCGTCCTCGTCGCGGAACCAGAGCAGGACGACGTCTGCGACGTCGTCGTACTCCTCATCGACGAGTTCCTGGCCGGTAGTGGCCTCAATGCCCTCACGGAGCTCCAGCTCGACGTCGTCGTCGTAGCCGATCTCCTGGACCACTTGTCCGGGCTCGAACCCCAGGCGTGCTGCCGGGTTGGTCCGCTCCTCCGCGTGGTCCGCGGTCGCGCTCACGGGTTGCCTCCTGATCATGTTTCGGAAAATGCTTCACCCACGCGCGTACGCGGGGCGTTGGCCGTAGTCCACACGGGCTCGGCGAATCGCGCAAGTACCCAGCGTCCGAGACCGCCTAAACGGTGACGTTCCCTGCCACGTCGCCGCAACCTCCGGCCGGTCTCCTGCGGGGCCCTCGCCCGTACCCAATCCGTTTACGTCCTTCCTCAGCTTATGCCGTTTCGATCCGCCAATCGGAGCCGAACAGCCTTTGGGAACGCTTGGACGGGTTGGGCGTATGGTTGCGGTTTGGACCGACCCATCCTCCGACGCTCATACTCGTGACCGGGCGCGAGGCTTCAGAACCTCGCGGTTACCCCACGGTAGAGATGACGTTTGCGCCCTCGCGGTACACGATGGAGGCGGCGCACAAACAGATGTCCCGGGGGTCCGTCTCCCGTAACCAGGCCCCGTAGAGCAGCACCGAACAGCGAAGGAACAGCGTGGCTTCCGGATCCGATCGCAACCCGATCATCATTGGCGGCCTTCCGAGCCAGGTCCCGGACTTCGATCCCGAAGAGACCCAGGAATGGCTCGACTCCCTCGACGCCGCCGTCGACGAGCGGGGCCGTGAGCGTGCCCGCTATCTGATGCTCCGGCTCATCGAGCGCGCGCGCGAGAAGCGCGTCGCCGTGCCGGAGATGCGCAGTACGGACTACGTCAACACCATCGCCACGAAGGACGAGCCGTTCTTCCCTGGCGACGAGGAGATCGAGCGCAAGGTCCTCAACGCGACCCGCTGGAACGCGGCCGTGATGGTGTCACGCGCCCAGCGTCCCGGGATCGGCGTCGGCGGCCACATCGCCACGTTCGCCTCCTCCGCGTCGCTGTACGACGTCGGTTTCAACCACTTCTTCCGCGGCAAGGACGAGGGCGACGGCGGCGACCAGATCTTCTTCCAGGGGCACGCGTCCCCCGGGATCTACGCCCGCGCGTTCCTGCTCGACCGGCTGAGCGAGGCGCAGCTCGACGCGTTCCGCCAGGAGAAGTCGAAGGCGCCGAACGGCCTGTCCAGCTACCCGCACCCGCGACTGATGCCGGACTTCTGGGAGTTCCCGACCGTCTCGATGGGCCTCGGCCCCCTCGGCGCGATCTACCAGGCCCGGATGAACCGCTACATGGAGGCGCGCGGCATCGCCGACACCTCCAAGTCGCACGTGTGGGCCTACCTGGGCGACGGCGAGATGGACGAGCCCGAGTCGCTGGGCCAGCTGTCCATCGCCGCCCGTGAGGGCCTGGACAACCTCACCTTCGTGGTGAACTGCAACCTCCAGCGCCTCGACGGCCCGGTCCGCGGCAACGGCAAGATCATCCAGGAGCTGGAGTCGCAGTTCCGCGGCGCCGGCTGGAACGTCATCAAGCTGGTCTGGGACCGCTCCTGGGACCCGCTGCTCGCGCAGGACCGCACGGGCATCCTGGTCAACAAGCTGAACACCACGCCGGACGGGCAGTTCCAGACGTACGCCACCGAGACCGGTGCGTACATCCGTGACCACTTCTTCGGCGACGACCCGCGGCTGCGCGAAATGGTCAAGGACATGTCCGACCACCAGATCCTGCACCTGGGGCGCGGCGGCCACGACCACAAGAAGGTCTACGCAGCGTACGCGGCGGCCAAGGCCCACAAGGGCCAGCCGACGGTGATCCTGGCGCAGACGGTCAAGGGCTGGACGCTCGGGCCGAACTTCGAGGGCCGCAACGCGACCCACCAGATGAAGAAGCTCACGGTCGAGGACCTCAAGCGCTTCCGCGACCGGCTGCACATCCCGATCACGGACAAGCAGCTGGACGAGGGCTACCCGCCGTACTACCACCCGGGCCGCGACTCGGAAGAGATCCAGTACATGCACGACCGCCGCCAGGGTCTGGGCGGTTACGTCCCGACGCGCGTGGTGCGGGCGAAGCCGCTGGCCCTTCCGGACGAGAAGACGTACGCGACCGCGAAGAAGGGTTCGGGTACGCAGTCGATCGCCACGACCATGGCGTTCGTCCGCATCCTGAAGGACCTCATGCGGGACAAGGAGATCGGCAAGCGTTTCGTGCTGATCGCACCCGATGAGTACCGCACCTTCGGTATGGACGCGTTCTTCCCGAGTGCGAAGATCTACAACCCGCTGGGTCAGCAGTACGAGGCCGTGGACCGCGAGCTGCTCCTCGCGTACAAGGAGTCGCCGACCGGGCAGATGCTGCACGACGGCATCTCCGAGGCCGGCTGCACGGCCTCGCTGATCGCAGCCGGATCGGCGTACGCCACGCACGGCGAGCCGCTGATCCCGGTCTACGTCTTCTACTCGATGTTCGGGTTCCAGCGCACCGGTGACCAGTTCTGGCAGATGGCCGACCAGCTCGCGCGCGGCTTCGTGCTGGGCGCGACCGCCGGCCGTACGACCCTGACCGGTGAGGGCCTCCAGCACGCGGACGGCCACTCGCAGCTGCTCGCCTCGACGAACCCGGGCTGTGTGGCCTACGACCCGGCGTTCGGGTACGAGATCGCGCACATCGTCAAGGACGGTCTGCGCCGGATGTACGGCGGGACGCCCGAGGAGAACGAGGACGTCTTCTACTACCTCACCGTCTACAACGAGCCGATCCAGCACCCGGCCGAGCCGGCGGACGTGGACGTCGAGGGCATCCTCAAGGGCGTGTACCGCTACAAGAGCGGTGAGAAGGGCGAGATCCCGGCCCAGATCATGGCGTCCGGTGTGGCGGTCCCGTGGGCGGTCGAGGCGCAGCAGATCCTCGCCGACGAGTGGAACGTCAAGGCGGACGTCTGGTCGGCGACCTCCTGGAACGAGCTGCGCCGCGAGGCCGTGGACGTGGAGCGCTACAACCTGCTCCACCCCGAGGAGGAGCAGCGCGTCCCGTACGTCACGTCGAAGCTCTCCGGCTCCGAGGGCCCGTTCGTCGCGGTCTCGGACTGGATGCGTTCCGTACCGGACCAGATCTCCCGCTGGGTTCCCGGCGCGTACCAGTCGCTGGGCGCCGACGGTTTCGGCTTCGCCGACACCCGTGGCGCGGCCCGCCGCTTCTTCCACATCGACGCCCAGTCGATCGTCCTCGCGGTGCTCACCGAGCTCGCGAAGGAGGGCCGGATCGACCGGTCGGCCCTGAAGACGGCGGTCGACCGTTACGAGCTCCTGGATGTGGCCGCGGCCGATCCGGGCCCGGCCGGCGGCGACGCGTAAGCAGGCGGATGGCTGAGGGGCGGCGGGACCGGAAGGTCGCGCCGCCCCTTTCCCGTGTCCGGGGTCAGCTCTCCCAGATCTTGAAGGCCCTGACCTGGTACGAGGACCTGGGGACCCAGGTGCCGCCGCCCGGGTAGGTCTCGAACTCACCGGTCTCGGCGCACTCGGCCGACTGGTAGGTGGTGACGGGCCGCCCGGTGCGGTTGGCGAGCGCCTGGGCCCTGGTGCCGGCGGGAAGCGGGACGCAGCTGTCGACGTCGACGGTGGACAGCTCGTGGACCTGGCGGGCGCCGGTGAAGTCCGGCTTCTTCCAGAGACAGAGCTGACCCGCGTCACAGCTGCCGAGCCGGACGGGTGCGGCGTGGACGGCGGTCGGCGGGATCAGTGCGGTGGCGGCCAGGGCGGCCGCAAGGACAGTGGTGCGCATGGTGGATCGTCCCCCGTGGTCGTGCGAATCAGTTGTCCGCACCCTGACCCGCGGGGCAGTGCCGGGGGAAGGGGTCACGGGCGGGTGCCACCCTGATAGGGGTTTCTGGCGCTTTCCGACGCCGGACGCAAAGAAATCGCCGGACGGGCAGGCAGGCCCGTCCGGCGATCGAGGACAAGAGTCGGCCGAGGCCGCGAAACCCTAGATGTGTCCGGCTCCCGCGCCCGCTTCGGCGTTGTCACCGCGCTTGGTGAGGGTGGCGACCAGGGCCGCTCCCACGGCGACGATCCCGGCGACCATGAACGCGGTGCTCATGCCCGACACGAACGTGTCGTGCGCGACGCCCGCGATCTTGGCGGCGACCTCCGGCGGGGTACCGGGGGCGATCGGCGGCATACCGACCTCGACGGCCGAGGACGCCTTCTCCAGCTGCTCGGGGGAGACCGGCGGAAGCTCCGCCTCGGCCCAGTTGCCGGCCAGCTTCGAGTCGACCTGCGAGGCCATGATCGCGCCGAGCACCGCCGTACCGAGGCTGCCACCGACCTGCATCGCGGCCTGCTGGAGGCCACCCGCGACGCCGGAGAGCTCCATCGGGGCGTTGCCCACGATGACCTCCGTGGCGCCGACCATGACCGGTGCGAGACCGAGGCCGAGCAGACCGAACCAGACCGACATGGTCAGCGTGCCCGTGCCGATGGTCAGCTGGGACATGCCGAAGCAGGCGACAGCGGTGCACACCATGCCGCCGACGAGGGGCACGCGCGGGCCGAACTTGGTGATGAGGACGCCCGCGAGGGGCGAGGCGACGATCATCATCCCGGTCAGCGGCAGCAGGTGCAGACCGCTGTCGACCGGGCTCATGCCGTGCACGTTCTGCAGATAGAAGGTGACGAAGAACAGCCCGCCCATGAAAGCGAAGGCCATCAGCACCATCAGGACCACACCCGCCGACAGCGGCAGGGACTTGAACATGGCCAGCGGGATCAGCGGCTCGCGCACGTTCTTCTGGGAGAGCGCGAAGACGAAGAACAGGATGACCGCAGCGCCCAGGAAGCCGAGCGTCTTGTAGTCGCCCCAGCCCCACTCCGCGCCCTTGATGAGGGCCCAGATGAGGCAGAACATCGCCTGGGACAGCAGCACGATGCCGCCGATGTCGAAGGAGCGCGGGGCGTTCTCCGCGCGGTGGTCCCTGAGGATCACCAGGCCGAGGACGACCGCGATCACACCGACCGGCACGTTGATGAAGAAGACGGACTGCCAGCTGACGTGCTCGACGAGCACGCCGCCCAGGATCGGGCCACCGGCGGTCGACGCGCCGATCACCATGCCCCAGATGCCGATCGCCATGTTCAGCTTCTCGGCCGGGAAGGTGGCGCGCAGCAGGCCGAGCGCGGCCGGCATCAGCAGGGCACCGAAGAGGCCCTGGAGCACGCGGAACGCGATCACCAGGGTGACGCCGTCGGAGAGGCCGATGGCGGCGGACGCGGCGGCGAAGCCGACCACGCCTATCAGGAAGGTCTGGCGGTGACCGAAGCGGTCACCGAGCTTGCCGGCGGTGATCAGCGACACCGCGAGTGCGAGCATGTAGCCATTGGTGATCCACTGGACGTCGGCCAGCGAGGCACCGAGATCCTTCTGGATGGCGGGATTGGCGATCGCGACGATGGTGCCGTCGAGCGCCACCATCATCACGCCGATGGCGACGGCGAACAGCGTCAGCCAGGGGTGGCCGCGAAGACCCTTGGCCGGGGCTGGGGAAACGGTCTCTGCCGGTTCCCGCGACGCCTTCTCAACGGTGGTCTGACTAGTCATGCGCTGGAGGTTAGTGTCAGCCGCTGACAGTTGACAAACGGATTCACAACTCGGTAACTGTCACGTAGCTCACAGGTGACCCGAGCCGGTCGAAGCATCAGAAAGAGAGCCGATACGTGCCAGAAGGGCAGAAAGCCGAACCTCCGGCCGGATTGCGCGAACGCCGGAAACAGCGCACCCGTGACGCCCTGGTGAACGCCGCCCTGGAGCTCTTCACCACGCAGGGCTACGACCGCACGACCGTCGACGAGATCGCCGAGGCCGTGGAGGTCTCCCAGCGCACCTTCTTCCGCTACTTCGCGAACAAGGAGGAGGCCGCCTTCGCCGTACAGACCATGGTCGAATCCCGCTTCCTCTCGGAGCTGCGTCAACGTCCCGCCGCTGAAGCCCCTTTCGAGGCGATGCGCCGGGCCATCCTGTGCGCCTGGAACAGCATCGGCGAGGCCATCGAGGCGCTCATCCCGATCGACCTCCACATGCGGACTTACCGGATGATCGAGTCGACCCCCTCGCTGATCGCCGCCCACATGCGCCGCGGTGTCGTCCTGGAGGACGAGATCGCCCGGCTGATCGCCGGGCGCGAGGGGCTCGACGTGGAGACCGACACGCGCCCGCGGATCGTCGTCGCCGCGTTCGCCGGGGTGATGCGGGTGGCCGGACAGCAGTGGGGCCAGGGCCACGACACCAGCGTGGAATCGCTGCGCGCCCTGACCGAGGAGTACCTGGACCACCTCGGTCCCGCGCTGGCCGAGAACTGGCGGACCCCGCCGGCCGGGGCCCCGGCCCGGTAAGTTCCGGCGCGGGGTGTGCCGCACATCTCAGGGCGCCCGAATGGCGGACCTCACACCAGGCCGGCCGGTGCGACCGCATCCCGCGCGGACGGGGCGGAGGGCGCACCGGAACGTACGCGGGGCGCACACGCAGTGTGAGGAACGGCGGCCGAATTCCTCGCCGTACGGTGATGTGCGTCACCCTTGTCACGGGCTCCGGCGCGCGTCTCCTAGGGTGATGCGCAGTGAATTCCTTCGACTCCTCCCCCACACTCACCGCATGGCGCGCGCTGCTCGCCGTGGCGGTCGTGTTCGTGATGCTGGCGACCACCGGGTGGACCGCCGTGCGTCAGCAACGCTCCGACGAGCCACGCGAGATCGCGCTGACCTCCTGGGCCCGGGGACGGATAGCCGGTCACGCGCTGCCGGACGTCGGTTCGCCGCCGTACCGGCTGGCCCACTTCTTCGCCACTCTGACCGCCCGGCAGCAGACCGCGCTCGCCGACAGGTACCCGCTCGTCGTGGGAAATCTGAACGGCGCCCCGATCACGCTGCGCTACCACGCCAACCGGCAGGCGCTGAAGCAGGCGAGGGCGGCGGAGGAGCAGCGGATGCACGACACGAGACTCTCGCCCGGCGGCCGTCACGGGGCGCTGCGGCGGATGGAGCGCTTCCGTTCGATGCTGGCGAAGGACCGTCACATCCTGGCCTTCGACCCGTCCGGCAAGGGGCACGCGGCCGAGGTCTTCGGCGATCTCGACCGGGCGAGCCGGGTCTCGGTCGTGGTCCCCGGCGTCGACACGAATCTGCTGACCCTGGAGCGCTCCGGCCGGAAGTACTCGGCCCCCGTCGGCATGGCGCAGTCGCTGTACGCGGCCGAACGCGCCGCCCGCCCCGGTACCCGTACCGCGGTCATCGCGTGGGCCGACTACACCTCCCCCGCCGGGATCGGCGTGGACGCGGCGCTGGGCCGGCTCGCCAGGGCCGGGGCGGTGCGGCTGAACGCGCTGGTCGACGGGCTGCCCGGCACCTCGCGCGTCTCGTTGTTCTGCCACAGCTACGGCTCCGTGCTGTGCGGGGTCGCCGCGCACGACCTGCCGTCGCGCGTGACGGACATCGCGGTCGCCGGCAGCCCCGGCATGCGGGTGCAGCGGGCGGAGCAGTTGCACACCGGGGCCAGGGTGTGGGCGACGCGGGACCAGGACGACTGGATTCAGGACGTGCCGTATCTGGCGGTCGGCGGCATCGGTCACGGCGCCGATCCGGTCGATCCGGAGTTCGGCGCGCGGGTCATGTCGGCGCGGGGCGCGATCGGGCACAGCGGTTACTTCGAGCCGGGCACGGAGAGCCTCAGCAACTTCGCGGCGATCGGCGTGGGCGCGTACGGCTCGGTCAGCTGCGCGAGCGGCGACGGGGCCTGCCACAGCGGGATTTCCGGCGAGCGGGACACCTGACGCGCGTAGAGCGCGGTACCTGAGCCGAATTGCGGCTCGCTTCGAGGGGGGACGTGGGAGCCGGTGCCGCATACGATGAGGCACATGGGTGATGTGCTGGCCGGAATTCATGCCACCTGGGAGTTCGACACCGACTCCGTGCTCATCCGCTTCGAACGGGGTCTACGCACGCCGAAGCTCTTCCAGAGCCTGCGTGAACGACGCGTCCCGCACGCGGCGTTGTCGTCGGTGACGCTGAACCCGGGCAAGCGGGGCACGGTGGTTCTGCACGCGGTGCCGAGACCCGGTGCCGATCCACTGCTGGAGGCTGCGGCCGGACAGCTGAAGGACGGCTGCGATCCGTACCGGCTGGTGCTTCCCGCCGAACGCGAGACGCTCGCCGAATACTACGCGGACGAGCTGCGCGCCCTGCTGGGGCCGGACGCGGCACAGCCTGCCGACCGGTTCATGGTGGCGGCCCCCGAGGCCCCGATGAGCTTCAAGGCGTACGACGGCCGGGCCGGCTTCGACGGTGACCGGATCTCCTTCCGGTGGTCCTGGACCGGTGCGTCCAGCGCCAAGTGGAAGGCGGGTGACCAGACCTTCTCGGTCCGGGAGCTGAGCGGTGTCGAGTGGCGTTCGCCCGAGGCGTTCGACGGCTATCTGCGGCTCGTACCGCGCACCGGGGCGGCCGACTCCGCACTGGCGGGCCCGGTGGACCCGCCCGGTGCGGCGTACGGAGGAGCGGGCGGGGCGCAGGGCCTCCGGGCCGCCGTCCGCCCCACGCAGGCGGACCAGGACCCGGCGGCGGTCGTCTTCGGTCTCGGCTACGGCCCGGTGCACGAGTCGCTGCCGTTCGCCGCCGCCGTACTCGAATCCGTACGCCGCCGTCAGACGAAGCCCACGGCGCCCGTCGCCCCGGTCGTTGCGGGGCGGCGCGATCCGGCGGACATCGCCGAGCGGATCAGGCACCTGGGGGAACTGCACCAGGCCGGGCTGGTCACCGATGACGAGTACGGCGCGAAGAAGGCGCAGCTGCTCGCCGAGCTGTAGCGGGGCACGGGGCGCCGGAACAGCTGCTCGCCGAGCGAGCGGGCACGGGGCGCCGGATCGCGGCACCCCCTACCCCGGTACTACCGGGACGGCTGCGGACCGGCACCCCGGTATGACGTCCTCCGGTGGGTTCGCTGCCTAGGGTGGGCGGGCCATGTCCACTTCCCCCGCCGGGCCGCCGCCGCCCGCCGACGGCCTGGATGCCGGTGTTCGCGGGGCTGCTGGTGCTGATCGCGCGGTACGCGCGGAGGTTCGAGGCGCCGTGGCAGTCGGGCACGGGCGCCGCGGGTGCCCGGCGGGTGGCGGCGGGGGCACTGGCGGCGGGGTTCGCGGTCTTCGCGCTACGACTGGCGTGACCGAGAGGTCCGGGTCATCTCCCAGGGCTCCGCCCGGACCCCGGTCCTCGATCGCCGGACGGGCTTGAAGTGCCCGGACACGTCCTGATC
>NZ_JBHXQO010000071.1:0-26363 GCF_042717135.1 Streptomyces sp. NPDC058620
GGCGGTTGGGGCCGGAGCCGTTGAAGGCCCTGTTCGCGCGGGTGTGCCGGCCGGTGGCCGCCCCGGACACGGCCGGCTCCTGGTATCGCGGGTGGTGGACCCGGGTCCACTCGTAGCCCGCGGTCAGCATCTTCCGCAGACGCGACAGCGCCGGTGCGGCGGCCGGGCCGATCCGGCCCAGGACGGCGGCCGCCTGCCACCAGGCAGCCAGCGCTCCATGCTGCTGACGCTCACCTGCTGCCATCAGCACACCCCTGACACGTTTGGGTAAGAGGTGTGCGCCCGTGGACCGGCTGGGGCAGCGTGCCGTGGGGCGGCAATCTGCGGGCTGACATCCGCCGCGGGGAACGTCGACCCGATGTGACGATTCGGCTACGGCGGGCTACCCGGGATGTCATGCTCATGGGGTTGACTGGGCGCGCGCCTCGTCGCCGTTTTGCATGCTTGGACCGTCACGGGCCCGGGCCTGTCCCTTGGTGGTGGCATGGGCTGAGCCATCGGGGTCTGGTGGCCGGGTCGCCGCCCCTTCGGGCTGGGTGCGTCACCGTGTGACCGCTCTGCCACGGATCCGTGATGGGACCTTCGGTCCCCGCCGTTGCGGCGAAGACGATGCGAAGGGGGAGGACTGTCATGTCTTCAAGAGCTGAGTTCGCTCGGGCTCGTACGGGCGTGGGTCGGCGTTTGATCGCGCTGGCTGCCTGCGGTGCGCTGGCTGTGGCCGGGCTGACGGCGGCGGCCGCCCCGGCCGCCGCGGCCTCGCCCACGGTGATCGCCGCCGCGCCGACCGGAGTAGGCCCCATGAAGGTGGCCGTGGCGCCGGACGGCTCCTCCGTCTACGTCACCAACGGCGGGGACTTCGATGTCACCGGGAACACGGTCACCGTGCTGGACACGGCCACCAACACCGTCAGCTCCACCATCACCGTCGGCAACAGCCCGGGCGCGATCACGGTCACCTCCGACAGCACCCACCTGTACGTTGTCAACCGCGGCGACCAGACGGTCAGCGTCGTGGACACCGCCGTCAACACGGTGACAGCGACCATCGCCGGGTTCAGCGACCCGACAGGGGTCGCGGCCAATGCGGCAGGCACTCGGGTCTATGTCTCCGACCCCGCTTACCCCAACGGGTCACTGCGCGTCATCGACACCGCCACCAACACGGTCATTGCCTCAGTTCCCGTCGGCCCGTTCCCGCAGGACGTCGTTCTCAGCCCCGACGGCGCGCGCGCCTATGTCAGCAACCACGGCAACAACACGCTGAGCGTCATCGACATCGCCACCCTCACCGTGAGCGCCAGCGTGGCGCTGAGCGACCAGCCGTTCGGGGTCGCGGTCAACCCCGTGAGCGGGAGGGTGTACGTCAGCCACTCCAACGACAACTTCCTGTCCGTGGTGGACCCGGCCACGCTCGCCGTCATCACGACGATCACCACCGCGGGCAACCCGATCGTCTCCGCGTTCAGCCCTGACGGCGCGACCGCGTACGTGACCAGGTACTCCAGCAACTCCCTGGCGGTGATCGACACCGCGACCAACACCGTCACCGAAAGCGCCCCCGTCGGCAGCGGCCCCTACGGCGTCGCAGTGAGTCCGGACGGCACGCTCGCCTACGTCGCCAACAACGCCAGTGCGAGCCTCGACGTCCTGCGAGTCGCGATGGCCACGCCGGCGCCGACGGTCACCGTGATCAGCCCCGCCTCAGGCCCGATCGCAGGCGGCACCCTCGTGACGATCACCGGCACCGACCTGAGCGGCGCAACCGCCATCACTTTCGGTGCCACCCCCGCCACCGGCATCTCCTGCACCGCGACGTCCTGCACCGCCACCGCCCCGGCCCACGCCGCCGGAACCGTGCACGTGCAGGTCACCACCCCCGGCGGCACCAACGCCACCAGCGCAGCTGACCAGTACACCTACGTGCTTCCGCAGGCCGCCGACATCGATGTGAACGTCGCCGCGCAGCCGCACCTGGGCATCCTGGTCCCCTACCTCACCTACACCCTCACCGCCCACAACACCGGCACGAACGCGGTCACCTCGGCCACCGTGCAGGCATCCTTGCCTGCGGGCGCCTCCGCGACGAACCTGCCCACCGGATGCACCACCAGCACCACGACCGTGACCTGCACCTACGGGGCCATCGCCAACGGAGCAAGTGTCAACAAGTCCTTCCGCGTTCCGCTGCACCTGCTGTCCCTGGGCCAGGTGAAGGTCACCGGCACCCGTACCGCCTCCGCACCCAACGACCCCAACCCCGCCAACAACAGCGCGAGCGCGACCTGCACCGTCATCTCCATCATCCTGGCCACCTGCCCCTAACCGGCCCCTGGCCCAACCGTGCCTGGCGGGCCGAAACGGCCCGCCAGGCACCCAGGCAGCAGGAATCCCCTTGTAGTCGGTCTGCCGTGGCACCGGAGAAAGTTACCGATGCCGGAACTAGAGAATCGGATATATGAGCCAAGGGTGATGGTCACCCGTTTGGCCGGTCAGGACCCTTTCGCACCGTCAGACTCCTGGAGGGAACGCTCCATTGGGGCGTGGGTATGGGCGAGGCGGGGGCGAGTCAGGGTGGGCGTGACCGAGCGAGGTAGGGCCGACCGTGCCGTTCCGGGTGAGACGGGGCTGGGCGTGACGGACCACGGCGTCCCGCACGCACGCCCGGCAACGGAGGACCGGCCGGGCGGGCGACAGTACGGCGACGAGCAAGGGCAGGACGACGGGCCGGTGCGTGTGGTGCCGCGGCACGTAGCCTGCGTAATGGACGGCAACGGCCGCTGGGCGCAGCGGCGTTCGCTTCCCCGGACGGCGGGCCACCGGGCTGCGGAAACTACCGTCATCGACATCATCGAGGCGGCCCGGGCCGCCGGTGTCGAGTGGCTCAGCCTGTACGCCTTCTCTACCGAGAACTGGAACCGTCCTGGCACCGAGGTCGACTACCTGATGCGCTTGGTCCGCCGGGTCGTTCGCAAGCATGCGCCGTTGCTGCTGGCCCGTGGCATCCGCTGTCGCTTCCTCGGGGTCGCCGATCCGCGTATCCCCCGTGAACTGGCCCGGGACTTCGACGATCTGGTGGCGCTGACCGCCGACAACCGGGGGATGACGCTGACCGTGGCCTTCGACCACGGCGGGCGTCGGGACATCGTGGAGGCCGCAAGGTCGCTGATTCGCAGCAAGACACCTGCTGATGAGGTGACCGAGCGGCGATTCGCGGACCACCTGCCGTTCCCCGACACCCCCGACGTGGACCTCGTCATCCGAACCTCCGGCGAGCAGCGCATCTCCAACTTCATGCTCTGGCAGGTTGCCTACGCCGAGTGGGTCTTCCCCGAGGTGCTCTGGCCGGACTTCCGGGCCCCCGAGTTCCTCGCGTGCCTGCATACCTACCGGCGCCGCGACCGCCGCTTCGGCGGCGTTCCGCCCCGGACGAACGGAGACCCATCATGACCACCGGAACCACGGGCACGGCCGACGAGGCACCCCTGTTCGGCCCGGAATCTCAGTTCAGCGCCTTCTTTGACGACCCGCGCTGGGCGCTGGCCGTGATCCGCGCCACCGTGTTGGAGGCCGCTCACCCGCAGATCGGCGCTGCCCTCGTCGACAACTCCACCTTCGTCACCCACCCCTGGCGCAGGCTTCGCAACACTTTCCTCAGCATGCGGCGCATGTTCGGCGCCGACTTGGCGGTGCGCGAACGGGAGGCCGCTCGGCTCAACCGGCTGCACGAGCGCATGAGCGGCTCCGACTCCCGCGGCCGCGCCTACGACGCGATGGACCGTGCGACCCGCGCCTGGGTGGTCGCCACCCTCTTCGAGAGTGCCGTCACCATGTGCCGACTGAGCGGCCAGCCGCTCGACCAGGACACGATGGAGCGGATGTACGCCGAGTACCGCATGTTCCTCGCCGCGCTCGACGGCGACGCCGCAGAACTCCCCGAGGACCTGACCGACTTCTGGCGGTACTTCGACCGGGTCGTCGAAAACGAGCTGGAGAACACCGAAGCGGCCCGCGTCATCCTCTACCGGCTCTTCGACCACCTGCCCGCCCCGGCACTGCTCGACGGCGCGCCGACGCTGTGGGCGGCCGGCCGGGCCGTCGCCGGCCCACTCCTCGGCGCGATCACAGTTGCCTCGCTCCCCGAGCCCTACCGGCGCAGGGCCGGGCTGCCGGAGATGCCCGGTGCCCAGACCCTCATGCAGGGCGCCTACCTGGCCGCCGGGCTCGCCCGCTTCCTGCCCGAGGGCTGGATCAACGCCGAAAGCATCATCGAAGTCCTCTCACTCCCACCTGGCAGCGACGACCCCCGCGCCCGGACCGTGACCGCCCTGCGTGCCCGCATGAAGCGGGCGTCGGCCCTGCTCCGTCTCCTCACACCGCTGGGCGGCGACGCCGGCCCCGGCCCGGACCCGGCGCCTTCCACGGGCACGGGAGAGGGCCGGCGCTCGGCGGGGGAGTTCTTCCGCCAGGTGCTGGACCAGACCGGCGACGGCCACCTCGACTGGCCTGACCTTGCCGCCATGGCACGCGAACTCTCCACCCGCCTCGACCTGGACGAGCCCGAGGAGACCCGGCTCTACGACGCCTTCGCCGCGTGGTGGCGCGAGCTCCAAGCCGCCCTCGACACGGACGGCGACGGCCGCGTCAGCGCCGACGAGTACGCCGCCGCCATTCCCTCCCTCGCCGGACCCGCGCTCATCCGCGTCGCCGAGGTGCTCTTCGACGCCACCGACAAGGACGGCAGCGGGAGCATCGATGCCGACGAGTACCGAACCCTTTTTCGCACCGCCTTCCACCGCGACCTCACCGCCACCGATGGGGCCTACGGCCGGAGCACCTTCGTGGGTGACTTCCTCTCCTTCATGTCGGGCCGCCGCACGAGCACCCCGTACGACCCTCTTCTCGCCGACGCCTAACGAACTCGTGCATCTGGCGGCCACGGCCCCACTCCGCCGGCACCGGCCATACGTCGACCGGCGCGAAGTTCCTTTCGGCCTGGGGCACTCGCGACGTCCTCGACACCACCCTGGTCCCAGCCCGGCCTCGTCGCGGAGATCAGCGCCGACACCTCCGTCGACCGCGGCGGCGTCTACCGGCACCCGATCCGGTACGTGCGCCTGCGCCTGGACGCGACCGTCGATGACGTGCCCCGGTTCGGCGGGGCCCGACCGCAGCCGCGGGATGACACGGCCTGGGCTTCGTCTCCGTGTGGAGCGGGCGGGTGATGTCGGCCGCCGGGTGATGATGGCTGAGGAGTCAGCCTGTGGCAGACCGGGGGTTGCACAGAGGGCGGACGACCTTGCAGGCGCGGACGATGCGCTCCACGTCCTGCTCGGTGAGGTCGCAGTGTAGGGAAAGCCGCAGTGCGGTGCGGTTGTGGGGGATGGCGGGGGGAAGAAGACGTCGTTGCTGTCGGCCACGGTGGAGCCCGGCCCGGCGGGCGCCGGCCGCGCGGGATGTGACGGCCATCCCACCGGCCCCGGATCTCGCTTACGTGGAAAGCCTCCACGCGCTCACCGTGGCCACGTATGCCGCCAACATCGAGGCTTACTACGCGCCGGAAAGGTCGGGATCCCGGGCGACCAGCTGATGGCTGCCCCAGCCGTCTGACACGGCCCGCCAGCGGCTGTCCCGGGATGGAAGGCGCCCTGGGCTCCTGCGGGGCCGGACTTGTCCGGCCCGGTGGACCTTGGAAGAGGGGGCCTTAGCTTGTTTTTATGGTCTGCGAGCTTTGGGTTGATTACGTTCGGCGATGCTTTCAGGGCGCCTGGTTGATTTGCCCACGTCGTAGCGGGTGGCCGGTCGTTGGTTCTTCGAGCCGATTGGGCGTCCTGGGCCGGGAGTTGAGGGTTTGGGCGCACGGGCCGGGCTGTGCAGGTGAGGGCGGAGGTTCCTGAACCTCCGGCGGACGCGGGCCGGGGTGAGCCGGGCGGGTTCGGCCCGCTTCTCCCAGGGGCGGCGGAGATCGGCTGCGGCCTCGCGGGTGAGCCGGAGCTGGGTATGCGCTGCGATCACGAGCCACGCCCACCGGTCCGCGGCCTCGGGGCTGCGGAGTTTGGGACGGGTCCAGCCGAGCGTCTGCTTTACGAAACGGAAAGTGTGTTCAAGATCGAAGCGTCTCAAGAACGCTTGCCACCGCAGGTCGACGTCGTCGCTGGTCATGCCAGTCTTGGAGGACCACAGCCAGACGGGCAGTGGGTCGCCGCCGCCGGGCAGATGGTCCACCGTCAGGCGGATCAGGGTGCCCTCGGTGATGGGGAGTTCGCCGTCGTGGTCGATCCACGCGGAGCGGGTGGTGAGCTGGGGGTGGATGCGGTTCCAGGCCATCGCCTGGGCGGTGCCATAGCGGTCGGTGACCTGCGTGGTCTCCGCGTCGGGCTCGCCCCACGTGTCCGGCTTGGCGAAGCGGAACTCCTTGCCGTGCTTCGGCGGGCGCCCGCCCTGGGGATAGGTCAGGGCCTATTCCTTGAGCGAGGGCGTTGGCCGTCGCATCACCCGGTCCGAACGCATGCGTCCCAGGACCTCGACGGGAAGGCCGTCGAGGAGGTAGGCCATGCGCGGGGCATCGTAGCCGGCGTCGAAGACACGGGAATGAACTGGTCACTGGAGCGTCCCGAGCGTCCGTAGACGTGGCAGAACAGGCGGTCCGGGCTGGTCGGCGCGTCCGGACGCAGCCACGGCGAGACATCGACCGCCAGGACCAGGCGCCCGTCGGCGGCCTTCGGCTGCGGCAGCACGGCCAGTGCCTTACGCAGCCTGTCCGCGTCGATGCAGCCCTGGTTGAGCGCGTCGTACAACGCGCCGCGCCCACGCCGGTGCTCGGCCAGCAACGTCAAATCGACCGGCGAGGTCACCGGGCCGTCCTCACAGAGCAACGCGTCGCAGAGCTCGAACAGCGTGTCAGCGCGCCGGGTCAGACATTCGTAGAAGTCCTCCCGAAAGTGGGAGGTGAAGTCGAATGCCTCGTCCCGGCCATCGTGGTGCAGCAGACTCATTCCCCACGGCCTTCGCTGGTCAAGTGCCTTCTTGGTCGGAGCACAGGATCAGACGGGGGCCGTGTTCACGTCCCCGGAATCCCCGTACGAGCGATCACGTTCGGGGCATCGTTCGGTCAGCCGGAGTCAGCAAGATCTGCGTTCTCTTCGGGCCCAACGTGGCGAAGGACTGTCTCGTGCTCGCCTGCAGTGACGAGCCCGTCGATGACCTTGACCATCGACGGCACACCCGCGTCACGCACAATGAGGCCATCCCAACACCACCAGTAGTCGCCCTCTGGTTCGCCAGCCTGCCGCTGACGGTCCATGATCCGGTGCACCTCATCGAGAGTGAACACGGTTCCAGACCAGCGATCGCCGTCATCACGGATGACCCACATGTCCACATTGCAGACCTCGTCGAGGTCCTCTCCGGCACCGGGCACGAAGCAGATCTCGTATCCGTCACGTCTGACTCGGTAGAAGGGGCCGTCCCACATGCTCGCTCCGTAGCGCTCTGTCTCACGCCGCCTTCATCAACAAGCCGGACGGCCGACCAGTACACCGCGCACCCCTTGAGGGCGCAGCAGCAGGTTAAAAAACAAGCTTAGAAGCCGTTGCTATACCGATCACGGAGTCTGTCGATCGAACGGGAGCCTCGATCGGGTGATCGCGGGCACTGCCCGGCATGAGAGCCGGTCCGGGCGGTATACGGGCAAAATCCAAAGGAGCGGAGGGCCGCGCGCTGCTACGGTCGGGCGCTATGAGCTGGCTCCCCGATAACTTCGTCCATCCCGTCCTGGTACCGCTGCCGGGCAGTGGTCATCACCTGCGGCCGATCCGGGAGGCGGACAGTCCGCTCGACTATCCGGCTGTGATGGGTTCGCGCGAGCGGCTGTGGACCATCTTCGGCCCAGCCTGGGGCTGGCCTGCGGCCACCATGACCTACGAGGCCGACCAGGCCGACCTGTTGCGGCACGAGAAGGAGATCGCCGCACACCAGTCTTTCAACTACGCGCTGTTCGACGCGGCGGAGACAGCTCTGCTCGGCTGCGTCTACATCGACCCACCGGAGAGGGCCGGCGCGGACGGCGAGATCTCCTGGTGGGTGGTGGACGAGCTGGTGGGCAGCAAGGTCGAGCAGGCCCTCGATGAGCTGGTGCCGCAGTGGATCGCCGCCTACTGGCCGTTCGAGCAGCCGCGCTTCCTCGGCCGAGAGATCTCCTGGTCGGACTGGCTCGTCCTGCCGGAGCACTCCGACGCGTAAGTAGCTTTCGTCGTACCGAGAGGTTCGGTTGCGGGTCGAACTTGGGTGCTCGGTTGGGTGATCGGCTCGTGGCCGGTGAATGAAAGCAGGGCCTCCCGCACAGCTCATGGGTGTTGAAGTCCATTCGAGCGTCAGGAGGCACTGTGCCTCAGTCTTCGGTTGCCGGTGTCCGTGGAGTCCAACCCTGATATCCCGTCGTGTGTATGTCTCTCCCATGTGTACGGGAACGCGGCCGACCACGGTGTGCGAAGGCGTCATTACCCCTCGGACATGACGGACCGGGAGTGGGCCCAGGTCCGTGCCGCGATGCCGGTGCCCGGCTGGCTGGAGGGCCGTGGCGGGCAGCCGGAAAGCTATTGCCACCGGCAGATGATCGACGCGATCCGCTTCCTCGTGGACAACGGAATCAAGTGGTCGGCTTCGCCGCGAAGGCACTGCGCCTCGCACTCACGGTCGGCAAACGCGATGCGGACCTGTCGGGCTTCGTGGTGCTGCCCCGCAGGTGGGTGGTGGAGCGGACGTTCGGGTGGCTGATGCGCTCGCGCCGGCTGGCACGCGACTACGAAAGGCGGACCGACACGTCCAAGGCGATGGTGCTGTGGTCAATGACCATAGTCATGAGCCGCCGCCTTGCGAAACAGCGACGCTGAAGGAGCCCGGGGTGTCCTCGACGAGCCAGCCTCGCGCGGCCAGACGCTTCGCCTTGGACCGCACCCCTTCGATCTTCGCCGGAACGAGCTCGAGGTCCAACAAGCAGGCGAGTTGCCGGCAGATCGCAGACCCTTCGCCGGCCCGCTCACGATCGGCCAGGACGTGCATGATCCGCTGGTAGTCCGGCGGCAGCACCGTCACGTCCAGCCCTTCCCGCCCCACCGGCACCACCGAGCCGGGCACCGCCCGGGCCACCGCCGGTTCCGGCTCAACCGGCCGGGCATGGGAAACTCGCACGTCCGTGGGTTCGCCGGCCTCGGACAGCACCTCACTCACCGTTTCCTTCGCGATCACCAGGCGATCCCGCGCGGCCTCCGCCTCCGCCTCCTCCAGCTCGGCAACAAGCCGGTCCAGCTCGTTCCGCAGCGACTCCACCGCTGCCGGGCAGCGACCTCCAGCTCCTCGATCAACCCACCACCGACGGCATCTGGCACCTCCACTAAAGAGAGAACACGACGTGTCATCTCTATTGCAGCAGAGGCAACTTCACGCTTGACCAGCGGAAACCTGGCCATCACACCCGGAAAGACAACAGATTCTTAGTACCGCAACGGTGTTTGTTCTGGCGGGTGGGCAGGTGTCAGGGGCTGTGTCCGCGTCGTTTGTGGTGGCTGACGCGGGCTTGGTGTTGTCGTCTGCGTAGCCATGTCGACCAGCGCAGGATGTGATCGACAGGCGGGTGCTGCCGGTGGGTGGGGCGAGTGATCAAGCGTCTGATCTCGGCGAGGCTGAAGTGGATGAGCTGGGAGGATCCGTTTCTGCTTTCTCCGTATCGAGCTCGCGGGCCCGCAGGACAGTCAGGGCAGGCATGGACGGCCATGGACAGCGTCACGTGGCGATGCGTCCAGTCCGGACTCGCAGATGTCGCACGGGGTGTCGGTGCCGGCCGGTGTCGATCGCGGTGTCCGCGCGGAACTCCACCCCTACCTCCGGCTCGGCGGGCCGGAAGACCAGGGTCTCCCGCGAGCCCCAGCCGGCCGAGAACCGCACGCCCTCCAGAGGTGCCCGCTCTCGGCCGGCCGCAGGATCGCGCCGAGCTGCCGGGCAGCAGTCCCGCGGCAGTGGGGTGGTGCGGGCGATGAGCCGCAGGCGCCCAGTCGCGTCGTAGCGGCCGATCAGCAAGGTACTCGGCGAGGTCAATAGCCCGGTTGCCCCGGCGACGATGCCTTCGGTGCTCTCGAACGAGCACCGGTGGAGTGTCGGTATTCGAGGATTGCGGTATTCGCCCGCAGGGCGAGCACTCCCACACCCGGCCCGGTCGCGGTGACAAGGCGTACAGCCCGGACCGCAGCGGGTGCTGTCTGCGCGAAGACGCCGGATCAAGAAGAAGGGACTGACCTCTTGCGGTGAACCCGCGCCGGCGCCCGCGCTCCGGTGCGGGCCTTCGTCCTCTGCCACCGCGCCGTACGGGCCCCTCCAGGCAGCGGCAATCCCGCACGACAGAAGGCTCACCCTGCGCTACGAGGTTCACGACGCCGGTACGGCACCGATCGGCTGCATCACCCCGAGGAGGTCGGGCTGGCCCCTTTCGCGACGATCCGGCCGTCGGCCACGTAGTAGAAGTTCATGGCCTGCACCGAGATCTTGTTGCCGAAGTGTCACCTGATGACCACCGGGTGGCTGCTGTCCGCTCAGCGATTTACCGGAGTCCAGGGAATGCTTGGAGAGCGTCACCGCGAGCGATCAGCCGCCGACACGCCGCGCGAAACACCCGAACCGCACCGGAAGGAATCTCGCGCCATGACCGCGACCGCGCCCAAGGCTCCGACTGCACCAGGGGTGCGGTCCTGGTGGGGAATCCCGTACGCCACCGCCGAGCGATACCGCCGCCCCGTAGTCGCGGACTTCGATCCGGACCGCCCCTATGACCGCAAGGGGGTCGCCCCCGTCCAGCCCGACAGCGGCGACTGGCTCGAAGCGGACAGCGGGACAGGCGAGGACTGCCTGAACCTGAACGTGTGGGCCCCCGAGGAGCGGGCCGGGAAGACTCTGCCGGTGGCCGTGTACATTCACGGCGGCGGATTCGAGTTCGGCGCGAACACGCAGACCACCTCGAACGCCGCCGGTCTCGCCGCGACGGGACGCGTCGTGAGCGTGTCGGTCAACTACCGGCTCGGCGCACTGGGCGCGCTCTCGCTCTCGCAGTACGGCGGGCGGCTCGCCGAGGCCAGCAACCTGGGCCTGCAGGACGTCATCGCCGCCCTCACCTGGATCAAGCAGAACATCGCCGACTTCGGTGGCGACCCCGACGACGTCACCGTCTTCGGCCACAGCGCCGGCGCCTACTCCACCCTCGGGCTGCTCAGCGCCTCCTCTGCGGACGGCCTGTACCGGCGGCTGGCCGGGTTCTCCGGCGCGCCCTCGCGTCTCGTCCCGGCCTGGTGGGCCGAGGAGCTCGCGGAGCGGTTCGTCACCGAACTCGGTGTCGCGAGCAACCCCGACAAGCTGATCGATCTCGACGCGGCCTCCCTGGTGGCCGCCCTGCGAAAGGTATGTCCGACGGAACCGTTCCAGCAGCGTGAGGACAGCCGGGTGCTGCAGTCGCGGCCCCAGGACCCGTTCCAGCGAGGGATGGATCTGGGTCAGCAGGCCGTGCAGCCGGTTCGCGACCCGGGTGGCCTCGCCTGCGAGGTCGTCGTCGAATCCGACGATCATCTCCAGCTCGGCGATCGTCTCGTCCTCGTAGTCGATCGCCCGCAGCGTGTGCGGCATGGCGCGGGCCGCGTCGGCGATGATGAACGCGTCCCTCGCGTCCGTCTTCGCTTCACCTGGATAGAGGTCGGCGATCCGCCGCATCGTCAGCCCGGGCAGGTAGGCGACCGGGCAGCCCATGTCCCGCGCGACCGCCAGAGGCAGGGCGCCGATCGAGGCCGACTGATCGACCACGACCAGCACCGTTCCGTGCTTGGCCTTCAGCTTGGCGAACAGCTCGCGGAGCTTGGGCTCGGTGTTGGGCAGACGCTTGTCGAACGTCTTCTTCCCGGCCGGGGTGACGGCGGTGGCGTGGTGTTCGCCCTTGCCGACGTCCAGGCCGAGGAAGACGTCGATGTCGCCGGTGTCGATCACGTGCAGGCCCCTCCATCACGCTTTCGTCCGGCCTTGCCAGGGCACCGAGCTGCCACATCCACGTTACGGAGAGCTTTTCCGGCTCGGGTGAAGCCGGTGCTCAAGCCCCTCATTAGCGGTCCGTCGATGCCTCCGGACCCGGTGACACCACCCCCCGGATCATCAACATCAAGGGGGGGGGAAGTCATGCCGGACCCGAAGGCCGGAGGCCCCATTGCGGAGCCACGAAAAAGGTAACGGGGGGCTTTCCTGGGCCGGCCCGGTGACTGGTGCAGCCCGGCGGACAGGCAAGGCAGACCGGCCGGGTCCTTGGTCCCTGGGTGTCGGTGGTCCTTTCGCCTCGCCTGCGGCGCACGCCCGTGGTGCGATGAAACAGGGGGCCGGGAAGGAGAGAGCGATGATGCCACCGGCAGGGGAGCACAAGAGTGGCACGAGCCCTGTGTCGGTCCGCCCGCTGGGTGAGGCGGACCTGGATCGGGCCGACGAGATCTTCAGGGTCGCCTTCGGGACGTTCCTCGGGGCTCCTGAGCCGAAGACGTTTTTCGGGACCGCCGACTACGTCCGCACTCGATGGACGGCCGATCCACAGGCGGCCTTCGTAGCGACGGTCGAGGGCGAGGTCGTAGCGTCGAACTTCGCCGTCAACTGGGGCAGCGTCGGGTACTTCGGCCCGCTGACCGTACGTCCGGACCTGTGGGACCAGGGCGTCGGCAGGCGCCTCATGAAGCCGGTCATGGACTGCTTCGACACCTGGGAGAACCGCCACCTGGGCCTGTTCACCTTCTCGCACAGTCCGAAGCACCTTGAGCTCTACCGCCGGTACGGTTTCTGGCCCCGATTCCTCACAGCCATCATGAAGAAGCAGGTCGCAGGCAGTGCTGCGGTCCCCGGCCGAGTGCTGTACGGCCAGTTGCCCGCCGCCGAGCAGCCCGACGCCCTGAGCCTCTGTCGCGCACTGACCGGGGCCGTGTACGAGGGTCTGAGCGTGGAACGCGAGATCGTGGCCACGCACGCGCAGGGGCTCGGTGACACCATCCTGCTCCAGGGCTCCGGCTCCGAGCTCGATGGCCTGGCCGTCTGCCACTGCGGAGCCGGGTCGGAGGCCGGCGAGGACGTGTGCTTCGTCAAGTTCGGAGCCGTACGCCCTGGCCCGGAGGCCGCCAACCGGTTCGAACGACTGCTTGACGCGTGCGAGCAGCTGGCCGTCGAGCGCGGACTGGGTCAACTGGACGCCGGGATGAACCTGGGCCGCCCGGATGCCTACCGTCGAATGGTCGACCGCGGTTTCCGCACCTGGTTGCAGGGCGTGACCATGCACAGGCCCAACGAACCCGGCTACAGCCGCCCCGACGCCTACGTGATCGACGACTGGCGCTGAGACCCCGCCACACTCGGCCCGCGAGGAAGGCCCGGTGGTGCCCGGACCCGTGAACATTCTGCGTCGGCGCCGACGGCCAGACACCTCCCGGACCGCTGTCGGAGTGCTGTCCATTCTCGGTTCTGGCACAGATCATGGGGAGTGGTTGCGGAGGGTTACGGTGTCGTTCGATTGCAAGGGATGGTCACGGCCCTGGGCCCGTCACCGCCCACCTCAACCAACACAGGCGTGGGCCCTGTCAGACCTGGCACATACGCTGTCGCGACGCAACGGAGATCCTGAAGGTGGAAGCGGCATGTCTTCGACGTGGATGGAGACGGAGGGCGGCCCGTTCATCGTGGTTCCACGCACTGCGTTGCCGCGCTGGTCGGGAACGGAGGGCGACTACGACCGAGCTTGCGAGGTGATGGATTTCGTTGGAGTCCTCGCACTGCCGGACGAAGCCGAGGCGCTGGTCCTTGGGGACGAGCCTCTCTCCACTGCCTACCTTCCGGAGTGTCGAGTCCTCGTCCGCTGGTGCTACGCGGAGAGCGAGGATGGTGTCTCCGACATCATCCGGGCGGGGATTCCCACCGCCGAATGGGAGGAAGGCCCGGTGCTGAGCACCACTGGTGAGCTCGTGCTATTCGATGCCGCCTACTTCGGCACTGAGGTCGGGACACTCACGGACGGCACCGCTCTCGAACTCGGCGCTGGCCGCTATCGGGTGGACTCGGCAAGCGTCGAACCCAATGACCTGACGTCCTTTCGCGTCCACCGATTTGTCGAGCTGGCCTGACCCACCCTTGGTAAGGATCCTGACGAGTCGTTGCCGAGGGTCACTGAAGCAGGATCATCTTGCGTAGGAGTTCGAATCCGGCTCGCCCGTAGAGCTGCCGCGGGCGAAGATCGCCGCTGCCACGAGTCCACCCAAGTACGCGGTCCGGGCCACGATCCCCATCAGGGAGCGCTCCGGCATCCTGGCCTTGATCTCCTGCTCAGGCGCTTCGCCGAGGGGCGTTGGCCCTCGGCGCGGTGGGCCGGTGGTTCTCAGGGGAGCGGCCAGTTGCGAAGGGCGGCGTCGGCCATCTCCTGGAGTTCATCGCGGGCGACACCGCTCGCGGCTTGCACGGCGATACCGAATGCCAAGGTGGTGACGTAGCGGGCCAGCAGCCCCGGATCGGTCTTGGGAGGCAGTTCGCCTTCGTCGACGGCTCGCTGGAACCGCTCTCGCACGCAGGAGCAGCCGTTGTTGCGCCAAGCGGCGAGGAGTTCACGGACGCCACGCCCGGGGTCGCTGGTGGCCAGGGCTCCCTGAACCCCCAGGCAGCCGTGGGGACGGGTCGGGCGGGTGGTGGTTCGGACGGCGCCGGCCAGGATCGCGGTGGCGACGCCGAGGGCGGTCGGCTCCTCAAGGGCCCGGGCCAGGTATGCGCCAGGGCCTTCGGTGTAGCGCTCCAGGGCCTTGCGGAACAGCTCCTCCTTGTTGCCGAAGGCTGCGTACATGCTGGTGGTGGAGATGCCCATCGCGTCGGTCAGGCTGGCCAGGCTGGCCCCTTCGTAGCCGTGCTCCCAGAAAACCAGCATGGCGCGCTCAAGCGCTTCGTCAGCATCGAATCCTCGCGGTCGGCCGATGGAGCTGCTCTGTTTGGTTCCCACCCCCGCAGCCTACCTCTTCCGCATCGATCGATGCACAAGTGCTATGTTCAACTTCTGCATCGATCGATGCGGAAGTTGAAGGGGGTTCACGTGGGACTACTGGAAAGCAAGACCGCTCTCGTCACCGGCGGCGGCAGCGGAATTGGCCTGGCCAGTGCGGTACGGCTGGCGGCCGAGGGAGCACACGTATTCATCACCGGTCGACGCAAGACCGAACTCGACGCGGCCGTCGAAATGATCGGTTCAGCGGCCACCGCGGTGGTCGGCGACGTCTCGAACCTGGCCGACCTGGACCGCCTCTACGAGACGATCCGCAGCCGGGGACGGGGCCTGGACGTCCTGTTCGCGAACGCCTCCGTCGCCGAATTCGTGCCGCTCGAGCAGGTCAGCGAAGAGCACTTCGACACCCTCTTCGGTATCAACGCCCGTGGCACGCTGTTCACCGTTCAGAAGGCGTTGCCCCTGCTCAACGACGGCGCCTCCGTGATCTTGAACGGCTCCACCAACGTGGATGTCGGCGCGGAGGCGTTCGGTGTGTACGCGGCGACCAAGGCCGCCACCCGTTCGTTCGCCCGGACCTGGGCCAACGAACTCAAGGGACGCGGTATCCGGGTCAACACCGTCACGCCCGGCCCGACCGACACTCCCGGTCTGTCAGGGCTCGCCCCCGACCCGGAGCAGGCCGCCGACCTCAGGCAGCACCTGGCGACGCAGGTGCCGCTGGGCCGGCTCGGGCGCCCGGAGGAGATCGCCGCCGCCGTGGCCTTCCTCGCCTCCGAGCAGAGCAGCTTCATTACCGGTTCGAGCCTGTACGTCGACGGCGGCCTGAACCAGATCTGAGTTTTTGTGGCCGCACATCCGGCCAAGATGGCGGCGCCCGGCCGACCGGGTTCGCTCAGACGGGCGAGCCCGGCGGCCTCGATCGCCAGATGGCCGGGCGGACAGAGGTCAGACCCTCCGGACTCCCCTTGCACTGGAGTTCCGGCGGCACCGAAGGCGCGGCGAACCGCGTCAAGAAGATCAAAAGACAGTTCTACGGCCGAGCCGGATTCGAACTGCTCCACAAGGTGACAACGGAAGCACACCGCCGGTGACCGCCAACCGCCCGCGTGAGACGCCCGAGCAGCGAGGCCCTACATGCACACGAGCCAGCACACCGTTCAGCACGACCCCGAAGGACTGAACGAGACGGAGCTCCCGCTCGATCGCGCCCCGTACGAGAGCCTCGTCAACGCGATCCTGGCATGAACCGGACCGGACACACCCAGCGAACGCGACAGCGAGCAGATCGCCCTCCAGCTGACCGGTCACGCCCGAGAAATCGCCGCCGACGTCCGCCGCTACGCCGCCCAGCTGCCCAAAGACAGCGGCCGTCCGCGCTCAGGTGGAGCTTGCTGGTGAAACCGCCCCGCGAACGGCCCGGGCCCCCACCTTCAGCACCACCTCCACCAGGCGGGCGACCAGGCTCTGCCACGGCGTCTCGCCCTGGTGTTCCATCTCTTCGGCCCCTTTGAGGCAGGCGCCGATGGTGGGTCGGTGCGGGCCCCGGCCGCACGCTGGTGCGCGCGGATAATGGTGGAGTCCACCGCGATGTCCCAGTCGATCTCACCAGCCGCGTCGGCCGCCGCTTGAACCTGCTGGAGCAGACGCTCCCAGGGGCCGTCGCCCGACCACAAGCGATGGCGCTCGTAGACGGTTTTCCACGGACCGAACCGTTCGGGCAGGTCACGCCGCTGCACCCCAGTCCGTACCCGGTGCAGAATCCCGTTGATCACCTGCCGGTGATCCCGCCACCGGCCACAACGCCCGTTACTGACCGGCAGGAACGGCCGCAGCCGTTCCCGCTCGGCCGTCAGATCGCCCCGCCCCATGTCCACATCAACGACCAGGACAAGCAACAGTCACATGATCGGCCGGGCAAGTCCTAGTGTCCTGCGCCGGAGATCCGTTGGCAGAAGCGGGCGAGTGAGTCGAGGATCTCCTCGGCCGTCTTGGTCCAGATGAACGGTGTTGGGTCTTCGTCCATTCCTTGACCCAGGCGCGGATGTCGGCTTCCAGAGACCGCACGCTTTTGTGGGAGCCGCGGCGGATCTTCTGGTCGGCGAGGAAGCCGAACCACCTCTCCACCTGGTTGATCCAGGACGAACCGGTGGGGGTGAAGTGCAGGTGGAATCGAGGGTGTTCAGCGAGCCATGCCTTGATGGCCGGTGTCTTGTGGGTGCCGTAGTTGTCGCAGATCAGGTGGACCTGGAGGTGTCCCGGGACCTCTTTCTCGATCTTGATGAGGAACTTCTTGAACTCCACTGCCCGGTGCCTGCGATGCAGTGAGGTGATGACTTCACCGGTTGCGACGTCGAAGGCCGCGAACAAGGTAGTCAGACCGTTGCGGACATAGTCATGGGTGCGGCGCTCGGGCATGCCCGGCATCATCGGCAGCACCGGCTGAGAACGGTCCAGGGCCTGTATCTGGGACTTCTCGTCCACCGACAGCACCACCGCGCCTTCGGGCGGGTTCAAGTACAGCCCCACCACGTCGTAGACCTTCTCCACGAACAACGGATCCGTCGACATCTTGAAGGTGTCGCTCAGGTGCGGCTTGAGCTGAAACTTCCGCCAGATCCTGCCCACGGTCGACTTCGACAGCCCGCTGCGATCGGCCATCGACTTGCGCGACCAGTGCGTTGCGTTCTTCGGGATCTCCTCCAGCGTGCTGACCACGACCGCTTCCACCTGATCAACACTGATGCTGGGCGGCCGGCCCGGCCGGGGCTCGTCCACCAGCCCATCCAGCCGACCGGCCAGGAACCGGCGACGCCACTTGCGGACCGTGTCCGCCGCGATCCGTAACTCCCGAGCCACCACGACAATCGGTGGAACATCTGCGCCGTCACACGCCAGCACGATGCGGGCCCGCAAGGCCACGGCCTGCGCAGACGACGCCCGCCGGGCCCAACACTCCAACACCACACGCTCGTCGGCGGACAACAACAACGGTTCCAACTTCGGGCCACGACGTGGCACCGGCACATCCTCAGAAGCAGTCACACACAAACTAACGACGGATCTCCGGCGCAGGACACTACGCCTTCGGCTCCTGTTCGGTCTTTGCTCAGGATCCGTAGCGTGGGACGCCCTCCCGAGGCAGCCCGGTCGCCGATGGCTTGGGGACTCTGTCCAGAGCATCTACGAAGTGGCTCTCGGCGCGGTCCTGTTCCAGCCACTCGGCGAGTGTCTGCCAGACGGCAGAGTAGGCGGTGCACAGGCTGTGGACGGTACTCGGGTCTAGCCACGTCACGCCGTCGGCTGTTGCCCTGCTGAAGACGTCCTGCCCCTCTTGGATGTTCGTGTAGTGGGCGTTCTCACCTATCACGTCCCTCCTGAGGTCGCTCTGCAGCCTCCGGAGGCGTCTGGTGATCTTCTGACGGTCGGACCGCACGGTGCCATCAGGGAGCATCGAGGGGGGGAATCCCAGAGTGGCCGGGAGCGTCGGCTGACTGCCGGCCCGAACCGATCGAATGAGTTCCACGCGGTACTCCCAGTGGCCAAGCCGTCGCGAGTCGGTCACCTTCCGCATCCCGTTCCAGATGTCGGATTCGGCCCGCAGCCATTCCGTTGCGTCCCGGATATCGAAGCTGGGCTCCTCGCCTCGCAGGATCCACACCTGCTCCATCACCTTGGCGGCCTCTTCGAGGAGCCTGTAGTCGTAGTCCCTCATCTGCGCCTCGGACCAGCTGTTCGGAGGGGGATGCTCCGGGAGCTCCTGGCCCGGGTAGGCGGTCAGTACGAAGCTCTCGAAGAGTGCCGCCTTCCGAAGAAGAGCCAGATCCGGATCCTCATGCACCATCCAGGTTCGCTCCACCGTTGCGGAGTCCCCCCTGGGAATCAGAATCGCGCATTCAAGCTCCTCCACCGCGCGCTGCGTGTGCTCCTTCATCTGAGCTTCGCTGCCCCTGTTGATCTTCATGGCCACGGCATGCACACATGCGCTGGTGTAACGGGTCAACCAGTCGCCGCGCCGGCACCGCGGAAGGTAGCGACGTACAAAGACCAGTCGGCTCCGGGCCCTGTCGATCCGGGTGTCGAGCTCACAGGGGGTGACGTGCGTTGTTACAGGAGGTCCGGTGCGCCAAACATAACGGGGGTGTGGGCCGCACACGGGGCCGGGCGGCTGCATCTTTTCGACCGCCCACGCCAGACGCAGAGGGGCCCACACCTCACGGTTGATGCGAAATGCGCCTCGAGTCACGGCCTGCCGAGGGCCGCGGACGCTCTGAACATGGGAGAAGGGGGATATAAGCCGGAAGCAACTCCGCAGCCGTGCCAACCAGTACAGGCCAGCGAGGCGTGCCCATCGGTCATCTGCGGCCAGGCAGTTCATCTCCTGCGTCGCGGCCCGCTGGAAAACCAGACGCACAAAATTCTTCGCGCCGGCAGCGGATTCGGACCTCCCCCCATAGAGGGACTGCTCCAGCACTCTTGCGAGCCAGACCTCTTCGTAACCGGGGGGTGCCAGCGTGCTGGCCGCTTGCTGGTACCGATCCGCGAGAAGGGGCACGAGACGGTGTCGGGTCGTGTCGTCCTGGCTGCCTTTACGTTGGAACCATTGTTGTGTCGTCTCTTCCGACATTCCCAGGATGATGGCGTTCCGGTACCGCAGACCAAGCACGTCCCGGTAGAGGCGAGGGTGACGCAGATAGCGCAGCCGCTGCCAATCCGGCTGCCGAGGCTTCAGCCACAGCCGCCTGTTGTACTGCCTGGAAGTCTGTCCATCGAGGGTGAGGGCGCGTTGGCACGTTTCGAGGGCGTCGATGTGCAGACCCATCTTCTCCTGCACCTCTGCCAACTCACCCCGCAGGTAAGGGTTCTTGGGGTCGAGTGCGATCGCGTCGAAGTACCGTGACAGAGCCTCGTGATAGCGGCCGGCCCGGCTGAACTCGTTCGCGCTCTGGTACGCCTCGTACAGTTCGGGATTGAGCTCACGGCCCCACCATTGACGCCAAGGCGGTTGCCGCCCCGCTCGCGTCACCGGCAGCAAGGCGCTGATCACCCAGCAGCCGGTCTTGCGAATGACTTCGTCCCATTCCCTTCCCCACAGAGTCGTCGAGCTGGAACCGCCGAATACGAAGGCCGTGACCGTCACCGTCACACCGAAGCGATCCGGTCTCTGTTCACGGGTCCGGAGCACTCCGCCGACCCGGTAGGCGAGTTTCGGTCGCAGTCGGCTCAGGAGGCGCGGAATGGCGGTCCCCAGCTTCTTGGGATCCAGCTCGACGTCGCCGACCAGCTCGAGAAAACTCATCGGTGGGGCCTCGGCGGGCAGCGTCGTTGGTGCGTAGATGCTGCAGTCGGACAATTGCTGGCGAAGCTCGGCGGTCAGATCCCCGGTCGGCACATCAAGGGTTCCCGGGGGCGTCGCGTCGATGAGTTCCTGAACGTCGACCGGACCCGGTTTGTAGGCCAGCAGCGCACGCGTCGCCCGCCAGTACAGGTAGAGAACAACCAGGGCGACGAACCAGAATCCCAGCCTTTGGCCGAGTACGAGGCCGTCGAAGACCCGGCCGAGGCCGCCGAAGATCTGCGCCACCCACCCGGTGAACCCTTGTGCCCACCCCCAACCGCCCTCGCTCCAGGCCGGATGACCATTGCCGGCCCACGTCAGCAGGCCGAGGAGCCCGAGCGTTCCCACACCGCTCCACACAAGCCATGCGATCCGCCTTGGGGCAGGGAGCGGGGATGTCAGGGTGGTTTCGCTTTCCTTCCGCCGATTGATCATGGCGAACTCCGGCTCAGAAGACGTCCCCCTTTCAGGCTAGGCGACATCCCTGTTGTAGACAGGTCAACCGTTCGAGCAGGCAACTCGTAGGCAGGGAACCCCATGCGATGCCAAGGGTGTGCCGCGCGGCGTGCCGCTGGGACGCCGCCGATCTGCGCTCGGAAGCACGCGGCACCGGTCTACTCGCCTTGCAGGAGCTGGGCCAGTTCGCCGTCGACGTGCGCAGAGCCCGCGACCCGCAGTGCTGCACCGCGGCTCGTCGCCAGCCCGTTCCTCGGGCAGTACGTGTTCGTCCAGCCGGGCCAGGCGGCGGGGGGCTTTACCCCTGATGTTGGACACACGAGACACTGGATCCTGCGGATCTGAGAACGGACATCTCGTGGTCATGAAGAACTACCCGCCGGAGTTCAAGGCGGATGCGGTCGCGCTGTACGAGTCGCGGCCCGACGCGACGATCAGGTCGGTCGCCGCCGATCTGGGAGTCAATCCAGAGACCTTGCGGAACTGGGTGAGGGCTGCCGGCGCAAGCCGTCCGCGGGGACGCCGGACGCAGGAACCGGCCCAGCCGCCGACCCCGCTGGAAGCGGAGAACGCGGCTCTGCGAAAGAAGGTCCGCGAGCTGGAGGAGGAACGCGAGATCCTCCGCAAAGCGGCGAAGTATTTCGCCGGGGAGACGCGCTGGTGAACCGCTTCCAGTGCGTCGCCGACCTCCACCGCCGCTACGGCGTGAAGCGGCTGTGCAGCATCCTCGGCGTCAGCCGCTCGAGCTTCTACTACTGGCGCCGGACCGCTGCGGACCGAGCTGCCCGGCAGGCGGCCGACGCACAGCTGGCCGCCCGGATAAGGGCTGTTCACCAGGAATCGGACGGCACCTATGGAGTTCCGAGGATCACCGCCGAGCTCCGCGAGACGAGCGGTGAGGCGGTCAACCACAAGAGGGTCGCCAGGATTATGCGGGCGTCCGGGATCGAAGGGGTCCGGTTGCGCCGCCGGCACCGCACCACCGTCCCCGATCCGACGGCGGCCAAAGCACCGGACCTGATCGGCCGCGACTTCAGCGCCGAGAAGCCCAACACGAAGTACGTCGGCGACATCACCTACCTGCCCATCGACGGCGGAAGATTCTGCTACCTGGCGACCGTCATCGACCTCGCCTCACGCTGTCTGGCCGGCTGGGCGATCGCCGACCACATGCGCGCGGACCTCGTCACCGACGCCTTGGCCGCGGCGATCCACACCCGCGGCAGTCTCGCCGAATCGATCATGCACACCGACCACGGAGCCCAGTACACGAGCAGGGCATTCGCCGAAGCATGCAGGTCAGCAGGGGTGCGGCGGAGCATGAGCGCAGTCGGATCCAGCGCGGACAACGCACTCGCCGAGTCCTTCAACGCCACCTTCAAACGCGAACCCCCTGCAGGGACTAAAGAGCTGGCCCGACGAACGCCAGGCCCGGCTCGACGCCTTCCGATGGCTCCACCACTACAACACCCGACGTCGACACTCTCACCTCGGACAACGATCACCGATCGCCTTCGAGAACGCCCTCCACCTCACACCAACTACGCTGGCACCAGCCGCATAACCCGTGTTCAGGATTCGGGGTCAAGACCCGGCATCCATTGCCAACGGCGACCCATGAGCCGTGCAGTGACGGGTGGGCGTTGCCTGTTCAGGTGCCGACGGCGGTAACACCGAACATCAAGGTCCGGCGGCTGACGTCATAGTGCACGGTCGGTGTGCTGCGCAGGAGGTCCTGCAGCACGTCGGCGTCGTCGGCGTCGACGGTCAGCACCTCCTCCCAGGCACCTTCGTCCAGCACAAGCTGCAGGGTGAGCGTGCCCCGGGCAGCGGGCTCACCGGCAACCCAGCTGAACTGGTAATGACTGAGCTGGCGCACCTTGATGCTGTCGTCCGTAACGGGTTGCGTCACCTTGGTCGTAGCAGCTCTGGGCATGATGGCTCTCCTCGTGTGGGGGATGCGGGTGCGGGCAGCCGACGGCTGGAGTACAGGACATGGATGTCTCTGCGGCCGCGGGCTACTGAACTCAGACTCAGGGTGACCGGCGGCACTCACCAGGCGAGGCGCCCACTTGGCCGAGTCCCGTCCCTCAGATCTGCTTACAACAGCACCGGTCCCGTTCTCGAGCCCCTCGTGAGCAGCGCAGCGCCGCGCCCCAGGCCGTCACCGCCACCGGCGCCGGGTCAAGGAAGCGCATCGGGGTGTCCAGTGGTCCAAGTGGCGTATCACGGCATGCGGGTGGAAGCGGACGCTGGTGGAGTCTGCTGTGTCCCTGACCTCCACTTCTTGGAGATACATCATGCTGTCCTTCCGTAAGACCTTCGCGGGCGTTGCTCTTGCTGCTGCCGCGGTGATGGCCGGTCCCGGCATCGCCTCGGCCAACGACCACTCCGAGCGGGGCGCAGAGCCGGCGCCCTACGGGCAGTGCAACGACTTCACCACGCAGCTCGGAGCGGTGAATGTCAACCAGGGCCCGGTCTGCATCGACTTCGGCCCACTTTATGAAGCAGGTGAGAACAAGGGCGGTGGCGACGACCTGAACTTCGACTGCAACGCCGCCGTCACCCAGGTCGGCCTGGTCAACGTCAACCAGGGCCCGGTCTGCATCGACTTCTGAACCGCACGCTGAGAAGCGGGCTGCCCCCAACCGTCGTCGTCGACACGCTCGTCTCGGCGTGTCGACAACGGTTGGGGGCAGCCGCATGCGGCTGAGAAGGGCCGGCGTTCACCGCTCGCGTCGCTGCGGCCCGTACCAGAAGCAATACCGACGTATGAGTGGGTGAGGAGGGACGGGGGAGACCCGGACAGCCGCCCCTTCACTGCGCTGTGCGTGCCCGCTGTCCGTGGTGTCAGGCGAGGACGTCGCTGGAGTCGTCGGCCAGGGCGATACGAACGGTGATGCGTTTGCCAACCGCTTCGCTTCGTATCTAGAAACCCTGGGACACCGCCATGACGATCTCCAAGCCGTGCTGCCCCACCCAGCCGACATCCGCGGCCAGGGCCACCGGCAGCACCGGATTACCGTCCCACATGGTGATCTCGACCGTGTTACCTGTAATGACCAGATCCAATAGGACCGAGCCGGACACGTACTTGCGGGCGTTGGTGACCAGCTCACTGACACGAGCTGAATGAGGTCGACTGCTCGCTGAGAGACCCGCAAGCCGTGTTCGACCTGGACGCGGGTGAGAAAACCGGTAGCAAAGCGACGGGCCCGGGCGATGTCACTGTCATCGCCGTCCAGAGCCGCCGAGGTCTGTTTCCATGCTGTGGGCGGGACCCGGCCCGCAGGCCGACAGTGGAATGATCTTGCCGTTGCTGGTGTGATCACGGCGTTGGAGCCGTCCTGGATATCACCGTTCTCCGGGCTGAGCCCGCGCGCCTTCTGGAAGCTGGTGACGGTGCTGCGTCGCGCAGGTGCGGACTCGGTCCGCAAGGGTCGGCCGTGGAGCCTTGCGTTGGAAGACCGGACACTGCTGGTCACCGCGTACTGGCGAACGAACCTGACCATGCGCCAGCTCGCCCCGCTGTTCGGGATCTCGAAGTCGGCAGCGGACCGCATCATCGACCACCTCGGGCCGATGTTATGCATCCCGCACCGCCGCGAACGCGCCAAGAGCGAACTCCCGGCGTGGAAAGAGGAGCACAACAAGTCCCGCAAGCAGGTCCGGGCCCGCGTCGAGCACGTCTTCGCCCGCATGAAGACCTGGAAGATCCTCCGCGACTGCCGCCTCGAGGGCGACGGCGTCCACCACGCCATGCTCGGCATCACAAGGATGCACAGCCTCGCCCTCGCCGGATAGACCAGCGGGCCACAGTGCGGCCAACGAGAGCCTGTTGCGAAAGTGGATTGTCAACTGTCAGGGGCGGCGGGGGATTCCTGTTTACGGTGCGTGGCGGCATGAGCGATGATCCCTGCAGACTTGGCGAGAGGAGACGGTCATGGCCCGTTGGCGACCAAGGCTGGTGCTCCTGTGCGGTCTGCCAGGTGCTGGTAAGACCACGGTGGCCAGGAGACTGGAGCAAGAACTGTCCGCTGTCCGTCTGTCTCCGGACGAATGGCTTGCGGGGCTGGGTCTTGATCTCTTCGACGGCGATGCACGGGAGCGGGTCGAGCAGCGCCTGTGGCAGCACGCTCAGGCACTGTTGGGCTCTGGTGCTGTCGTGATCATGGAGAACGGTTTCTGGGAGAGATCGGAGCGTGACGAGAAGCGGCTCCAGGCCCGCGCCGTGGGCGCTGCCGTCGAACTGCGTTACCTCCAGGTGCCGATCGAAGAACTGGAACGTCGTATCGCTCTGCGGAACCAAGAGCCGGGGTCTGGCGTACTGACGGCCGAACTCCTTAGGAGTTGCCAAGAGCAGTTCCAGCCACCGACGCAGGACGAGCTCGACTTGTTCGACGCACCACTGCTCTAGGAGCTGTCGCGACCGTGCTGGTCACAGCCATTCATCGATGGCTGCGACCAGCACCGTTGATTCATAGCGGACGGCGAGTTCGTCGTACCGGGTAGCGGCGGCGCGGTGCCTCTTCCTACGACCTACGTCGCCAACTTCATCGATGACACGGTGTCGGTGATCAACACGGCGACGAACACGGTCGTCGCCACCATCCCCGTCGACGACCTCCCGTTCGGGGTGGCGATCGGGGTCGTGCCCCGGCCGGCGCCGGCGCTGACGCTGATCAAGCTCACCGCCGGCGGGACGTTCGCTCAGGGCGGGCAGGGCACCTACACCCTCACCGCCACCAACACCGGCGACCTGCCCACCGACGGCAGCACCGTCACCCTCACCGACACCCTCCCCACCGGCCTGACCTCGGTCAGCTTCTCCGCCAGATTCGGCACCCGCGCCCCGAGCTCGCCGCCCGCCCGGAGGGCGAGGTCCGCAAGCGCTGGCAGCCGAAAGTGCGTGAGCGGGCCAGGAAGCAGGCGGCGACGTCGGGCGGCATCGTTATCGAGACCCGGGCCCGCTTCGGCTTCACTGCCGCCCCTGGCACCAGCGACGACGGCGGTATCCGGCTCATCACCCAGCACCTCCCACCGGCCTACGCCGCCCGCCTCTTCACCGCCCAGGAATAAGGGGCGAGCGAGCAGCAGCTACAGGCGATCGCCGCCGAAGGGCTCCACGAGGTCTACTTCAGGGACCGCGGCCGCCGCGCGCCCGGCCTGACCGTGGAATTCACCGACATCGACTACGTCCAGCCGGAGTTCTGAGGCCCCGCACGATCACGTCCGGGGCTACTGCTGGTGAGCCGATGCACGGTAGGTGTCACAGGCAGGCTTGTTGTCACCGGTGCGCCGGGGGTTACCGGTTGAGCAGCGATTCCGCGACCGTGACGGAGGACGGGGCGAGGCGGGTTTTGCCGTCGTCGATGTCCCAGAGTGAGTTCTGCAGCAGCCGTCCCAGGGTCCAGCCGGTCGCGCGTGCGCGGTCCAGGCCGATGACATCGGTGAGCAGGTCGAAGCGGCGCTGCACGATGCGCAGGGTGTCGCCCTTCGCTACGACGTCGTCCCACCTGCTGTCCAGGGCGGGCCACA
>NZ_JBHXQO010000072.1:0-26299 GCF_042717135.1 Streptomyces sp. NPDC058620
GTCCATTGGACCGAGCCCCTTACCGCCCGCCTGGCGGCCTACCCCAGGGCACGCACCCCGGCCGTCACCACCACAGCGGCACCGACGACGACCAGGAAGGGCGCCCGAAGGACGAGGGCGAGGGCCGCTGCCGCCAGCCCCGCTCCCCTGGCGTCGAGAACGAGCTGCTGCCCGTCGCCGAACGTCTGCTGCGCGGTGAGCGCCGCGAGCAGCGCCACGGGCAGGAGCGCGGCCAGACGTTGCACCAGGGGACGTTCCAGTGCTCCGGCGGGAACGAGCAGTCCCAGGAGCTTCGCGAGATAGCAGCCGACGGCGGTGAGCCCGATGGCGATCCAGACGTTCATCGACGGCGCTCCTCGTCCTGCGTCACAACGGTCGCTCCGCTCCTGCGGCGCCCCATCAGGAAGAGAACGACGGGTGCGGCGAGAGCGGACAGCAGCACTGGCAGTCCCGCAGGCAGCACCGGCAGCAGTCCCAGGGCGAGCAGGACCGCGAGGGCAGCCGTGACACGCTCCGTAGTGGACTTGAGCATCGGCGCGAGCAGCGCCAGGAACACGGCCGGGCTCGCCGCGTCCAGCCCCCACGCGTTGGTGTCACCGAGCGCCTCGGCGCCGAGTGCCCCCACCAGGGTGGTCAGGTTCCACAGGACGTACAGGGTGAGCCCGGTGACCGTGAAGCCGATCCGGGCGGCCCGCCTGGTGGGCTGGGGCAGCGTGACGGCGGTCGTCTCGTCGATGACCCACTGCGCGGCGAACGGGCGTACGGCGCGAGGCAGCGCGAGCAGTTGCGAAAGCCGCAGCCCGTAGAACGCGTTCCGTACGCCGAGGAAGAAGGCGCCGGCCGCCGCGGTGTACGGGTTCCCTCCGGCCGCGAGCGCGCCGACCAGAGCGAACTGCGAGGCGCCGGTGAAGACGAGAAGACTGAGTGCGCAGGTCTGGAGCAGAGTCAGTCCGGCGCCGGCCGAGGTGACCCCGAAGGCGAATCCGGAGAGTCCCACGGCGATACCGACGCCGAGCGCGTCCCGGACGACCTCCGCATCGCGCTTCGGCACGTCGGACATCGTCGTACCGGACGGATCCGCACCGGGCGCTCCGGTCGCCCGTGCGTCCGGGCCGGCGCCTGTGCTGTCGTCCACGCGGTCGCTTCCTGGGGGTCCTGGGGGTCCTGGGGGTGCTATCTGTTCTGCCACGCCCGGAACGCTACGCGGAGGTGTCCGTACCGGTCTTGTACGTTCTTGCGCGCCCGCGCTGGTACGCCCCCGGCGGCACACCCACGATCCGCGTGAAGTGACGGTTGAGGTGGGGCTGGTCCGTGAAGCCGACGGCAGCGGCGGCCTCGGCGGGCGTGGTGCCCCCGTCCAGCATGAGGCGGGCCCGCCTCACCCGGGCATCGGTGAGCCAGGTGTGCGGCGGCATCCCGTACTGCTTCTTGAACGCGCGCAGCAGTGCGAACGGACTGGTCCCGAGCTCGACGGCGAGCGTCTCCAGCGTCGGCGGATCGGCCATCCGCTCCTGGAGCGCCGCCCGGGCCCGCGCAGCGTCACGGGCGCCCGCGGAGTGGGCTGCGAGCGTGGGCAGCACACCGCCGTGCCGACCGAGGAGTCTGGCGACCATCACGCGGAGCAGGCTGTCCGCCGCGAGGGCGTTGCCCTCCTCCGCCGCCCGGTGGACCTCGGTGATCAGCCGGGCCGCGTGCGGGTCGAACACACTGCTCTCGCCGAAGCCGACGCTGCCGCGCAGATTCGTCATGTCGGCCGCGATGTCGTTGATCACCTGCGCGGAAGGGTAGAGCGTGGCGTACACCCAGCCCTCCGGCACGCCGGCGCGGGCGGTGTGCGGCACCTCCGGATTGATCATGACCACGGCGCCGGGCCCCGCGTGCACGGTCCCGCCGGGCAGGCCGACGTCCTCGACCCCGCGCGTGATGGTGCCGAAGACATAGCCCTCGTGGCTGTGGCGCCGGAAGGTGTGGCGGACGTAGCGGGCCCGCAGAAGATCGAGTCCGGGCAGCTCCGCGTACTGCCAGTACCGTGCCCACTCCTTCTCCGTCCCCGCTGCGGTCATACGCGAATTCTCGCAGCTCCGGGACCCGGCCCGCAGATCCCGGTCACCGTCATGGCCCGCCGTCACCGGCCGTTGTCAGTGGCGGGGTGCACGATGGGGGACATGGCCGGTACCGCGCTCGATTCGTTCTCCCCCGCGACCCGCAGTTGGTTCACGGGGGCCTTCAGCGCGCCCACGGCGGCGCAGGAAGGGGCGTGGCGGGCCATTGCCGAGGGTTCGGACGTGCTGGTGGTCGCGCCGACCGGATCGGGCAAGACGCTCGCCGCGTTCCTGGCCTCGCTGGACCGGCTGGCCGCCGTCCCACCGCCCGCCGAGGCGAAGAAGCGCTGCCGTGTGCTGTACGTGTCACCGCTCAAGGCCCTCGCCGTGGACGTGGAGCGCAACCTCCGTTCGCCCCTGACGGGCATCCGCCAGGAGTCCGTACGCCTGGGGCTCCCCGAGCCCGAGGTCCGCGTCGGGATCCGCTCGGGCGACACCCCGCCCGCCGAGCGCCGCTCCATGGCGACCCGGCCGCCCGACATCCTGATCACCACACCCGAATCACTGTTCCTGATGCTCACCTCCTCGGCCCGGGAAGCCCTCGCGGGCGTCGAGACGGTGATCCTGGACGAGGTGCACGCCGTCGCCGGCACCAAGCGCGGCGCCCACCTCGCCGTCTCGCTGGAGCGCCTCGACGAGCTGCTGCCCCGGCCCGCACGACGGATCGGTCTGTCGGCGACCGTCCGCCCGGTCGACGAGGTGGCGCGCTTCCTCTCACCCCAGCGGAAGGTGGAGATCGTCCAGCCACCGTCCGCCAAACAGTTCGACCTGTCTGTGGTCGTGCCCGTCGAGGATCTCGGCGAGCTCGGTGGCTCGCCCGCCACCGACGGCGGAGCCGACCAGGCCGAGAAACCCTCGATCTGGCCTCACGTCGAGGAGCGGATCGCCGATCTGGTCCAGTCCCACCGCTCCACCATCGTCTTCGCCAACTCCCGGCGCCTCGCGGAGCGGCTCTGCAACAGGCTGAACGAGATCGCGTACGAGCGGGCGACAGGCACCGTGTTCGACGAGCACGCCGCCCCGCTTCCCGAGGCCCACTCGCCCGCCGAGATCATGGCCCAGTCCGGTGCCGCCAAGGGCGCCCCCGCGCTGCTCGCCCGCGCCCACCACGGATCGGTCTCCAAGGAACAGCGCGCCCAGGTCGAGGAGGACCTCAAGGCAGGACGGCTGCCCGCCGTCGTCGCCACGTCGAGCCTGGAGCTCGGCATCGACATGGGCGCGGTCGACCTGGTGATCCAGGTCGAGTCCCCGCCGTCCGTCGCCTCCGGACTGCAGCGCGTGGGCCGCGCGGGACACCAGGTGGGGGCCGTCTCGACCGGGGTGGTCTTCCCTAAGTACCGAGGCGACCTGGTCCAGGCGGCCGTCGTCACCGAACGCATGCGCCAAGGCGCCATCGAGGCCCTGCGGGTCCCGTCCAACCCCCTGGACGTGCTCGCCCAGCAGCTGGTCGCCATCGTCGCCCTGGACACCTGGCAGGCCGACGACCTGCTCTCCCTGGCCCGCCGCGCCGCCCCCTTCGCCTCACTCCCCGAATCGGCGTTCACGGCCGTGCTCGACATGCTCGCCGGCCGCTACCCGTCCGACGCCTTCGCCGAGCTGCGCCCCCGCGTGGTGTGGGACCGCGTCGCCGGTACGGTCACGGGCCGCCCGGGCGCCCAGAGGCTCGCCGTGACCTCGGGCGGGACCATCCCCGACCGCGGACTCTTCGGGGTCTTCCTCGCCGGGGCCGACCCGAAGAAGGGCGGAGGGCGCGTCGGCGAGCTGGACGAGGAAATGGTCTACGAGTCCCGGGTCGGCGATGTCTTCACGCTCGGCACCACGTCCTGGCGGATCGAGGACATCACCCGGGACCGCGTCCTGGTCTCCCCAGCGCCCGGCGTCCCCGGCCGCCTGCCGTTCTGGAAGGGCGACCAGCTGGGCCGCCCCCTGGAACTGGGCCGCGCCCTGGGCGCGTTCCTGCGGGAGATCGGGGGGCTGTCCGCGCAGGACGCCAGGGCCAGGCTGCTCGCCGCCGGTCTGGACGACTGGGCGGCCGACAACATCCTGTCCTACCTGGAGGAACAGGTCCGCGCCTGCGGGCATGTCCCGGACGACCGCACCATCCTGGTCGAGCGGTTCCGGGACGAGCTGGGCGACTGGCGGGTGGTCGTGCACTCCCCCTTCGGGGCACAGGTGCACGCCCCCTGGGCACTGGCCCTCTCCGCCCGTCTCGGCGAGCGGTACGGGATGGACGCCCAGGTCATGCATGCCGACGACGGCATCGTGCTGCGGCTCCCGGACGCCGACCTGATGGGCCTCGATCTCCTGGACTTCGACCCGGTCGATCCGGCCCGTGACCCGGGCACCGGCAGTGGCGGCGAGCGGGGCCTCACGCTGCCGGACGCCGCGTTCGACAGCGAGGAGGCTCCCGTCGGCGCGTCAGACGTCGTCTTCGAAAAGGGCGAGATCAGTCAGATCGTCACCGATCAGGTGGGCGGCTCGGCGCTGTTCGCATCCCGGTTCCGCGAGTGCGCCGCACGCGCCCTGCTGCTCCCCCGGCGCAGCCCCGGCAAGCGCACACCGCTCTGGCAGCAGCGCCAGCGCGCCTCCCAGCTGCTCCAGGTCGCTTCCGAGTTCGGTTCGTTCCCGATCGTCCTCGAAGCGGTCCGTGAATGCCTCCAGGACGTCTTCGACGTCCCGGGGCTCACGGAACTGATGGGTGATCTCGAAGCGCGGCGCATCCGCCTCGTCGAAGTGACCACCCAGGAGCCCTCGCCCTTCGCCCGCTCCCTCCTCTTCGGCTATGTCGCCCAGTTCCTGTACGAGGGTGACTCCCCGCTCGCGGAACGACGCGCAGCCGCCCTCTCCCTCGATTCGCACCTTCTTGCCGAACTGCTGGGCCAGGCGGAGCTGCGCGAGCTCCTGGACCCCGAGGTGCTAACCGAGCTGGAACAGGAGCTCCAGTGGCTGACTGACGACCGGAAGATCAAGGACGTCGAAGGAGTCGCGGACCTCCTGCGCGTCCTGGGCCCGCTGACCGATGCGGAGCTGGCAGAGCGCGGCGCGCAGCCACAGTGGGCACCGGACCTGGCGTCGGCCCGCCGGGCGATCCAGGTCCGCATCGCCGGAGCCCCCCGCTGGGCGGCGATCGAGGACGCGGGCCGCTTGCGCGACGCGCTGGGCACGGCGCTCCCCGTCGGTGTCCCCGAGGCGTTCACCGAACCGGTGAAGGACCCTCTCGGTGACCTGCTCGCCCGCCACGCCCGTACCCACGGCCCGTTCACCTCCACCCAGGCAGCCGACCGCTTCGGCCTGGGCACCGCGGTCACGGACGGAGCACTGCAGCGGCTCTCCGCTTCGGGCCGGCTCGTCCAGGGCGAGTTCCACCCGGCCGGCATCGGCCAGGAGTGGTGCGACGCCACCGTCCTGCGCCGGCTCCGCCGCCGCTCGCTCGCCGCGCTCCGCCACGAACTGGAACCGGTACCCCCCGCCGCCCTGGCGACCTTCCTCCCCCAGTGGCAGCACCTCGGCGACAACAGCCTGCGCGGAATCGACGGACTGGCCCGCGCCATCGAACAGTTGCAGGGCGCCCCCGTTCCCGCATCCGCGCTGGAGAAGCTGATCCTGCCGAGCCGTGTATCGGGCTACACCCCCGCACTCCTCGACGAGCTGACGACCACGGGCGAGGTCGTCTGGGCCGGTGCGGGCGCGCTCCCCGGCAAGGACGGCTGGCTCTCCCTCTACCTCGCCGACAGCGCACCGCTGCTGCTGCCCCCACCGCACCCGCTCGAGGAATCCGCACTGCACGAGTCGGTCCTGACCACCCTCTCCGGCGGGTACGGCCTCTTCTTCCGCCAGATCGCCGACGAGGTCCGGGCGACCACCCACCCGGACTGCACCGATCCCCAACTGGCCGACGTCCTCTGGGACCTGGCCTGGTCGGGCCGTCTCACCAACGACACCCTCGCCCCGCTGCGCGCGCTCCTCGGCTCCGGACGCACGGCGGGCTCCACAGCCCACCGCGCCAGACGCAGCGTCCCGCGCGGCCGTTACGGCTCACTGACCGCCGCCGCCCGTCCGGCCTCCCGCACCGGCCCGCCCACGGTCTCGGGCCGCTGGTCCCTGCTCCCCGCGACCGAACCCGAACCGACGCACCGGGCCCACGCGCTGGCCCGGACACTCCTGGACCGCCACGGCGTGGTGACCCGCGGAGCGGTGCAGGCCGAGGGCGTCGAGGGCGGCTTCTCCGCGACGTACCGCGTCCTCGCCGCCTTCGAGGACAACGGGCAGGCGCGTCGCGGCTACGTCGTCGAAGGGCTCGGAGCGGCCCAGTTCGCGATGGAGGGAGCCGTGGACCGGCTCAGGGCCGCGTCCACGGCCCGCGACCGTACGGACCCGGGCACCGCCCCGCGCGCAGTGGTCCTCGCCGCGGCCGACCCGGCCAACGCGTACGGGGCCGCCCTGTCGTGGCCCGAACCACCGGACGGCGCGGGACACAAACCCGGCCGCAAGGCGGGCGCACTCGTCGTCCTCGTCGACGGCGAGCTCACGCTCTACATGGAGCGCGGCGGGAAGACCCTGCTGGCCTGGCCGACCGACCCCGACGACCCGGCACTCAAGGCAGCGGCCGAGGCCCTGGCCTCCGCGGCGCGGGCCGGGGCTCTCGGCACGGTCACGGTGGAACGCACCAACGGGGCCTCGTCCCTCACCTCCCCCCTGGGCCGCACCCTGGAGGCAGCAGGCTTCCTCGCCACACCCAGGGGCCTACGCCTGCGCGCCTGACCCACCGCCCCGGCGCACCGGCCTCGGCGTCCGTCACCCCCACATCTCCCACTCTCAGAAGGTCGCACCCACGCCGCCCCGCCCCGAACCCCGCAAGATGGAGGCATGCCCGAAGGAGACACCGTCCTGCAGACCGCCAAACGTCTGCACACCGCGCTCGCAGGTCAGGTCCTCACCCACTCCGACCTCCGCGTCCCCCGCCTCGCGACCGTCGACCTGACCGGCCGGAAGGTCCTCGACGTCACCCCTCGTGGCAAGCACCTCCTCACCCGTATCGAGGGCGGTCTGACCCTCCACAGCCATCTGCGCATGGATGGCGCCTGGCGCATCTACGCGGCGGGCGAGCGCTGGCGCGGCGGACCCGACCACCAGATCCGAGCCGTCCTCGGCAACGACGCGCACACGGCCGTCGGCTACCGCCTCCCCGTTCTCGAGCTTCTCCGCACCCGGGAAGAGGAGAAGGTCGTCGGTCATCTCGGCCCCGATCTGCTGGGCCCCGACTGGGACGCCGACACCGCCCTGGGCAATCTGCTCGCCGATCCGGACCGCCCGCTCGGGGAAGCGCTCCTGGACCAGCGCAATCTCGCTGGCATCGGCAACGTCTTCAAGTGCGAGCTCTGTTTCATGGCCCGTGCCACCCCCTGGCTCCCCGTCGGTGAACTCCCCGCCACCATCGCCCGCCGGCTGGTCACCACCGCCAAGCAGCTCCTCGAAGCCAACCGCGACCGCCCCACCCGCACGACCACGGGCCCCACGCCCGCCGCCAGTGCCGCCCGCACCGGTGCCCCCACACCCACCCGCACGCCCAGCCGAGCCCGTCCGCACGAACCCCTCTACGTGTACGGCCGCGAGCGCCGCTCCTGCCTGCGCTGCGGCACACCCATCAGGAAGGCCGAAGAAGCCGGCCGGCCCACCTACTGGTGCCCGCGCTGCCAAACAGGCCCCACGCCATAGTTGACGGCCCGTCAGATCTGGTCGTACGGTCCCGTCATGCCTCTCTCCGCGTACGACCTCACCGGACGTTCCGCGTTCGTCACCGGCGCGGCAAGCGGCATCGGCCGGGCCTGTGCCGTCCTGCTCGCCGAAGCGGGAGCCACGGTCCACTGCGCCGATCGGGACGAGAAGGGTCTTCACGCAACCCGGGAGCTGATCACCGGCTCAGGTGGCACGGCCCACATCCACCTCCTGGATGTGACAGACCGTAGTCAGGTCCGGTCGGCGGTCGTGGAAGCCGGCGAGGTGGACATCCTGGCCGCCATCGCGGGGATCATGCACACGAGCAGCGTCCTCGACACCGAGGCCGAGGATTTCGACCGGGTCCTGGCGGTGAACTTCAAGGGCGTGCTGTACGCCTGCCAGGAGGTGGCCCGTAGCCTCATCGCCCGCTCGGCCCCCGGGTCACTGATCACCATGGCCTCGGGCGCCATCGACTCCGCGAGCCCGGGTCTGCTCTGCTACAGCACCGCGAAAGCGGCGGTCGTGCAGCTCACGAGGACGCTCGCCACCGAGCTCGGGCCCCACTCCATCCGGGTGAACGCGATCGCGCCCGGCTGGATCCGTACGCCGATGACCGACCGCCACGACGCGGCCCAGCAGCACCGGGCGGAAGCCACGATGGCCCGCATATCCCCACTCGGCCGGGTCGGTGAACCGATGGACGTCGCCCACACGGTCCTGCATCTCGCATCGGACGCCTCGGCCTTCATGACCGGTCAGATCCTGCGGCCGAACGGCGGAGTCGCCATGCCCCGCTGAGGCCGGTCAAGCCATGGTGCGGGCCAGGCCGTGAAACCGGACGAGCGTGGAAGCCGGTCAAGCCGCGCGGCCGTGAAGCCGGCGAAGCGTCACCGCCCCACACTCCCGCCGCCGCCCTCCCCGACGCCCCGAGAGCGGGACCCCGCACCGCCCGGCCGAGGGGTCGAGGCCACATGGACCGGCAGCAGGCTCAGCCCCCACCCACCCGCCGCCACCGCGCCCTCGATCACCCCGGTGTGTTCGGGCTCCAGCACCAGCCGCAGCACGGCCCACCACCACAGCCCGCCGAGGACGAGCGCCGGCACCCATCGCCGTCTCATGGCTGCCTCCTCCGGCCGACGCTAGTCCGGCACGATCTCCCGGCGGGAGGGCGTACCGGTGTGACATCGGGGCGCACAGCGGGGGCGGACCCGATTCACACGCCTCCTGGGCAGTTTCCCCCGAGACCCATCGGGCTGCATCCGAACGGCTCCCCGCGCCCGACCGCACCGGCTCTCTGTCGCCAGGGCAGGGCCCTCACCCCCGCACACCGGCATGCCGCAGCACGAAGAAGCCCCGGCCCGCCCACGAGGGGCGGACCGGGGCTCCGGTTCACGCATGCATGACCGCGCGGATCAGGCGGCGACGACATCCACCGCTTCCGCGGGCGCCTTGATGGTCACCCGGCCCGTCGGCACACCTGCCACCGACGAGACGGAGACGGAATTGAGCATCGGGCGTACCGGTACAGGTACCGGATCAATGGCTGCTGCCGACTCGGCCAGTTCAGCCAGGGACAGCTCATCGCTCACTTCACGCATGAGCTCGGACATCCGTACGTCAAGCGCGTCGCAAATCGCGGAGAGCAGCTCGGAGGATGCCTCCTTCTGCCCCCGCTCCACCTCGGACAGATAACCGAGCGAGACCCGGGCGGACGAGGAGACTTCGCGCAGAGTACGGCCTTGGCGCTGGCGCTGCCGACGCAGCACGTCACCAAGCAGGCGACGGAGCAGAATCATCGGTGGCTCCCTCCTCGGACCGCGTAGCCGCATCCTTCACGCCCCACCGTACCGCCTTGCGCTGCGGCCGTGCGGGGAGCGATGTCGTGTTCACTCAGGGCTGCAAACATCAATTCCCCCCGATCTGTTCCGTATCCTGTGCCCTCGCATTTTCACCGAGTTCTCCGGACAGCAGTTCGAGCACGCTCCGTACGCTCTCTCTACGGATGTCCGCCCGCCCGCCGTTCAACCGCAACGCGGCGACTTTCTCCACGCCTCCGGGCCCCGAAACCGCCACGAAGACCGTACCGACCGGCTTGCCGTCCTGCTGCTCCGGACCCGCGACCCCGGTCGTCGAGACGCCCCAGTCCGCGCCCAGCACCCGGCGCACCCCGGCGGCCATGCTCAGGGCCACGTCGGGATCAACGGCGCCGCGCTCGGCCAGAAGGGGCCCGTCGACACCCAGGACGTCCCTCTTGAGCGCCGTGGCGTACGCCGTGACTGCCCCGCGGAAGGACCGCGAGGCACCTGCCACGGAGGTGATCTCGGCCGCGACCAGACCGCCGGTCAGCGACTCGGCGACGGCAAGAGTCTCGCCGCGTTCCACAAGCCGCTCCAGCACCCGGGCCGCGGCGGTCACCGCTCGGCCTCCGCCGGGCCCCGTGCCTCGGCACCCGTACGGAAAACGGTCGCCCCGGCCTCCACAGCCGCGGGGCTATCCGCGCCACCCAGGCTCTCCGGCCCCGGCGCATCGGCAGCGGAGGTGACGGCCTCCAGGGCCGCGAGCCGCTCGGCCGCGAGCCCCTTGCGCCGCAGCACCACGGCCTGGCGCACGTAGTCGAGGCCGGTGAGCACCGTCAGCGCGACGGCGATCATCATCATCCAGAAGCGGAGCGTGGCCAGCGGCCCCGTCAGCACCAGGACGTACATGCCGACGGCCGTGCCCTGGGCCAGCGTCTTCATCTTGCCGCCGCGGCTGGCCGGGATCACCGCGTGGCGGATCACCCAGAAGCGCATCAGCGTGATGCCCAGTTCACGGAAAAGGATCACACCCGTGATCCACCAGGGCAGATCGCCCAGCACCGACAGACTGACCAGCGCCGCGCCCATGATCGCCTTGTCGGCGATCGGGTCGGCGATCTTCCCGAAGTCGGTGACCAGGTTGTACCGGCGCGCCAGATGACCGTCGAAGAGGTCGGTGATCATCGCGACGGCGAACGCGGCCCAGGCGAAGGAGCGCCAGGCCGGGTCGTTGCCGCCGTCGTGGAACAACAGCATCACGAAGCCGGGCACGAGCAGCAGCCGCGCCATCGTGAGGATGTTGGCGATGTTCCACAGGCTGGCCTGGTTGACGGCCGCAGTGCCCAGCTTGCCGCCGCGGACCGGCTTCGCGCCGGGCCCGCCTGCCGCGGATGCCGGGACTCCGGTCATCTGGCCACCTCCGCGAGCTCATGGTGTTCGGCCACGAGGTCCACTCCCTCGGTACCTACGACCTTTGCCTCGACCATAAGGCCCGGAACGAGACCCTCGCGTGTGGTGAAGACGACCTGCCCGTCCGTTTCGGGCGCCTGGTGTGCCGCACGGCCCACCGCGACCGGGCCGTCCTTGTCGTCGTCCACGGATTCGACGAGCACCTGGAGGGTCTCGCCGATCCGCTCCTCGGCACGCTGCGAGGTCAGCTCCTCGGCCAGCTGCGAGATGTGGGCGAGGCGCTCGGCGATCACGTCGGCGTCCAGCTTGTTCTCGTAACCGACCGCCTCGGTGCCCTCCTCGTCGGAGTACCCGAAGACGCCGATGGCATCCAGCCGGGCTCCGGTGAGGAAGCGTTCCAGCTCGGCGAGGTCGGCCTCGGTCTCGCCGGGGAAGCCGACGATGAAGTTCGACCGGGCACCGGCCTGCGGCGCCTTGCCACGGATCGTGTCCAGGAGCTCCAGGAAACGGTCCGTGTCGCCGAAGCGGCGCATGGCCCTCAGCACCTCGGGGGCGGAGTGCTGGAAGGAGAGATCGAAGTACGGGGCGACCTTCGGCGTGGACGTCAGGACGTCGATCAGCCCGGGCCGCATCTCGGCGGGCTGTAGGTAGCTGACCCTGATCCGCTCGATGCCCTCGACGTCCGCGAGCTCCGGCAGGAGGGTCTCCAGGAGCCGGATGTCACCGAGGTCCTTGCCGTACGAGGTGTTGTTCTCGGAGACGAGCATGACCTCCTTGACGCCCTGCTCGGCCAGCCAGCGGGTCTCGCCCAGGACGTCGGAGGGACGCCGGGAGATGAAGGACCCACGGAAGGACGGGATGGCGCAGAAGGAGCAGCGGCGGTCACAGCCGGAGGCGAGCTTCACCGAGGCGACGGGGCTGGTGCCGAGCCGGCGGCGCAGCGGCGCCCGCGGCCCCGAGACCGGGGCGACACCCTCCGGCAGGTCCTCGGGGGCCGCGGCGATCTCCTGCGAGTGCCCGGGGAGTGCCACGGACGCGTCCTGGCGGTCGGCCGGGCTGATCGGCAGCAGCTTGCGCCGGTCACGAGGCGTGTGCGAGGCGTGGATGCCGCCGTTGAGGATGGTCTGGAGCCGGTCGGAGATGTCGGCGTAGTCGTCGAATCCGAGCACCCCGTCCGCCTCCGGCAGAGCCTCGGCGAGGTCCTTGCCGTACCGCTCGGCCATACAGCCGACGGCGACCACGGCCTGGGTTCTGCCGTGGTCCTTCAGATCATTGGCTTCGAGGAGGGCGTCGACGGAGTCCTTCTTGGCGGCCTCGACGAATCCACAGGTGTTGACGACGGCGACATCCGCGTCGGAGGCGTTCTCGACGAGCTCCCAGCCGTCCGCTGCCAAGCGGCCTGCAAGCTCCTCCGAGTCCACCTCGTTACGGGCGCAGCCGAGAGTGACAAGGGCGACGGTACGGCGTTCGGGCATGGACTCAAGACTACTTTGTCCCGGCACTGGCCCCGCCGTGCAGGGTTCCCCCTCACAGGCAGTGACAAAGACGGTGAGCGCCCGGCAGGAGTGCCGGGCGCTCACCGTGGTGGAACGGGTGGTGGGGATCAGCCCGCTTCGGGATCGCCCTTGGTGTAGGAGAGCCGCTCGACCTGTCCGGGCTCGAACTGGTCCTGGACCTTCTTGCCGTTCACGAAGAGCTCGATCGCCCCGGCGTCGCCGAGGACGAGGTCGATGCGCTCCTTGTCCTGGAAGGTCTTGGACTGGCCCTGGAGCAGCAGCCCGTCGAAGAGCAGCCGCCCGTTGTGGTCCTTGGCGGAGATCCAGCTCTTGCCCTGTACGGCGCTGAGCTTGACCGTCACCTTGTCCCGCGGAGCTGCGGCGATGGCACTCTCCGAAGGCACGGGCTTGGGGTCGGATGGCTTGGTGGTGGTCGGCTTGGGAGTGGACTTGTCGGGTGTCGAGCCCTCGGCGACCTGAGCCGTGCTCGGGCGTTCGTCCTCGCCGCTGAACAGCGTGAAGCCGACGAAGCCGACCACGACGACGATGGCCGCGACCATGGCCGCGGTCCAGTTGGGCCGCCGGGGTTCCGAACGGATGCGTTCGGCCTCGAACAGCGGCGCCGCGGGGGTGGGAACCGGACGACCGCCGTGCTCGTCGTCGAACTGAGCGACGAGCGGGTCCGGATCGAGACCGACGGCACGGGCGAGCGTACGGATGTGACCGCGCGCGTAGACGTCGCCGCCACAGCGCGAGAAGTCGTCCTCCTCGATCGCGTGCACGATGGGGATGCGCACCCGGGTGGAGCTGCTGACTTCCTCGACCGTCAGACCTGCGGCGATACGAGTCTGCTGAAGCACGCGACCGATCGAAGGCCGGTCGTCTTCGGGGGAGTTGCCGATGGACACGTGGGCGCCTTTCGAGCGTGAGCCACCTGCTGGATGTTCAGTCTAGGGGGGGTACGAAAGGGTGGGGCAACCGGGAGGGACGACTTTGTAGGCCATCGGGTTCGCCGGTCAGCCCCGCGGGCAGGGCAGGAAGCGGAACATGCTTCCCTCCCTCACCCCAACTTGACGTACGACCGGCCGAAACGGTTGCCCACGAAACCCCTACGAAGCGGTTTCCCCCCGAATGATGGACAGCACCCCGTCCAGCTCGTCCGGTTTCACGAGCACGTCACGGGCCTTCGAGCCTTCGCTCGGCCCGACGATGTTGCGCGACTCCATCAGATCCATCAGCCGGCCCGCCTTCGCGAAACCGACCCGCAGCTTGCGCTGAAGCATCGAGGTCGACCCGAACTGCGTGGAGACGACGAGCTCGGCCGCCTGGCAGAGCAGGTCCAGGTCGTCGCCGATGTCCTCGTCGATCTCCTTCTTCTGCTTGGTACCGACGACGACGTCCTCGCGGAAGACCGGCGCCATCTGGTCCTTGCAGTGCTGGACGACGGCGGCCACCTCGTCCTCGGTGACGAACGCCCCCTGCATACGGGTGGGCTTGTTCGCCCCCATCGGCAGGAACAGTCCGTCACCCTTTCCGATGAGCTTCTCGGCGCCGGGCTGATCGAGGATGACGCGGCTGTCGGCGAGCGAGGAGGTCGCGAAGGCGAGACGGGACGGCACGTTGGCCTTGATCAGACCGGTCACGACATCCACCGAGGGCCGCTGCGTGGCGAGCACCAGATGGATTCCGGCGGCGCGGGCGAGCTGGGTGATACGGACGATGGAATCCTCCACGTCACGCGGCGCGACCATCATGAGGTCGGCGAGCTCGTCGACGATGACCAGCAGATACGGGTACGGCGACAGCTCGCGCTCACTGCCCTCGGGCGCCTTCGCCTTGCCGTTGCGCACGGCGTGGTTGAAGTCGTCGATGTGCCGGTACCCGTACGCCGCGAGGTCGTCGTAGCGCAGATCCATCTCCCGAACGACCCACTGAAGCGCCTCGGCGGCCTTCTTCGGGTTGGTGATGATGGGGGTGATCAGATGGGGGATGCCCTCGTACGCGGTCAGCTCGACCCGCTTCGGGTCGACCAGCACCATGCGGACGTCGTCCGGGGTCGCCCGCACCATGACCGAGGTGATCAGACAGTTGATGCAGGAGGACTTGCCCGATCCGGTCGCGCCCGCGACCAGGACGTGCGGCATCTTCGCGAGGTTGGCCATCTCGTAGCCGCCCTCGACGTTCTTGCCGAGTGCGACCAGCATCGGGTGGTTGTCCTCCGCCGCGTCCGCGAGACGCAGGACGTCGCCGAGGTTGACCATCTCACGGTCGGAGTTGGGGATCTCGATGCCTACGGCGGACTTGCCGGGGATCGGCGAGATGATCCGGACGTCCGGGCTGGCGACGGCGTACGCGATGTTCTTGGTGAGGGCGGTGATCCGCTCGACCTTGACGGCCGGGCCGAGTTCCACCTCGTACCGCGTGACAGTGGGGCCACGCGTGAAGCCCGTGACGGCCGCGTCGACCTTGAACTCCGTGAACACGTTTGTCAGCGACGCCACGACCACGTCGTTGGCGGCGCTGCGCGTCTTGCCGGGCCCGCCGCGCTCCAGCAGGTCGAGCGAGGGCAGCGAGTACGTGATGTCGCCGGACAGCTGGAGCTGCTCGGCGCGGGCGGGCAGGGTCTGGGAGCGCTCCGGGGCCGGCTTCGTCAGATCGGGCACACCACCGGACGACGACCCGGTCCGCTCCCCGGCCCGGGGCCGCACGGCCTCGCGGGCCCCGGGCACCGGCGTACCGGAGCCCGTGCGGTCGCGGTCGACGGAGACGCCCTGCGTCAGGTCGGCGACGATCGGCGAGGGCGGCATGCCGTTGAGGACCGCGCCGTCGAGCGCCGCCGCTGCGGCGGCCGCGACGTCCACGGCGTCCAGGGTGCGGTTCATGGCGGGCTGCACGGATGGCCTGCGCGGCCTTCGCCGCTTGGAGAGCGCGGCCGGCTCGGCGTGATCGGGATCGTAGTCCGCGTCCGCCTCGGAGCGGCGGGCGGTGCGGCGCGACCGCTCGGGCAGCGCTTCTCGCCACTGCTCGTCGTAGCGGTCGTCGTCGCCCCCGCCCTCCGCGCCCGGCTCGTACGCCGGCTCGACGATGCCCAGCTTCACGCCGAGCAGGCGCAGCCGCTGCGGAATGGCGTTGACCGGGGTGGCCGTGACGACCAGCAGCCCGAAGACGGTCAGGAGCAGGAGCAGTGGCACGGCGAGCACTTCGCCCATGGTGAAGATGAGCGGCTTGGACGCGGCCCAGCCGATCAGTCCGCCCGCGTCCTGCATCGCTTCCGTACCGTCCCCGCGGCCGGGTGCGCCGCAGGCGATGTGGACCTGTCCGAGCACCCCGAGCACGAGGGCGGACAGACCGATGACGATGCGGCCGTTGGCCTCGGGCCTCTCGGGATACAGGATCAGCCGTACGGCGACCGCACCCAGCAGTATCGGTACGAGCAGATCGAGCCGGCCGAACGCACCGGTCACCAGCATCTCGACGAGATCGCCGACGGGCCCGCGCAGATTCGACCAGGTACCGGCTGCCACGATCAGCGCGAGGCCGAGCAGCAGCAGGGCGAGACCGTCCTTGCGGTGGGCGGGGTCGAGTCCCTTCGCGCCACGCCCTATGGACCGGAACATCGCTCCGACGCCGTGCGCGAGCCCGAGCCAGATCGCCCGGACGAGCCGGTAGATGCCGCCGGTCGGGGACGGCGCGGGTTTGGGCGCGACCTTCCTGGCAGGCGCTTTCCTGGGCGGCGCGGTCTTCTTCGCGGCGGACTTCTTCGCGGGCGCGGCTTTTTTCGCCGGCCCCTGGGTACGGCCGACGCGCTTCGCGGTGCCCGCCGTGCCCTGGGAACCCTTGCCGGACGTACGTGAGGCCATGGGCCAGAGGTTACCGGTGTCGACGCCAGTGGACACGTGTGCCTACTGCTTCACCCGACCGTGTCGCCGTACAGGGGCGGGAAACTGACGCGCGTTCATGCCGCACGGCCCCCGTACCGGTGCCGGAGCCCGCTGGAGGCCGCGGCGTCAGCCCTGCGAGGGCAGTACGGCCGTGGAGCCGCCGGTGCCCGGTTCCAGCGCGTCGAGCGCGCGCCGGAGGCCGGTGAGCTTGCGTTCGAGATGGGCCGCGGTCGCCACGGCCGCCGCGTCCGCCGATTCGTCGTCGAGCTGCTTGGAAAGCGCTTCCGCCTGCTCCTCGACGGCAGCGAGCCGCGCCGAGAGTTCGGCCAGCAGACCGGCCGGCTCCTTCTCGTGGCCCGCGCCGGCGTGGCCGCTGCCCTCGAGCTGGAGCCGCAGGAGCGCGGCCTGCTCGCGCAGCTGGCAGTTCTTCATGTACAGCTCGACGAAGACCGAGACCTTGGCGCGCAGCACCCAGGGGTCGAACGGCTTCGAGATGTAGTCCACCGCGCCGGCCGCATACCCCCTGAAGGTGTGATGCGGACCGTGGTTGATCGCGGTGAGGAAGATGATCGGGATGTCGCGGGTCCGCTCCCGCCGCTTGATGTGCGCGGCGGTTTCGAAACCGTCCATGCCCGGCATCTGGACGTCCAGCAGAATGACCGCGAAGTCGTCCGTGAGCAGCGCTTTGAGCGCTTCCTCCCCTGACGATGCCCGTACCAGTGTCTGATCGAGCGCAGAGAGGATGGCCTCCAGCGCCAGCAGATTCTCCGGCCGGTCATCGACCAGGAGGATCTTGGCCTTCTGCACCATGGCCCGTCCTCCTCGCCCCGGAATCGCACCGGGTGCCGCCCCAGGGGACGACTCCCTTACGCCGTCCGTCCTTGTGCCGGTCATGGTAGCCGCACCCCGCCCGTCACCACACCCTGTCACCGCGATGTCACTGTGCACGTACCGAAAACGCGGTGGGAGACCAGAAGGTTCCCCGGATACCCCGTACTCACACCCGTTCAGACAGAGTCGATCAGCAACTCATCGTGATTCCCTCCATTGTCCATCACTCTCCGCGCATCCACTGCTCCATGACAGCCAGCAAGTGATCAGGATCGACCGGCTTGGTGACATAGTCGGAAGCACCGCAGTCGATCGCCTTCTCCCGGTCACCCTTCATCGCCTTCGCGGTGAGCGCGATGATCGGCAGCCCGGCGAACTGCGGCATCCTGCGGATCGCCGTCGTCGTGGCGTAACCGTCCATCTCGGGCATCATGATGTCCATCAGCACGACCGTCACATCGTCGTGCTGCTCCAGGACTTCGATGCCCTCGCGGCCGTTCTCCGCGTACAGCACCGACAGGCCGTGCTGCTCCAGCACGCTGGTGAGCGCGAAGACGTTACGGATGTCGTCGTCGACGATCAGCACCTTCTCGCCGTGGAACCGGAACGTCCGCCGCGGCTCCTGCGCCTCCTGGCCCGTCGGCGCTTCCTGCACCCACTCCTCGTGATCGGCACTACCCGCACCCTGCCCGCCGGCCGGCAGAGCGGTCTGCCGAGCGGCCCCGCCCAGGGCCTTGCGCCGGCGCCGGAACATCCCGGCAGTGCCCGCAGGATCACCCAGCGGCGGCCGCGCCCCGGTCGCGTGGCCGCCCGGCGCCTCCGGGCGCAGACCGCTCTCGACGGCGTTGCCGTGCGACTCGATGGGGCCGGGCCCCACCTGCGGGTAACCCTGCGGCGGCAGTTCGCTCGCGTGCAGCGGCAGATAGAGCGTGAAGGTGGATCCACGGCCCGGCTCGCTCGCCGCATGGATCTCGCCGCCCAGCAGCCGGGCGATCTCGCGGCTGATGGAGAGGCCGAGGCCCGTACCGCCGTACTTGCGGCTGGTCGTCCCGTCCGCCTGCTTGAACGCCTCGAAGATCACCAGCATCTTGCTGGACGCGATCCCGATACCGGTGTCGGTGACCGAGAACGCGATCAGATCGGCATCCGCGTCCCGCAGCGACCCCGCCTCCAGCAGATGCTCCCGGATGGAGTTGGGCACATCGGCGCCGGCCGGCCGGATCACCAGCTCGACGGCCCCGCTGTCGGTGAACTTCACCGCGTTGGACAGGAGGTTGCGCAGCACCTGCAGAAGCCGCTGTTCGTCCGTGTGCAGCGTGGCCGGAAGCTCCGGCGACACCCGTACGGAGAAGTCGAGCCCCTTCTCCGCGGTGAGCGGCCGGAACGTCGCCTCGACGTAGTCGACCAGCTGGACCAGGGCGATCCGGGTCGGGCTGACGTCCATCTTGCCCGCCTCGACCTTCGAGAGATCGAGGATGTCGTTGATCAGCTGGAGCAGGTCGGAACCCGCCCCGTGGATCGTCTCGGCGAACTCGACCTGCTTCGGCGAGAGATTGCCCTCGGCGTTGTCCGCGAGCAGTTTGGCCAGAATGAGCAGCGAGTTGAGGGGCGTGCGCAGCTCGTGCGACATGTTCGCAAGGAACTCGGACTTGTAGCGCATGGAGACCGCGAGCTGTTCGGCGCGCTCCTCCAGCACCTGCCGGGCTTCCTCGATCTCGGTGTTCTTCACCTCGATGTCACGGTTCTGCTGGGCCAGCAGCTCGGCCTTCTCCTCCAGTTCGGCGTTGGACGCCTGGAGGGCCTTCTGCCGGTTCTCCAGCTCCTGCGACCGGTCCCGGAGCTGCTCGGTCAGCTCCTGCGACTGCTCGAGGAGCTTCTCCGTCTTGGTGTTGACGCTGATGGTGTTGACGCTCGTCGCGATCATCTCGGCGAGCTGGTTGAGGAAGTCCCGCTGAATGTGCGTGAACGGCTGGAACGAGGCCAGCTCGATCACACCGAGGACCTTCCCCTCGAAGAGCACCGGCAGCACGATCACATGCGCGGGCGGCGCCTCACCGAGCCCGGAGGAGATCTTCAGGTAGCCCGGCGGCACGTTGTCCACCTGGATCGTGCGCTTCTCCTCGGCCGCCGTCCCGATGAGCGTCTCACCGGGCCGGAAGGACGTCGGCATCGAACCCGCCGAGTAGCCGTAACTGCCGCGCATGCGCAGCACGTACGAGCTCTCCCTGCCGCCGTCCGTACCCACCTCATCGGTGTCACCGGGCGTCATGGCCAGGAAGAAAGCACCGTGCTGGGCCGAGACCACCGGAGTCAGCTCGCTCATGATCAGCGACGCCACGTCGTCCAGATCGCGGCGGCCCTGCATCAGACCCGAGATCCGGGCGAGGTTGCCCTTGAGCCAGTCCTGCTCCTTGTTGGCCAGGGTGGTGTCGCGCAGGTTCGCGATCATGGTGTTGATGTTGTCCTGCAGGACCTGGATCTCGCCGGCGGCGTCCACATCGATCTTGAGATTGAGATCACCACGGGTCACCGCGGTGGCGACGGCCGCGATGGCACGCACCTGCCGGGTGAGGTTCCCGGCCATCTCGTTCACCGACTCGGTGAGGTCGCGCCAGGTGCCGTCCACGTCCCGGACCCGGGCCTGGCCGCCCAACTGCCCCTCGGTACCCACTTCGCGGGCCACCCTGGTCACCTGTTCGGCGAACGACGACAGCTGGTCCACCATCGTGTTGATGGTGTTCTTCAGTTCCTGGATCTCACCACGCGCGTCGATGTCGATCTTCTTGGTGAGATCGCCCTTGGCGATGGCCGTCGTGACGGTCGCGATCTGCCGCACCTGACCCGTCAGGTTCGACGCCATCGAGTTCACCGACTCGGTGAGGTCCTTCCACGTACCGGAAACGCCCGGGACGCGTGCCTGACCGCCCAGCTCGCCCTCCGTACCCACCTCACGCGCCACACGCGTCACCTCGTCCGCGAACGAGGACAGCGTCGTCACCATGGTGTTGACGGTGTCCGCGAGCTCGGCGACCTCGCCGCGCGCCTCGACCGTGACCTTCTTCGTCAGATCCCCATTGGCGACCGCGGACGAGACCCGCGAGATGTTGCGCACCTGACTGGTCAGGTTGTTGGCCATCAGGTTGACGTTGTCGCTGAGGTCCTTCCAGATGCCCGTCGCACCGCGCACCCGGGCCTGACCGCCGAGGATGCCCTCGGTACCCACCTCACGGGCGACCCTGGTCACCTCGTCGGCGAAGTTCAGCAGCTGGTCGACCATCGTGTTGACGGTCGTCACCAGTTCCAGGATCTCGCCCTTGGCGTCAACGGTGATCTTCTTGGACAGGTCGCCCTTGGCCACCGCGGTCGTGACCTCGGCGATGTTGCGGACCTGCATGGTCAGGTTGTTCGCCATGCCGTTGACGGACTGGGTGAGGTCCTTCCACGTACCGGACACACCCTGCACCTCGGCCTGACCGCCCAGGATGCCTTCCGTACCGACCTCACGGGCGACCCGGGTCACCTGCTCGGCGAAGTTGGACAGCTGGTCCACCATCGTGTTGAGGGTGTTCTTCAGCTCCAGGATCTCGCCCCGGGCGTCCACATCGATCTTCTGCGACAGGTCACCCCGGGCCACCGCCGTGGCGACCTGGGCGATGTTACGGACCTGAGCGGTGAGGTTCCCCGCCATGCCGTTCACCGAATCGGTCAGATCACGCCACACACCTGCCACACCGGGCACCTGCGCCTGACCACCGAGCCGCCCGTCCGTGCCCACCTCACGGGCCACCCGGGTCACCTGCTCGGCGAAGGCGGAGAGCTGGTCCACCATCGTGTTGATGGTGTTCTTCAGCTCCAGGATCTCGCCCCGGGCGTCCACATCGATCTTCTGCGAGAGGTCACCCCGGGCCACCGCCGTGGTCACCTGCGCGATCTGACGCACCTGGGAGGTCAGGTTCCCCGCCATGAAGTTGACGGAGTCGGTGAGCTCCTTCCACGTACCGGAGACACCGTCGACCCGCGCCTGGCCGCCCAGGCGGCCCTCCGTACCCACGTCCCGCGCCATCCGGGTCACCTGGTCGGCGAACGACGACAGCTGCGCCACCATCGTGTTGACGGTGTTCTTCAGTTCCAGCATCTCGCCGGCCACATCGACGGTGACCTTCTGCGACAGATCACCGTTCGCGACCGCCGTGGTCACCTGCGCGATGTCCCGCACCTGACCCGTCAGGTTCCGGAACGCCGTGTTCACCGAGTCCGTGAGGTCCTTCCACGTCCCCGCCGCACCCGGCACCTCCGCCTGCCCGCCGAGACGGCCCTCGACGCCGACCTCCCGGGCGACCCGGGTGACCTCCGAACCGAAGGACTGAAGCTGGTCCACCATCGTGTTGACGGTGTTCTTCAGCTCCAGCATCTCGCCGGCCACATCGACGGTGACCTTCTGCGTCATGTCACCGCTGGCCACCGCGGTGGTCACCTGCGCGATGTCGCGCACCTGGGTCGTCAGGTTCCGGAAGACCGTGTTCACCGAGTCGGTGAGGTCCTTCCACGTCCCCGCCGCACCCGGCACCTGGGCCTGCCCGCCGAGCAGACCCTCGCCACCGACCTCGCTGGCCACCCGGGTGACCTCGTCCGCGAAGGTCCGCAGCGTCTCGGTCATCTGGTTGATGGTCTCGGCCAGCTGCGCGACCTCGCCGCGCGCGCTCACCGTGACCTTCTGGGACAGGTCACCATTGGCGACCGCGGTCGTCACCTCTGCGATACCGCGCACCTGGGAGGTCAGGTTCCCGGCCATCGTGTTGACGGAGTCGGTGAGGTCCTTCCACACCCCGGCCACACCCGGCACCGTGGCCTGACCGCCCAGCTCCCCCTCCGTGCCCACCTCACGCGCGACCCGGGTCACCTCGGAGGAGAACGACGACAGCTGGTCCACCATCGTGTTGACGGTGTTCTTCAGCTGGAGCATCTCGCCGGCCACATGAACGGTGACCTTCCGCGACAGATCGCCCTTGGCGACCGCCGTCGTCACGAGAGCGATGTCACGCACCTGCGCGGTCAGCCGGTACGCCATGGTGTTCACGGAATCCGTGAGGTCTTTCCACGAACCGGACATACCGCGCACCTGGGCCTGCCCGCCCAGTTTGCCCTCGGTACCCACCTCGACCGCGACCCGCGTCACCTGCTCGGTGAACGCCGACAGCTGGTCGACGAGGTTGTTGACCGTGCGGGCGACCTTCAGGAACTCACCGCGCAGCGGCCGTACGGTCTCGTCGGTCGTGTGCGACCGCAGTTCCATACGCTGCTCGAGGTCACCGTCGGCGACCGCCGAAAGCACCCGCCCGACCTCCGAGACCGGCCGCGCCAGATCGTCCACGAGCTCGTTGGACGCGTCGATGGCAGCCGCCCAGGAACCCTCGCAGGCCCCCGTCTCCAGACGCTCGGTGAGCTTCCCCTCACGTCCGACCACACGACGTACACGTGCCAGTTCACCCGTGAGGTGCAGATTCCGGTCCGCGACCTCGTTGAAGACCGCCGCGATCTCGGTCAGCACGCCGTCGCCGGAGACGGTCAGCCGCCTGCGGAAGTTGCCGTCCCGCATCGCCACGAGGGCCGCGAGCAGTCGGTTCAGAGCTGCCGCGTCCACATCAATGGTCCCATTGCGCTGTTTCTTCACGGACTGTCCGCCTTTTGTGCGCGTGCCTGAACCCCGCGCCGCCACGCCAGACTCCACCGTGTCCCTCCCGCAGGGGTTGACCGTTTCGCTCAGGTCTATCGGAAGCTTGCCCTGTTCTTGTTTGGCTCACCGCCACAGGACACCGTCGACGGGTGACCATGCGGACGTCAAATCGTTGAAACGTACCAGGCCGGAACCGGTCGGGGTGGAACCTCCCGGGGTTGCCCCCCTCCTGCCTCCCGAAGCCCATAGTTGTGCGCCCGCGCACGTCTACCAGACGTCCTCCGTACCGAAGTCGGCCCTCGTGTACACGGGACCGTGGGCGAGCGTCTAGCCTGGCTAGGCGAATCGAAGCGGCAAGAATCGGGCACAGGACTCGGGGAAGCGACGAGACACTATATGGGGAGTGCTGTGATCACCGCGCGCGCGGCCGCCACCTTCGACCCGGTCGGGCGCTCGGTCGCGACCGCCCGCGCCTTCGTCCGTGACACGCTCCAGGGATGGGGATACACCGACGTCGTCGACGACGCAGTCGTCCTCACCAGCGAACTCGTCACCAACGCCGTCGTGCACGCGGGAACCGCGGCGGACGTCCTGTGCCTGCGCACGGAGGACGGCGTACGCATCGAGGTCTCCGACCACTACCCCGAGCGGGAGATCCCTCTCCGGGGCTCCGTCATGGACACCAGTCCGGAGCGCGAGAGCGGTCGCGGCCTGATGCTCTGCGCGGCCCTGGCGTCCCGTTGGGGCGTCGAGTACACGCCCACGCACAAACACGTCTGGTTCCAACTCGACCTGCCCGAACGCCCCGTCGGCATCCGCTCCGCGGGCCCCCTCCTGCCCACGGCCCTGCTTCCCGTCACGGATGAACGGGTACGTGTGGCCGTCGTCCAGATCGACAGCACTGGCGCCGTCACCGCGTGGAACGACGACGCAGCCTTCCTCTTCGGCTACCCCGCCGACCAGGTCACGGGCAAGCAGCTCACCGACTTCGCGGCCTGGCCGCAGACCCCCGGCACCAGCACCGGCATCGCCGACGCACTCCAGCTCTCCCGCTGGGAGGGCAGTTACGGATTCCGAGGCGCCGACGGCCGCGTCATCCCGGTCTACGCCTCGCACCTACGAGTCCGCGACACCCAGGGCGAACCGTCGACGGTCTGCCTCCTCGTCCGCGACTACGAACGTGCCGTGCTCCAGTCCCCCGTACGCACACCGGTCACCGATACGGGCAAAGAGAGCCGGGCCACGGACCCCTTCGAGGTCTTCATCGGCTCCCCCGCCCCCGACGACCTCGACGGGCTGCTCCAGCGCACGGTGGAGCGGGCGCGCGACATGCTCGACGCCGACTCGGCCTTCCTGCTGCTCGCCACCGACGACGAGACGGAACTCGAAGTACGGGCCACGACCGGCCTCCCCTCGGCCCGCCAGCGCTTCGCCCGGGTCCCCGTCGAGGCCGGCACCGGAAGATACGGCTCCGCCAGAATGCCCGCGGTCCACGAAGACCTCACGGCAGTGCCCGGCGCCGTCCCGCTGCTCATCGACACCGGCATGCGGTCCGTCGTCACGGTGCCGCTGAAGGTCGAGGGACGCCTCACCGGCTCCCTCGGCGTCGCCGCCGAAGCACCCGGCCGCTACTCCAACGAGGAGGCACTGCGCCTCCAGTTCGCCGCTGACCGCATCGCGCTGGCCGTCGAGTCCGCCCGCCTCGGCGAGCTGGAACGGCTGCGCCGCGGTTCCCTGTCCTTCCTCGTCGAGGCGTCCGACCTGCTCGCAGGCACCCTCGACCGGGACCAGACGCTGGCGCTGATGGCCCAGATGACGGTCCCCACCCTGGCCACCTGGTGCGCCGTCTACACGATCGCGGACCAGTCCTCGGAGCCGTACCTCTCCTACGTCCTCCACGAGGACGAGGAGCGAATCGACGGCCTCAAGGCCCTGCTCTCCAAAATCGCCCCACCGGACCCCGTACCGGCCCCTGGAGCCCGCGTCTGGTCCGCCCCGTCGGAAGCCGCCCACCAGGCGGCCCTCAGCACGTCCATGCGCAGCCTGGACCGCGACGCACCCCTGAGCATGGGGATGGCGACACGCACCATTCTGGCCACGGCCTCCGCGGTGGGCGGCGAGACGGTGGTGCTCCCCCTGGTCGCCCGCAACCGCGTCATCGGCATGCTCACCCTGGGCAAGCCCTCCGACGACCACTTCCGCCAGGAGATCCTGGAACTGGCCGAGGACCTTTCCCGCCGGGCCGCACTGGCCCTCGACAACGCCCGCCTCTACTCGGAGCGCATGGCCATCAGCCAGTCGCTCCAGCGCAGCCTGCTGCCCCCGGGCCTGCCCGACGTGCCCAACGTCGAGATCGAGGTCATCTACCGCGCGGCCGGCGAGGGCAACGAGGTCGGGGGCGACTTCTACGACGTCTTCCCGATCCATGACGGCGCCTACGGCTTCGCCATCGGTGACGTCTGCGGTACGGGCCCCGAGGCGGCGGCTGTCACGGGCCTGGCCCGGCACGCCCTGCGCCTGCTGGCACGTGAGGGCTTCACCGGCCCCGCGGTCCTGGAGCGCCTGAACGCGGCCATCCTGGACGAGGGCACCCGCAGCCGCTTCCTCACCCTCCTGTACGGGGAGCTGTGGCCCCAGGAGGACGGCAGCGCGCTCCTGAAGGTGGTGTGCGCGGGTCATCCGCTGCCGCTGCGTCTGCGGCAGGACGGTTCGGTCGTGGCAGCCGCGGAGCCTCAGCCCCTGCTCGGCGTCATCGAGGACCTGGAGCTGTACGAGCAGGAGATCACCCTCGACCCGGGCGACGTCCTGCTGTGCGTCACCGACGGCGTCACCGAACGCCGCGAAGGTGCGCGCATGCTCGGTGACGACGGCCTGGCCGAGGTCCTGGCCACGTGCACGGGCCTCACGGCCGGCGCGGTGGCCGCACGCATTCTCCGGGCCGTCGAGCGCTTCGCCGCCGAGCCCGCATCCGACGACATGGCCATCCTCGCTATGAGGGTGCCCGAGCCACACACCGTCTAGACAGCGAATAGGCCCCCGTCGATGGCGGGGGCCTATTCTATTACTGAGCCCCAATGCGGAATCGAACCGCAGACCTTCTCCTTACCATGGAGACGCTCTACCGACTGAGCTATTGGGGCCTTGCTGCCCTGCGGCAACGAGCTAAAGCATACCCCGAGTTCGGAGGTATGCAAAACCCGTCGATCACAGTGCCGGAACGCCGGCAGCGGCGCGGGGCACAGGAAACGGGGACCGTTGGACATCGGACCACGGGTCACCCACCCCATTCATGCCACGAACGCAGAAAAGCCCCGTACCTTGCGGTACGGGGCTTTCCCGGAATAATTGTTCGGCGGCGTCCTACTCTCCCACAGGGTCCCCCCTGCAGTAC
>NZ_JBHXQO010000073.1:0-25535 GCF_042717135.1 Streptomyces sp. NPDC058620
GGTCCCGTTTCACCGGGGCCCTCCGGGCGCTTCCCTTCGTTCTTGCGTTTCCGACTCTATCAGACTCTTTCGTGTCCGATTCCCGGTCGAAGCGGCCCCCTGCGGAGCAGGAGAATTTTTACTGTGCTTTCCAGTTCGTCGCTTTCGCGTTTCCCTTTCCGGCGAGTCCGACTCTATCAGATCCTTTCGGGCCTGATTCCCAGTCAGTGGGCTTGTCTTCCCGGCTGTTGGGCCGTTCCGACGAGTGAGACTTTAGCGAATCCCGGGCCCCGACGCTAATCGGGTCACGCTCGTTCGAACGCGGATTCCTCATTTCGCAAATGCGCACAGAAAGCGGTGCGACAGCTGTCGCTCGCTTGACGTGGTTCCTGCGGAATGGCTGTCCGGGGACCGACCGGGGTCGGCGCTCACGTCGGACAACTCGGAGCACACTACGGATCTGTGCGGGGAGTGTCAACCCCCGGCCGTGGCACGGAGTCGTGGAAGGCCAGGCGGTAGTCGCGGGGGCTGGTGGAGAGGTGTGTCGCGAAGCGCTGGCGCATGGTGATCTCGCTGCCGAAGCCCGTGCGGCGGGCCACTTCGGGGAGGGGGAGATCCGTGCGTTCCAGGAGCTTCTGGGCTGCGGCGATGCGCTGGGTGATCAGCCAGCGCAAGGGTGTCGTGCCCGTGGTCGCCTGGAAGTGCCGGGCGAAGGAGCGCGGGGACATACCGGCGCGGCCGGCCAGGGTCGCGACCGTATGGGGTTCGGCCAGGTGGGCCAGGGCGTGGGCGCGTACCGAGGCGAGGGTGTCGGCGTCGCGGTCGGTATGAGGCGTGGGGTGCTCGATGAACTGGGCCTGGGTTCCGGTGCGGAACGGGGCCGTGACCATCGAGCGGGCGATCGTGGCCGCGGCCTCGGCGCCGTGGGTCGTACGCACCAGATGGAGGCAGAGGTCGATACCGGCTGCGGTGCCGGCCGAGGTCCAGATGTTGTCGTCATGGAGGAACAGGGCGTCCTGGACCACCGTGACGTGAGGGTGGTAGGTGCGCAGGAGGCGGGTGAGGTTCCAGTGGGTGACTGCCTGGCGGCCGTCCAGCAGGCCCGCCTGGGCCAGGGTGAACGCTCCTCCGCAGAGCGCCGCGATCGGGGTGCCTGCGGCGTTGGCGCGGCGGAGTGCGTCGAGGACCGGGGCCGGGGCGGGTGTCACGTGATCGTCGAGTCCGGGGACCACGACCAGGTCGGCGCGGGGCAGCCAGGCGAGGGTGCGGTCCGGGGTGAGGGTGAGGCCGCCGCGGAGCGGGATGGGGGCGGGGTGTGCTGCTGTGCGGCGCAGGTCGAAGGGGGGTACGCCGCGGTCGGTGCGGTCCACCCCCCATACCTCCGTGATGACGGAGACGTCGAAGGCTCTGATCCCGGGGAAGGCGAGGAGCGCGATGCGCGTCGTGGCGGCCACCCTGGCAGTAAAGCATCGATCGATGGCTTTTGTGGCTCTGGGCGGGCGGCTGGCAGGGGCACAGGATCGGGACATGGAGATTTCGGAGAACGCGGCGCTGGTTGTGGTGGACGTGCAGGAAGGGTTCGAGGAGGAGGCGTACTGGGGGCCTCGGAACAATCCCGGGGCCGATCGGAACATCGCCGGGCTGATCGATGCCTGGCAGACGAGTGGGCGGCCCGTCGTCTTCGTACGGCATGACTCGGCCCAGCCCGGTTCGCCGCTGCGGGTGGGGTATCCCGGGAACGACTTCAAGAGCTATGTGGAGGAGCGCCGGGGTAAGGGGGGCGGGCCCGAGCTCTTCGTGACGAAGAGTGTGAACTCCGCCTTCTACGGGGCACCCGACTTGGATTCCTGGCTGCGGGAGGGCGGCGTGCGGCAGATCGTCGTGGCCGGGATCCAGACCAATATGTGCGCGGAGACGACGGCGCGGATGGGCGGGAATCTCGGGTACGAGGTGTTCTTCGCGCTGGATGCCACGTACACCTTCGACGGGGCGGGGCCCTGGGGGTGGACGCTCGGTGCCGAGGAGCTCATGCGGGCCACCGCCGTGTCGTTGCACGGCGGTGGGTTCGCGCAGGTGGTCCGGAGTGCGGAGCTGGTGGCGGCTGTGGGGTGACGGTCAGCCGTTGCCGGTGGCCAGCTCGCGACTGCGGTCGCGGGCTGCTTCCAGGGCGGCGATGAGGGCGGCTCGTACGCCGTGGTTCTCCAGTTCCCGGATGGCGCTGATGGTGGTGCCGGCGGGGCTGGTAACGGCCTCGCGGAGCTTGACCGGGTGTTCGCCGCTGTCGCGGAGCATGACCGCGGCCCCGATGGCGGCCTGCACGATCAGGTCGTGGGCCTGGGCGCGGGGCAGGCCGAGGAGGATTCCGGCGTCGGTCATCGCTTCGACGAGGAAGTAGAAGTACGCGGGGCCCGAGCCGGAGAGCGCCGTGCAGGCGTCCTGCTGCGATTCGGGCACGCGGAGGGTCTTGCCCACGCTGCCGAAGATCTCCTCGGTGTGGGCGAGATGCCCCGGGGTGGCGTCGCTGCCTCCGGAGATGACGGACATGCCCTCGTCCACCAGGACTGGGGTGTTCGGCATGACGCGTACTACCGGGGTGTGCGCGGCGAGGCGTTCCTCGATGAACGCGGTCGTGATGCCCGCCGCGGCGCTGATGACCAGGCGGTCGGCCGTGAGGTGGGGGGCCAGTTCGTCGAGGAGCTTGTCCATGTCCTGCGGCTTGACCGCGAGGATGAGGGTGTCGGCGCTCTTGGCGGCTTCGGCGTTGCTGACCGGTTCGACGCCGTACCTGGTGCGGAGTTCTTCCGCGCGCTCCGAGCGGCGTGCGGTCACGAGGAGGTCGGCCGGGCGCCAGCCCGCCCGGATCATGCCACTGAGCAGGGCCTCGCCGATCTTGCCTGTGCCGAGGACTGCGACTGTCTGGGTCATGGGGTCACCCTCCGGGCGGTGCGCTGTTCGTCGTTCTCGGCGTCATCCTCGCATCGGGCCGTCAGGCCGTGCGGCGGCGGAGGGTGGCCGCGCCCAGGCAGAGGACGAGGAGCGCGCAGCCTGCGACGACGAGGATGTCGCGGACGAAGTCGGCGGTGATGTCGGTGTGGAGGAGGACCTGGTTCATTCCGTCGACGGCGTACGACATGGGCAGGATGTTCGAGATCCATTCGAGGGCGGGGGCCATCTGGTCCCGCGGGGTGAACAGGCCGCAGAGGAGCAGCTGCGGGAAGATCACGGCCGGCATGAACTGGACGGCCTGGAACTCGGATGCGGCGAACGCGGAGACGAACAGGCCGAGGGCCGTGCCGAGCAGGGCGTCGAGCAGGGCGACCAGGAGCAGCAGCCAGGGTGAGCCGGTGACGTCGAGGCCCAGTACCCAGACGGAGAGCGCGGTGGCCAGGAGGGACTGGGCGACGGCGACCGCGCCGAAGGCCAGGGCGTAGCCGGCGATCAGGTCGCCCTTGCCGAGCGGCATGGCGAGGAGGCGTTCGAGGGTGCCGGATGTGCGTTCGCGCAGGGTGGCGATCGAGGTCACCAGGAACATCGTGATCAGCGGGAAGATGCCGAGCAGCGAGGCTCCGATGGAGTCGAAGGTCCGCGGACTGCCGTCGAAGACGTACCGGAGCAGCGTGATCATCAGGACCGGGATGAGCAGCAGCAGCGCGATGGTGCGGGGGTCGTGACGGAGCTGGCGCAGGACGCGGGCGGCCGTGGCGACGGTGCGGGCGGGGGTCAGGGCGCGGGGGCCTGCGGTGTTCATCGGGTCGTCTCCTGGCGGGTGGCGGTCGCGGATGCCTGGTCGACCAGGTGGAGGAAGGCTGCCTCGACGGTGTCGGCGCCGGTGTCGGTGCGCAGGGCCGCGGGGGTGTCGTCGGCGAGGATCTCGCCCTCGCGCATCAGGAGGAGCCGGTGGCAGCGCTCGGCCTCGTCCATGACGTGGGAGGAGACGAGGATCGTCGTGCCCCGCTCGGCGGCGAGCGTGTGGAAGAGGTTCCACAGGTCGCGGCGCAGGACGGGGTCGAGGCCGACGGTCGGTTCGTCGAGTACCAGGAGCTCGGGCGTGCCGAGGAGGGCGACTGCGAGGGACACGCGGCTGCGCTGACCGCCGGAGAGTGTGCCGGCGAGGGCGTCCGCGTGGGAGGCGAGGTCGACGTCGTCGATGGCTCGGGTGACGGCTTGCCCGCGGGCGTCGCGGTGGTGGCGGCCGGGCTGGAGGACGGCCGCGAAGTAGTCCAGGTTCTGCCGGACGGTGAGGTCGGTGTAGACGGACGGGGCCTGGGTGACGTAACCGACGCGTGCGCGGAGCGCGGGGTGGCCGGCCGGGTGGCCGAGGACGTCGAGGGTTCCGGTGACCTTGGCCTGGGTGCCGACGACGGCGCGCATGAGCGTGGATTTGCCGCAGCCGGAAGGGCCGAGGAGTCCGGTGATCCTGCCGGGTTCGACGGTGAAGCCGAGGCCGCGCAGGACGGTGCGGTCGCCTCGAACGACGGTGAGGGCGCGGGCCTCGATGGCGGGAGCCGGGGCGGGTGGGGCTGGTTCCCGGCGTGGTTCGGGGCTGTCCGTGGACAGATAATTCATCATGTGATGAATTTTGGCTGCGGCCCCGCCTCCCGTCAAGGGACCGGGCAGGTGCGCGCGGGGTGCGGACGGTGGGGGCGTGAACGGAACGAGCAATTCACTCCTTTGCGCGTCCGATGCTCCGCCTTGCGGGCCCGATGGTCGGCTTCCGTGAAGGAGAATCGTTTTCACCGCTCAGGGCCCACTTCCGACGCATCTCCTGCCTGTCGTCCTTGATGCTTCCGCCGATGGAGGTGCCTTTTCTGTGCGTGGCTATCCGGTCTCCCGCGCCGACTTCACCGCTTCGCTCGTCGTCTTCCTCGTGGCCCTGCCGCTCTGCGTGGGCGTGGCCGTGGCCTCCGGGGTACCGGCCGAGTTCGGGCTGATCACCGGGATCGTCGGGGGGCTGGTCGCCGGTGTGCTCCCGGGCAGCAGCCTCCAGGTCAGCGGGCCGGCTGCCGGAATGACCGTGCTGGTCTACGAAGCGGTTCACCTGTACGGGATCGGCGCCCTCGGGGTTCTCGTGCTGGCCGCCGGTGTGGTGCAGGTGGTGCTGGGGCTGATGCGGCTCGGGCAGTGGTTCCGGGCTGTATCGGTGTCCGTGGTGGAGGGGATGCTCGCGGGCATCGGGCTCGTACTCGTCGCAGGGCAGCTGTACGTACTCGCGGACGCGACGGCTCCCGGGTCCATGGCCCAGAAGCTCACCGGTCTGCCCGGTCTGCTGTTCGGTACGGACGGAACGGGCTCCGCCGTCGCGGTGGGCGTGGGGACCGTCGTCGTCCTGATCGTGTGGCCGAAGTGGCGACGGGCCGCGCGGATCGTGCCCGCTCCGCTGGTCGCGGTGGGGCTCGCGGCCGGGGCGACGGCGCTGTTCGGACTGCCGGTGCGCCGGGTGGAGGTGAGCGGGCTGCTCGACGCCGTGCGGCTTCCGGGACCCGGCGACTGGGCCAAGCTCATGGAGGCGGGCGTGATCGGCACGGTGCTCGCGTTCGCGCTGATCGCTTCGGCGGAATCGCTGTTCTGCGCGGCGGCCGTGGACCGGCTGCACGACGGGAAGCGCACGGACTACGACAAGGAGCTGATCGCTCAGGGCACGGGGAACGCGGTGTGCGGGGCGCTGGGTGCGCTGCCGATGACCGCCGTGATCGTGCGGAGTTCCGCCAATGTGCAGGCGGGGGCGCGGACCAAGGCATCACGGGTGCTGCACGGGGTGTGGCTCCTGGTGTTCGTCGCCGCCCTGCCGTCGGCCCTGGGCGTGATCCCCCTGGCGGCGCTGGCGGGGGTGCTCGTCCACGCGGGCTGCAAGCTCGTACCCGTACGGGCCTTGGGGCCGCTGTGGCGCGAGCATCGCGGTGAGGCGCTGGTGCTGGGGGCGACGGCCGGGACGGTCGTGGCCACGAGCCTCTTCGAGGGGGTGGTGGCCGGGCTGCTGCTGGCCGTCGCCAAGACCGCGTGGGACACGAGTCATGTGCATGTAGAGGTGGCGGGCGTGGAGCAGGCGGGCGGCGCTGTCCGGGTACGGGTGGTGGGCAACGCGACCTTCCTCCGGCTGCCCAAGCTGCTCGACGCGCTGGAGGCTCTGCCGCGCGACCGGGCTGTGGAGCTGGACCTGATTGGGCTGCGGCACACCGACCACGCGTGCGCGGCGGCGCTGGAGGCGTGGGCCGGGGCGCGTGCGGCGGGTGTCCGGGTGCGGCGGGCGGGCGTGGGCGTGGTGCCCGGCGGGTAGCGGCCGGCCGGTCCGGGTGCGGCGGGCGGGTGTCGGGGGTCGGCCGGCCGGTCCGGGGGTGCCGCGTGGGCTACCTGCGCTTGGGGCGTTTGCGGGCCGCCGGGTTTCCCGTGCGGGTCGAGCGGCGCTTCGCGTACCGGGCGAGCGCGGTCTCGTACTCCGTACGCCGCAGCTTCTCGCCCGGGGCTTCCGTGAGCGAGCGGAAGAAGTAGGCGAGCAGCGAGCCGATGAAACCGATGGACTTGAGGCCGCGCAGATTGTCCTCGCGGGCCGGGTCCTCGGGCCTGCGTCCGAAGCCCTCCCAGGTCTTGCGGAAGGCGATCGCGCTGCAGATCGCGAACATCAGGACGACGAGCAGGCCGACGAAGCTGCCGACGTCCGCGATCTCCAGACCCTGGTAGGCGAAGCGGAGTACGAAGCAGGCGGCGACGGCCGCGGCGAGCGAGCCGACGGCGACGCCGGCCCGCCGCAGCCCGTAACCGCCGTCGTGGCCGACCCAGGTCGTGCCGAAGAAACGGATGGGCTCGGGCTGCGGGCCGGCCACGGTGGAACCGGCGTGCTCGGGGCTGGGACCGGGTGTTTCGCTGTTCTCGCTCACGGGGTCGATTATCCCCGTGCGGCGCCGGTACCCGTCAGCTCCGGCGCGTGGCTTCCCGTTCGGTCCGTTCGGTCAGTCCGGTCAGTCCGGTCAGTCGCAGCGCGGGGCGACGTACCCGTCACTGCCCGTCCTGACGTACGCGTCCGAGACGAACTCGCCGTCGGCGATGTTGTCCCAGAGGTTGGTGGTGCCGTAGGGACCGGCGATCCACTCCCCCGGCTTCTGGCAGTAGACCGGGACGCTCATTCCGTACGGAAGCGTCCGGACGATGCCGTACTTGGTACCCGGTCCGCGCCGGACGTTGACCCGGTGTCCCGGTGCGATCGGATAGCGCGTCACGCCGTCCGACGCGAGTGTCGCGCTCTCCACTGTGGCGTTCTCTTCCATGGCCATATGGCCCTCCCCCGTTGGAAACGATCCGTGCGACGCGCAGGCTAACAAGCCCCACGCCGATCGCACACACCATCGACTAGGCTCCGTGCGTCGCGCTTGCGCACGAACACACGGGGGTGGGCGATGCCGCCGCTGCGAGGGACCGGATTCGATCCGGAAGCGGAGCATCCTGAGTACGCCGGGCAGTACCGACTTGAGGCACGTCTGGGAGCGGGCGGCATGGGTGTGGTGCACCTGGCGCGCTCCCCCTCCGGACTCCAGCTCGCGGTGAAGATCGTGCACCGGCAGCATGCGGCGGACCCGGAGTTCCGGGCACGTTTCCGGCAGGAGGTGGCGGCGGCCCGACGGGTCAGCGGCGCGTTCACCGCCCCGGTCGTCGATGCCGATCCGACCGCCGCGCTGCCCTGGATGGCAACGCTGTACGTGCCCGGTCCGACGCTCTCCGAACAGGTGAAGCGGAACGGGCCGATGGCACCCGCCGAGCTCCGCAGGCTCACCGCGGGCCTGGCCGAGGCACTGCGCGACATCCACCGGGCCGGGGTCATCCACCGCGATCTCAAGCCGAGCAACGTGCTGCTCTCCGACGCGGGGCCCAAGGTCATCGACTTCGGGATCTCCCGTCCGTACGACAGTGATCTGCGTACGGAGACGGGGAAGCTGATCGGCTCGCCGCCGTACATGGCTCCCGAGCAGTTCCAGCGGCCGCGCGAGGTCGGGCCCGCGGCGGACGTGTTCGCCCTGGGTGCGGTGCTGGTCCACGCCTCGACCGGCCGGGGGCCCTTCGACTCGGACAGTCCGTACATCGTGGCGTACCAGGTGGTGCACGACGAGGCCGACCTCGCCGGGGTGCCGGCGGATCTGTCGCCGCTGGTCGCCAGGTGTCTGGCCAAGGACCCGGCGGAACGGCCCACTCCGGACGAGATCATGGCGGCGCTCGCGCTGCACCCTCCGTCGTACGAGGCCGCCGCGTTCATACCCGCGCAGCGGCGGGCGGCCCCGGCGCACGGGCCGGCGCAGGCGCTGGTGCCGGGGGCGGGCCCGGATTCGGGCTCGGGCTCGGGCTCGGAGACGGCTACGCATGTACGGGCGCCCGGTGCGGGCTCCGGGTCCGGTTCCGGGTCCGCGCGGCCCTGGAAGGGCGGGGTCCGACGGTCTCGATGGGCGGCGGCAGGTGCGGCGCTGCTCGTCCTGGCCGCCGGGGGCGCGGCTGCGGTCGGGCTCAGGGGCGGGGACGGGCCTCCGGGCGATTCGGTGGGGGCGGGGAACGGCAGGGAAGGGGTCCCTGCTGCGTTCGAGCCATGGGTGACGCCGATTCCCTCGCCGGGCGGGTCCACGCCGGTCTGTTCGGAAGTCGGCGCGGCTCCGGGGTCCGGTGGCTCCGCCGGTGGGCTGTACTGCGCGGCTGCCGGATTCGGGACGGCGCTGCTCGATCCCGTGGACGGCCGGGTGGCCTGGTCCCACCGCGAGTCCTCCGGGGAAGCGCCGTCGGTGGGCACGCTGCCGATCGGCGTCGTCCACGCCTCCGACCCCGGCGAAAGGCTCCGGGTGTACGACGCGGACACGGGCCGGGAGCTGTGGGACGCGGACCTGTCCACGTACCTCGGTGTCCCCTTCTCCGCGGGGGACACGCTGCTGGTGACCCGGGAGGACGGCACCGCCGAAGGGCTGGACGGCAGGACCGGGGAGTCCCGCTGGGCGCGGGCGGTGCCCGGGCATCTGCGGCCCGACTACGCGCTCCACGACGAGGGGTCCGGGCTCGCGTACGCCTTCGAGCACGCGGCCGACGGCGCCACGACCCTGGTCACGGCCCTCGAAGCGGCTACGGGCCGCACCGCGTGGCAGCACCGGCTGGACGGGACGCTCACCCCGGTGGGCGCGCCGGGCGGTGCGCTCGTGCTGACGGCCATGAACGAGGAGGCACAGACCGTGGCGCTCGTCCGCTACGAGCCGGCCCGCAGCGCGGTCACCCGGCTGGCGCTGCCCTTCCGTATGAACGAACCGGAAGTGGTGATGGGCGGGGACACGGCCTATCTGCTCGCACGGGGCGGCACGCTGCTCGCCATGGACACCGGCAGCGCGGGTGGTACGGGCACGGGGGACGGAAAGGCCGAGCTCTGGCGCCTGGAGACCGCGGCGGGCCGCACCTCACCGCCCGTACTGGCCGCTGGGAACCGTCTCTGCTTCTCGGCGGCCGACGGCAGGCTGCTGGCCGTCGACACGGAGCGCGGAACACTGCTGGGCCAGACCCGGCCCCGGCTGCGGGCGGGAAAGCTCACGTACGCCTCGACGCTGCCCGCTCCCGTGGCCATCGGGCGGACCATGTACGGAATGTCCCCCGACGGTTCCGTCTTCGCGGTCGACGGGCGCGGCCCCGCCGACTGGTGAGGCCCTGGGAGCCGGTCGGTGACCGGTGCCCAGGGCCGTGGAGCGGTCGGGCCGGTCAGCCGAGCTTGGAGACGTCGCGCACGGCGCCCCGGTCCGCGCTCGTCGCCATCGCCGCGTAGGCGCGCAGGGCGGCCGAGACCTTGCGCTCGCGGTTCTTCGGCGCGTAGACGCCGTTCAGGGCCTCGCGGCGGGTGGCCAGTTCGGCTTCGGGGACGAGGAGTTCGATGGAACGGTTCGGGATGTCGATCCTGATCCGGTCGCCGTCCGAGACGAGCGCGATCGTGCCGCCCGATGCCGCCTCCGGCGAGGCGTGGCCGATGGAGAGGCCCGACGTACCGCCGGAGAAGCGGCCGTCCGTGATGAGGGCACAGGTCTTGCCGAGGCCGCGGCCCTTCAGGAACGAGGTCGGGTAGAGCATCTCCTGCATACCGGGGCCGCCGCGCGGACCCTCGTATCGGATGACGACGACGTCTCCGTGGGTGATCTCCTTGCGGAGGATCTTGTCGACCGCCTCGTCCTGGGACTCGCAGACGACGGCCGGGCCCTCGAAGGTCCAGATGGACTCGTCGACGCCCGCGGTCTTCACGACGCAGCCGTCCTCGGCGAGGTTGCCCCGGAGCACGGCCAGGCCGCCGTCCTTGGAGTACGCGTGCTCGACGGAGCGGATGCAGCCGCCCTCGGCGTCCGTGTCCAGGGTCTCCCAGCGCTCGGACTGCGAGAAGGCGGTCGCCGAGCGGACGCAGCCGGGCGCCGCGTGCCACAGTTCGACGGCCTCGGCGGACGGTGAACCGCCGCGCACGTCCCAGGACTTGAGCCACTCGGCGAGGGTGGCGGAGTGGACGGTGTGCACGTCCTCGTTCAGCATGCCGCCGCGGTGGAGCTCACCGAGGATGGCGGGGATGCCGCCCGCCCGGTGCACGTCCTCCATGTAGTACGTGCCGCCGGGTGCCACGTTCGGCGCGACCTTGGCCAGGCAAGGGACGCGGCGCGAGACCGCGTCCATGTCCGCGAGACCGAAGTCCAGCTCGGCCTCCTGGGCCGCGGCCAGCAGGTGCAGGATCGTGTTGGTGGAGCCGCCCATCGCGATGTCGAGGGCCATGGCGTTCTCGAAGGCGGCGCGCGTGGCGATGTTGCGCGGCAGGACGCTCATGTCGTCCTGCTCGTAGTGGCGCTCGGTGATCTCGACGATCGTGCGGCCGGCGTTCTCGTACAGAGCCTTGCGCGCGGTGTGCGTGGCGAGGACCGAGCCGTTGCCGGGCAGGGCCAGGCCGATGGCCTCGGCCAGGCAGTTCATCGAGTTGGCGGTGAACATGCCGGAACAGGAACCGCAGGTCGGACAGGCGTTCTCCTCGATACGGAGGATGTCCTCGTCCGAGATCTTGTCGTTGACCGCGTCGGAGATCGCGTCGACCAGGTCGAGGCTGCGGACCGTGCCGTCGACCAGTGTGGCCTTGCCTGCCTCCATCGGGCCGCCGGAGACGAAGACCGTCGGGATGTTGAGGCGCAGGGCGGCCATCAGCATGCCGGGCGTGATCTTGTCGCAGTTGGAGATGCAGATCAGTGCGTCGGCGCAGTGCGCCTCGACCATGTACTCGACGGAGTCGGCGATCAGGTCGCGGGACGGGAGGCTGTAGAGCATGCCTCCGTGGCCCATCGCGATGCCGTCGTCGACGGCGATCGTGTTGAACTCGCGCGGCACCGCGCCCGCCGCCTTGATCGCGTCGGAGACGATGCGGCCGACGGGGGCGAGGTGGGTGTGCCCGGGCACGAACTCGGTGAAGGAGTTGGCCACCGCGATGATCGGCTTGCCGATGTCCTCGCTCGCTACGCCCGAGGCCCGCATAAGGGCGCGGGCGCCCGCCATGTTGCGGCCGTGGGTGACTGTGCGGGACCTCAGCTGCGGCATCGCGCTCGCTCCTTCGACAGAAAAGACTGTCTTCGAGCGTACGCCCTCGGCTCCAAGATCTGGACAGAGTGTCCGTAATGCGGGATGTGGTGCTCGGTGGGTGGGCCTGGCGGGTGGGCGGGGCCCCGAGTCGCCGGGGGCTTCCGGGCGGGCTGACCGTCAGGACTCGGTCAGGTACCTCTGGAGCGTCGGCGCCACCATCTCGATGATCTTCTCCGGGTCCGCCGAGGCCAGCGGTTCGGCCTGGATCACGTACCGCAGCATCGCGATGCCGATCATGTGCGAGGCGGCCAGCTCCGCGCGGAAGGTCGGGTCGGGCACGTCCAGCTCCGCCGCGATCCGCTCCAGCAGCCGCCGCAGCACGAAGCCGCGCAGCACCTTGGCCGCCGCCTCGTGGGTGAGGGCGGAGCGGATGATCGCCAGCAGGGGGGCGCGCGTCGCCGGGTTCTCCCATACGGAGATGAAGTAGCGGGCCAGCCGCTCCCCCAGCCCGTCCGTGGGACCGCCGAGGACGGCGGGGATCACCAGGGCGGGCTCGAAGGAGACCTCGATGGCGGCGCCGAAGACCTCGTCCTTCGTACCGAAGTAGTGGTGGACCAGTGCGGCGTCCACGCCCGCCGCCTTGGCGATGCCCCGGATCGAGGTCTTGTCGTAGCCGCGCTCGGCGAACTCGGTGCGGGCGGCTTCGAGGATGCGCGTACGGGCGTCGGGGCCGGTGGCCTCCGCCGTACGTGAGGGACGGCCACGGCGGCGGGGGGCGGGGGTGTCCGGTGTCATGTCCGGGGGGCCTGCGCGGAGGACGCCAGGTGCAGCCGGGTGAAGGCCAGCGCCTCGGCGAGGTCGGCCTCACGTTCGGCGGAGGACATGGCGCGGCGGGTGTTGACCTCGATGACGACGTGGCCGTCGAAGGAGGTGCGGGCCAGCCGCTCCAGCAGCTCCGCGCAGGGCTGGTCGCCGCGGCCCGGCACCAGATGCTCGTCCTTGCTCGAACCCTTGCCGTCGGCGAGGTGGATGTGGGCGAGCCGGTCGCCCATCCGGTCGACCATGGCCAGCCCGTCGGTGCGGGCGGTGGCGGTGTGCGAGAGGTCCACCGTGAAGTGCCGGTAGTCGTCGTTGGTGACGTCCCAGTCGGGGGCGTACGCGAGCATCTCGCGGTCCCGGTACCGCCACGGGTACATGTTCTCGACGGCGAACCGGACGTCCGTCTCGTCGGCCATGCGCCAGATGCCGGTGACGAAGTCGCGTGCGTAGTTGCGCTGCCAACGGAACGGGGGGTGCACGACGACGGTCGACGCCCCGAGCTTCTCCGCCGCGGCCTTCGCCCGCTGGAGCTTCACCCACGGGTCGGTGGACCAGACCCGCTGCGTGATGAGGAGACAGGGGGCGTGCACCGCCAGGATCGGCACCTGGTGGTAGTCCGAGAGCCGCTTCAGGGCCTCGATGTCCTGGCTGACCGGGTCGGTCCAGACCATGATCTCGACACCGTCGTAGCCCAGGCGCGCAGCGATCTCGAAGGCCGTCGCCGTCGACTCCGGATAGACCGAAGCAGTCGACAGGGCGACCTTCGCATCCGGAACGCGCACCACTGGTTCTGCCACCAGAACAGGGTACGGGCAGCGGTGCGTGTCGCCGGGGGATCTTGACCGAAAGTGACCAGAGCCATGGTGGGCGGGGGGCGGGGTAAGGCCCCGTCGTGGTCGTGCGGACGCCGCCCCGGGGAGGCGTGGCTGCCCGGGGCCCGGGGGTCGCGTGACTGTCCGGCCCCCCGGGGGCTGCGTCAACGTCCGGCCCCGGGGGCGTGGTCGTGCGGCCCCGGGGCGGCGCCCGTCAGTACAGGGCGACCTGTTCCGCCGGGAGGTGGTCCAGTCGGCGCAGGATGACGCCCTCGCGCAGCGCCCAGGGACAGATCTCCAGCTCCTCGACTCCGAACAGGTCCATCGCCCCCTCGGCGACCAGGGCCCCGGCGAGCAGTTGCGCGGACCGGCCCTCGGAGACCCCGGGCAGGTGGCCCCGCTGCTCGACGGTCATCGCCGCCAGCTTCGGGACCCACTCCTCCAGCGCCTTGCGGGTGAGGACGCGCTGTACGTACAGGCCCTCCGTGGAGCGTGCGGCGCCCGCGATCCTGGCGAGCTGCTTGAAGGTCTTGGAGGTGCCGACGACGTGGTCGGGGCCGCCGAAGCGGGTGAACACGCCGACGCTGCGGGCGATCCTGGCCCGTACATGGCGGCGCAGCGCCTTCACCTCAAGCGGGTCCGCCGGGTCGCTGGGCAGCCAGGCCGCGGTGAGGCGCCCCGCCCCCAGCGGCATCGACACCGCGGCGTCGGGCTCCTCGTCTATTCCGAACGCGACCTCCAGCGAGCCTCCGCCGATGTCCAGGACGAGCAGCTTCCCCGCCGACCAGCCGAACCAGCGGCGGGCCGCGAGGAACGTGAGGCGCGCCTCCTCTTCGCCACTGAGGACCGCGAGGTCGACTCCCGTCTCGTCCCGCACCCGCGCCAGTACCTTGTCGGAGTTGGTCGCCTCCCGTATGGCCGAGGTGGCGAAGGGCAGCACGTCCTCGCAGCCCTTGTCCTCGGCTGCCTGGACCGCACCGGCGATCGTCGAGACGAGCCGGTCCACGCCCACCGGGCCGACCGCCCCGTCCGCGTCGAGGAGCTCGGCCAGCCGAAGTTCCGCCTTGTGCGAGTGCGCGGGCAGCGGGCGGGCGCCGGGGTGTGCGTCCACTACGAGCAGATGAACCGTGTTCGACCCCACGTCGAGGACTCCGAGTCTCATACCCGGAACGCTACTGCTCCGACGGACTTACTCTAGGCGCGTGCCAAAGACGAAAAAGGCGAAGCCGGACAAAGCCACGAAGAAGCAGAAAATGAAGCAGGAGATGCCTCAGCCGGAAGCAAAGGGGCCCGCCAGGCCCGACGAGACGGGCATCGACTTCGCGCGGGCCTGGGTGGAGTTCCCCGACCCGGCGGACGACGAGCAGATCTTCCGCTGCGATCTGACCTGGCTGACCTCCAGGTGGAGCTGCATCTTCGGCAGCGGCTGCCAGGGCATCCAGGCGGGCCGCGCGGACGACGGGTGCTGCACGCTGGGCGCCCACTTCTCCGACGAGGACGACGAGAAGCGGGTGGCCGGCCATGTCGCCCGGCTGACTCCGGACCTGTGGCAGTTCCACGACGTCGGTACGGAGTCGGGCTGGGTCGGCGTCGACGAGGACGGCGAGCGGCAGACCCGCCGCTGGGAGGGGTCGTGCATCTTCCAGAACCGGCCGGGGTTTCCGGCCGGTGCCGGCTGCTCCCTGCACATCCTGGCGCTCCGCGAAGGCAAGGAGCCCCTCGAAACCAAGCCGGATGTCTGCTGGCAGTTGCCGATCCGGCGCACGTACGACTGGATCGACCGGCCCGACGACACCCGGGTGCTCCAGGTCTCGATCGGGGAGTACGACCGCAGGGGCTGGGGCCCGGGCGGTCACGACCTGCACTGGTGGTGCACCTCGGCGACCTCGGCGCACGGGGCCGGGGACCCGGTGTACGTGTCCTACCGCCCGGAGCTCGTCGAACTGATGGGCAAGCAGGCGTACGACCGCTTGGTCGAGCTGTGCGAGGAGCGGCTGTCCTCGCTCCTGCCCATGGCACCGCACCCGGCCGACCCGACGGGCTGACCGACAGGCTTCCTGCGTCTGCTTTCGTCCCCGGTCGGACTCGCCGTCAGCCCGTCGGCCCCCGCGTCAGCCCGTCGGGTCCGCGGTCGTCGGGCTCGTGCCCGGGTCCGTGGGCGTGGTGGGGTCGCTCGGGCCGGGTGACGGCGGCGGGCCGGTCGGCTCCGTCGGCGTCGGGTCGGTGGGAGTCGGGGTCGTCGGGTCCGGCGCCGGGTCCGTGGGCGTAGGAGTCGGCGTCGGCTCGGACGGTTCCGCGGGCCCGGACGGGGTGGCGGGCTCCGAGGGGCCGGTCGGGTCGCCGGGCGGCGGCGCCGTGGCCCCGTACCCGTCGATCACGACCACGAACCCCTCGGGGTCGAGGCCGACCCGTGCGCGCCACGGCCCGTCCGGCTCGGCGGCGTGGTTCACGGAGACCCGGATCGTGACGCTGCGTCCGGGGGCGAGCGTGCCGGACGTGCTGCTGAGGTGGAGCCAGGGCGCGTCCACCCAGGCCGACCAGGGGACGGGTTCGTTGCCCGAGGCCGTCAGGGTGATCGTCGTGAGGTCGCCGGCGGTGCGGGCCGTGACGGCCAGGCTGCCGGGACCGCGCCGGCCGCCCGTGCTGATCACCTCGGCCGAGACGTCCGGGGTGCGGGCGCCGGGCGTGAAGCGGCCGTTCTTGTCGGGGCGGGCGTTGCCCGCGTTCTCGTAGTGGTCGTACGCCTCGCCTTCGAGGCCCCCCGCCCCGTCCCGCTCCGTCGCCGCGACCGTGGAGCCGGCATGGCCCTCCCCGGTCTGCGGCGCCCCCCGGTAGGCGGCCCACAGCGCGATCACGGGAGCGGCTACGACGGTCGCGACCACCGTGGTCGTCAGGACGCGGGCGCGCAGCCGGTCCCGGCGGGCGGCATGGTCCTTGGGGTCCAGCGGGAAGCCCGCCCGGTCGAAGCGCGGGCCGCCCGACCGGGACCGCTGGGCGTGGGCCATGGCGACCTGGACGGAGGGCAGCGGCGCCTCGACGACCGGCAGCGCGGCGGTGGGGCTGACGGTCGCGCCGGGCCAGGGGCCCCCGGCGCCGGCCCGCTCGGCGGCGCGGCGGCAGCGGGGGCAGTCGTCGACGTGCCGGACGAGCTCGCGGCGCAGGGCGGCGGAGAGCAGGACCTGGTGGTCGCCGGTGAGCCGGGCGACGGTGGGGCAGTTGCCGGTCTCGACGACGGCCAGGGCGGCCCGGGTCCGTTCCACCTCGCAGGCGGCGGCGGCCAGGAGCTCACGGGCGACGACGGGTTCGAGGCCGAGGACGGCCGCCACGGCACGCGGGGGGAGCTGGTGGCGTACCGCGAGTTCGAGCGCTTCGCGCTGCTCCGGGGTGGTGCCCGCGGCCTCGGGCCAGGCCAGCTGGGCGAGTTCGCGACGGCGTGCCTCCGCGGAGGGGGACTCGGAGGGCGCCGGGACGGCCGCTTCCGCCGGACCGGCTGGGGCGGGTGCGGGGGCTTCCGGTGCGCTTCCGGGCGTGCGGCGGCCGGTGCGCGCTCCCCCTCTGGCCGGCAGGCGGTGGGCCTGGCGGCCGCGTTTCTGCTCGGTGAGCTTGCGCAGGCACATCCACCTGGCCAGGGCGTACAGCCAGGATTTACGTTCCTCCACGCCTGTCGGGCACCGGCTGTCCTGCCGTTCGGCGACGACGAGGACCGCGCCGAGCGCCTCCGTCGCCGCCTCGTGATCGCACAGTACGGAGAGGCAGTAGGTGAACAGGCCGTCGAGATGGGGCTCGTAACGTGCGGGCGGTCGCTGAGCCGACGAGTGGGGAGCGCGGCGGCGCGCCCGGTGTGCGCCGGGGGGGTGTGCGGGGGTCTCCAGCCTGGTGCTCGTCACCTGGCGACCGTAGGCAGGGGAAGGCACACCCTTAGCACCTCTTGACCACATTTAATCCTTACGGGTGAACGTATCCCTCAAAAGAGGACAGCAATTCCGTTTTCTGGCGGAAGCCCCCGCGTGCGCCCCTGCGCCGGACGGCGCTGTCAGACCTCACCTATACGGTGGCGCCATGGCTGCCCGTACGAAATCCGCGAAGGACCGGCCGTCCTACCGCTGCACCGAGTGCGGCTGGACGACCGCCAAGTGGCTCGGCCGCTGCCCCGAATGCCAGGCGTGGGGGACCGTCGAGGAATTCGGCGGCGCCCCTGCCGTGCGCACGACGGCCGCAGGCCGGGTCTCCACCGCCGCCGTCCCCATCGGCCAGGTCGACAGCCGCCAGGCCACCGCCCGCTCGACCGGCGTCGGCGAGCTCGACCGCGTCCTGGGCGGGGGGCTCGTGCCCGGCGCCGTCGTGCTGCTCGCGGGCGAACCGGGTGTCGGGAAGTCGACGCTGCTGCTGGACGTGGCGGCCAAGGCGGCGAGCGAGGACCACCGCACGCTGTACGTCACGGCGGAGGAGTCCGCGAGTCAGGTGCGGATGCGCGCCGACCGGATCAAGGCCATCAACGACCACCTCTACCTCGCGGCGGAGACAGACCTGTCCGCCGTCCTCGGCCACCTGGACGCGGTCAAGCCGTCCCTGCTCGTCCTCGACTCCGTACAGACCGTGGCCTCGCCCGAGATCGAGGGCGCGCCCGGCGGCATGGCGCAGGTCCGGGAGGTGGCCGGGGCGCTCATCCGGGCCTCCAAGGAGCGCGGCATGGCCACGCTGCTGGTCGGCCATGTCACCAAGGACGGCGCGATCGCCGGGCCGCGGCTCCTGGAGCACCTCGTCGATGTGGTGCTGTCCTTCGAGGGCGACCGCCATGCCCGCCTCCGGCTCGTCCGGGGCGTCAAGAACCGCTACGGGGCGACGGACGAGGTCGGCTGCTTCGAGCTTCACGACGAGGGGATCACCGGCCTCGCCGACCCCTCGGGACTCTTCCTCACGCGGCGCGACGCGCCGGTTCCCGGGACCTGCCTGACGGTCACGCTGGAGGGCAAGCGGCCGCTCGTCGCCGAAGTGCAGGCGCTGACGGTCGACTCGCAGATCCCTTCGCCCCGGCGCACGACCTCCGGCCTGGAGACGTCCCGGGTGTCCATGATGCTGGCGGTGCTGGAGCAGCGGGGGCGGATCAGCGCGCTCGGCAAGCGGGACATCTACAGCGCGACGGTCGGCGGCGTGAAGCTGACCGAGCCCGCCGCGGACCTGGCGATCGCCCTCGCCCTGGCCAGCGCGGCGAGCGACACCCCGCTCCCCAAGAACCTCGTCGCGATCGGCGAAGTGGGCCTCGCGGGCGAGGTCAGGCGGGTGACGGGGGTGCAGCGCCGACTGGCCGAGGCGTACCGCCTCGGGTTCACGCACGCACTCGTGCCGAGCGACCCGGGAAAGGTGCCTTCCGGTATGAAGGTCACGGAAGTCGCCGACATAGGTGATGCCCTCAGAGTGCTCCCGCGCCGGTCTCGTCCGGACGGACCACAGGAGGACAATGCGCGCCGGTAGACTTTGCCCTGGTCTCGCCCGCCCGTACGAACGGTATGAGGGACGCGAGGGCACCGCCAACCTGTGACCGGAGGAGTGCAGTGGCAGCCAACGACCGGGCAGCATCGCCCGGAAAGTCCGGCCAAGGCACCGGTAACGAGGCGCTGATGCGCGCCTCGTTGAGCGCGGTCGCGCCCGGAATGGCCCTGCGGGACGGTCTGGAGCGCATCCTCCGGGGGAACACCGGCGGACTGATCGTTCTCGGCATGGACAAAACCGTCGAATCCATGTGTACCGGCGGCTTCGTGCTGGACGTGGAGTTCACCGCGACGCGGCTGCGTGAGCTGTGCAAGCTCGACGGTGCGCTGATCCTCGACAAGGACATGACGAAGATCCTCCGGGCCGGCGTGCAGCTGGTTCCGGACGCGTCCATCCCCACGGAGGAGACGGGCACCCGGCACCGCACGGCGGACCGGGTGTCGAAGGCATGCGCCTTCCCTGTCGTCTCGGTCTCCCAGTCGATGCGCCTGATCGCGCTGTACGTGGACGGCGAGCGCCGGGTCCTGGAGGAGTCCTCCGCGATCCTGTCGCGCGCCAACCAGGCACTCGCCACGCTGGAGCGGTACAAGCTCCGGCTGGACGAGGTCGCGGGCACGCTCTCCGCGCTGGAGATCGAGGACCTGGTGACCGTCCGGGACGTGACGGCCGTCGCGCAGCGCCTGGAGATGGTCCGCCGGATCGCGACGGAGATCGCCGAGTACGTGGTGGAGCTGGGCACCGACGGCCGGCTCCTCTCCCTCCAGCTGGACGAGCTGATCGCCGGCGTGGAGCCGGAGCGGGAGCTCGTCGTACGCGACTACGTGCCGGAGCCGACGCCGAAGCGATCCCGTACGGTCGCCGAGGCGCTGACCGAGCTGGACGCGCTGTCCCATACGGAGCTGCTGGAACTGCCGGTCGTCGCTCGGGCGTTGGGATACAGCGGCTCGCCTGAGACGCTGGACTCCGCGGTGTCGCCGCGGGGATTCCGGCTGCTGGCGAAGGTGCCGAGGCTGCCGGGGGCGATCATCGATCGCCTGGTGGAGCACTTCGGTGGTCTGCAGAAGCTGCTCGCCGCAAGCGTGGACGACCTTCAGGCGGTCGACGGGGTCGGGGAGGCGCGGGCACGGAGCGTGCGCGAGGGGCTGTCCCGGCTGGCGGAGTCTTCGATCCTGGAGCGGTACGTCTGAGACGGCGGGGTGGGGCGGGTGCCGGTATGTCGGCGGCCGCCCCGGTCCTCAAACACCCGGGGGGCCTGGCTGTACGCCGTCGTCCTAGTCCTTCGGCAGGACGAAGGACGCTCGCTGGAGCGGTTCGCCCGGGGACTTCGCCTCAAGGAGATACGTGCCGGGGCCTGCCTGCGTCGTGGGGGCGGAAGCGCACCGGGGGCTGCTCTTCTTGCGGTCCCACTCCACCGTGTGGACGACCGTCGCACCCGCCGGGACCTTCAGGAACAGGGAGCCCGGAGCGGCCGGGCAGTCCTCTGAGGACCAGATCCGGTCGTCCTCGCCGCCGGCCTCGGTGATGGTGAGCACCGTGTTCTTCGGGCCGAAGTCGGCCTTGCAGGTGGTGGCCGAGGTGTTCTTGGCGATCAGCTGGAACACCGGCCTGTCGTCGGGACCGTAACTGACCGCCGTCTTCAGGCTCAGCCGCAGGACCGCGGGCTTGCAGTCGGGGAGCGAGGAACCGGCCGGTACCTGCTCGGCGCCCGAAGCGCCGCCGGTGGAGCCGCCCGCCCCGGCCGTCGTGTCACCGTCGGAACCGGCGGAACCGGCGGAGCCGTTGGAACCGGCGGTGTCCGTTCCGCCCGTGGCGCCCGGCCCGGTGTCGCCGTTGCTTCCGTCCGAGCCCGCGTCGTCACCGGAGCCGGACTCGTCGCGTCCGCCCGGCTGTTGGCTGATCGCGGGTCCCGAACCCGAGGGCCCGGGGGTGATCGAGGGTGCGGGATCAGGACCGCCGGCCTTCGCGTCGCCGGTGTTCCCGTTGTCCCCGACGGAGGTGACCGCCCATGCGATCAGCAAGGCGAGCAGCGCGATCAGCGATGCCGCGACTGCCCTCCGTCGCCAGTAGATGGAGGAGGGAAGCGGCCCGACCGGATTGCGCATAGATCCCACGCCGCAAACTCTACGAGAGATCCGGCCCAACTCCCGCCCCACCCGCCGCTCTGATCGTCAAGTTTTGCTGATCATCATCACGGAGTTCCCCGAAGACAGGTCCCCGACACGGGCACAGGGGACAGAACGGGTGGCGTCATCACCCTGTGGGCGCTCCGGAAGGGCGACACCGCTGCGCCCGTGACCATCGCCCTCCCTTCCGTGCCAGGATCGTCGGTGCGATGACTGCCACGACTTCGACACACACGCCCCCCGCGTCCCTCCACACCCCCGTCATCGGGTGGTTCGAGCAGCACGCCCGCGATCTCCCCTGGCGCCGCCCCGAAGCGGGCGCCTGGGGTGTGATGGTGAGCGAGTTCATGCTGCAGCAGACCCCGGTGAGCCGAGTCCTCCCCGTATACGAGCAGTGGCTGGCCCGCTGGCCGCGCCCCGCCGACCTGGCCGCCGACGCGCCGGGTGAAGCGGTCCGCGCCTGGGGCCGCCTCGGCTATCCCCGCCGGGCCCTGCGCCTGCACGGGGCCGCGCAGGCGATAACGGAACGGCACGGCGGCGACGTGCCGAGCGAGCACAACCAGTTGCTGGCGCTGCCCGGCATCGGCGAGTACACGGCGGCGGCCGTGGCCTCGTTCGCGTACGGCCAACGGCACGCGGTGCTCGATACGAACGTCCGCCGCGTGTTCGCCCGTGCCGCGGCCGGCATCCAGTACCCGCCGAACGCGACCACCGCCGCCGAACGCAAGCTCGCTCGGGCGCTGCTCCCCGAGGAGGACGAGCGCGCGGCCCGCTGGGCCGCCGCGACGATGGAGCTCGGCGCACTGGTGTGCACCGCGAAGAACGAGGACTGCTCGCGGTGCCCCATCTCCGGGCAGTGCGCCTGGCTGCTGGCCGGGAAGCCCGCTCACCAGGGGCCGCCGCGCCGGGGCCAGACGTACGCGGGTACGGACCGGCAGGTACGGGGCCGGCTGCTCGCCGTCCTGCGCGAGGCGGTGGCACCGGTCGGGCAGTCCGCGCTCGACGCGGTGTGGGACGAACCCGTGCAGCGCGCACGGGCCCTCGACGGCCTGGTCGCCGACGGCCTGGTCGAACCGCTGCCGGACGGCCAGTACCGGCTCCCGCTGACCTGAGCCCCGGCAGCCTGCGCTGTTACACAACCGATGGGCAGCCGTGCGTCCGCGTATGGCTGCTCCGGACAACCTCGTGACAACGCCTCCGTAGCGTCTCCGGCAGCAGTGAAGACGGGGATCCACGGGGACGGAGGCGGTTGTAATGGCGCAGGGCGAGGTGCTCGCATTCGAGGACTACGTACGCACCCGGCAGGACGCCCTGCTGCGCAGTGCCCGGCGTCTCGTACCCGACCCCGTGGACGCGCAGGACCTGTTGCAGACCGCTCTGGTGCGTACGTACGGCCGCTGGGACGGCATCGCCGACAAGTCCCTCGCCGACGCCTATCTGCGCCGTGTCATGATCAACACGCGTACGGAGTGGTGGCGGGCCCGCAAGCTCGAAGAGGTCCCCACCGAGCAGCTTCCCGACGCGAGCGTCGAGGACGGTTCGGAGCAGCGTGCCGACCGCGCCCTGCTGATGGACGTCCTGGGTGTTCTGGCTCCCAAGCAGCGCAGCGTAGTCGTGCTGCGACACTGGGAGCAGATGAGCACGGAGGAGACGGCCGCTGCTCTCGGTATGTCGGCGGGTACGGTGAAGAGCACGCTGCACCGGGCGCTGGCGCGACTGCGCCAGGAACTGGAGAGCCGCGAGGCGGCGAGCCAGGAGGCCCGCAGCCGCGAGGCGGCCGCGCGCCGCACGCCCGGGTCGCCGGTGCGGGCACACACACCGGCGCGGCACGACGGGCGTCACGACGAGCGGGGGCGGGAGCGGTGCGCGGCCTGACAGGCAGCAGCGACGGCACGGACGGCGACGGCGCCTCACACGACGGTCGCGGAACGGCGGGCACGGCCCACCGGAGCGGCGGAGTACGTGCCGGACTGGCGGCGAGCAGTACGGCGATGGCCGGGCTCGCCGCCTTCGGACTGTTCTGCGTCAGCTGCTCCGCGGGCGGCACGGGCACCCGGGACGAGGGTCCGGCCGGTACGCAGCCGGTCGCCCAGGTCACGCCCTCGCTCGCCTCCCCCTCGACGACGGCTCAGCCCGCCCGGCGGGTGAACGCCGTGGCGCTCCTGAAGCGGGACTCCGAGGTGAGCCCGCGTGTCAGGACCGATCTCCGACCCTGCTCCGGGGACGAGTACCCCGTCGACACCTCGTACGGATCGCTGACCGACGGCCCCGCCGCCGATGTCGTGGTCAACGTGTTGACCTGCGGTGATTCGGTGGGCATCGGCACCTACGTGTACCGGCCCCGGGACGACGGCTCGTACGAGAACGTCTTCGCGGCCGAGATGCCCGCGGTCTACGGCACGATCGACCGCGGTGATCTGGTGGTGACGACGCAGGTGTACGGATCGAAGGACTCGGTCGCGTACCCCTCCGGCGAGGAAGTGATCACGTACCGCTGGGCGGACAACCGGTTCAGCGAGCACGACCGTGTGCACAACGACTTCAACCGGGCCGTCAGCAGCGGGGAGGGCGAGCTCCCCACGCAGGCCGAGCCGTCCAGGAACTGACCGAGAAACGACCGTACGGAAAGCAGTCGCATGGCCGAGACCCACGTCCTCTTCGTCGAGGACGACGACGTGATCCGCGAGGCCACCCAGCTCGCGCTGGAGCGGGACGGATTCGTCGTCACCGCGATGCCGGACGGCCTCTCCGGCCTGGAGGCGTTCCGGGCCGACCGCCCGGACATCGCCCTGCTCGACGTGATGGTGCCGGGCCTGGACGGGGTCAGCCTGTGCCGTCGCATCCGGGACGAGTCGACCGTTCCCGTGATCATGCTGTCGGCACGCGCCGACTCGATCGATGTGGTGCTGGGCCTGGAGGCCGGGGCGGACGACTACGTCACCAAGCCGTTCGACGGAGCGGTGCTCGTCGCCCGCATCCGCGCCGTGCTGCGCCGCTTCGGTCATGCGGCCGGGACGGCCGGGCAGCAGGGAAGTGCCGGCGCCGAGGCGCCGTACGGGACCGACGGCGTGCTGGTCTTCGGTGACCTGGAGATCGACACCGAGGGCATGGAGGTGCGCCGCGGGGGCCGGCAGGTGGGGCTCACGCCCACCGAGATGCGGCTGCTGCTGGAGTTCTCCTCCGCACCCGGCACCGTGCTCTCGCGCGACAAGCTGATGGAGCGGGTGTGGGACTACGGCTGGGGCGGGGACACCCGGGTCGTCGACGTCCATGTGCAGCGGCTGCGTACCAAGATCGGGCAGGACCGGATCGAGACGGTCCGCGGCTTCGGCTACAAGCTCAGAGCATGACCGGGCGGGCCCTGCGGACCGGCGTCCGCTGGAAGATCAGCATCGCGATCGCCGCCGTCGGCGCGCTCATCGCGGTGGCGCTGAGCCTGGTCGTCCACAACGCCGCGCGCGTCTCGATGATCGAGAACGCGCGCGAGGTGCAGCTGGAACGGCTTCTGTTCGCGCAGCGGCTGTACGAGGCGGCGAACGCGAAGAACAACGCGCCCAAGTTCGGTGCGAAGCTCAACGACCCCGCGATGCCGAAGAGCCTGCGCGACGAGGTCCGGGGCAACCGCCGTGCCACCCATGTCGACGAGTACGAGAACGGCGTGCCCGACGTCTGGGCGGCCGTTCCGCTGGCCAACGGGGACATCCTCTCGCTGCACACCCGCTTCGCCGACCGCAGCGCCACGATCATGAGCGATCTCGACCGGGCCCTGATCATCGGCTCGGTCTCCGCCGTGCTGGGCGGCTCCGCGCTGGGGGTGCTGATCGGCGGACAGCTGTCGCGCCGGCTGCGCAAGGCGGCAGCGGCGGCGGGCAAGGTCGCACAGGGCAATACGGGGGTACGGGTCAGGGAGGCCGTCGGCGGAGTCGTCCGCGACGAGACCGACGAGCTGGCGGGGGCGGTGGACGCGCTCACGGACGCCCTGAACGAGCGCATCGAGGCGGAGCGCCGGGTCACCGCCGATATCGCCCATGAGCTGCGTACGCCGGTGACGGGACTCCTCACGGCGGCCGAGCTGCTGCCGCCCGGGCGTCCCACCGAGCTCGTACGGGACCGGGCGCAGGCGATGCGGACGCTGGTCGAGGACGTGCTGGAGGTGGCCAGGCTGGACAGTGCGTCGGAGCGGGCGGAGCTCCAGGAACTGCCGCTGGGCGAGTTCGTCACCCGGCGGATCGCCCTGCTGGGCCCCGACGTCACGGTGCGGGTGATCCACGAGTCGTGGGTCTCCACCGATCCGCGGCGCCTGGAACGCATTCTGGGCAACCTGCTGGGGAACGCGGCCAAGCACGGGGCCTCGCCGGTGGAGGTCACGGTCGAGGGCCGGGTGGTGCGGGTGCGCGACCACGGGCCGGGGTTCCCGGAGGAGCTGCTGCGGGAGGGGCCGAGCCGGTTCCGCACCGGGAGCAGTGACCGGGCGGGGCAGGGGCACGGGCTGGGGCTGACGATCGCGGCGGGCCAGGCGCGGGTGCTGGGCGCCCGGCTCACCTTCCGCAACGTTTCCCGGGAGGACGGCGCCGAGGGGGCGGGCGGCGCGATCGCCGTGCTGTGGCTCCCGGAGCACGCGCCGACGGACACCGGCAGCTTCCCGGTCCTCAAGCTCGCGGAACAGCGGCGGCCGGAGAAGCGCCGGAAGCGGGACCGTGCGGCCCTGGAGGACTGAGCGGGCGCGGCACTGGACGTGACGGAACACAGACGGCGGCCCCGGGAAGCACAAGGC
>NZ_JBHXQO010000074.1:0-24194 GCF_042717135.1 Streptomyces sp. NPDC058620
CCTGTACACAAAGTGCAGGGGCCCCTCACTCGTGCTGCGGCGTGGCCGGAATCAGCCGCTGAACTCCTCCAGGCCCTTCAGCGCCTGGTCCAGAAGTGCCTGCCGGCCCTCCAGCTCCCTGGCCAGCTTGTCGGCCCTGGCGTTGTTGCCCGAGGCGCGCGCCGTGTCGATCTGCTTGTGCAGCTTGTCCACGGCAGCCTGGAGCTGACCGGTCAGACCCTCGGCACGCGCCCGCGCCTCCGGGTTCGAGCGGCGCCACTCGTTCTCCTCGGCCTCCTGGAGCGCACGCTCCACCGCCTGCATCCGCCCCTCGACCTTCGGGCGGGCGTCACGGGGTACGTGGCCGATGGCCTCCCAGCGCTCGTTGAGGGCACGGAAGGCGGCCCTGGCCGCCTTCAGGTCCTTCACGGGCACCAGCTTCTCGGCCTCGCCGGCGAGCTCCTCCTTCAGCTTGAGGTTCTCGCCCTGCTCCGCGTCCCGCTCGGCGAACACTCCGCTGCGGGCCGCGAAGAACACGTCCTGCGCACCCCGGAAGCGGTTCCACAGCTCGTCCTCGGACTCGCGCTGCGCGCGGCCCGCGGCCTTCCACTCGGTCATCAGGTCGCGGTACCTGGCGGCCGTCGTACCCCAGTCCGTGGACCCGGAGAGCGCCTCGGCCTCGGCGGCCAGCTTCTCCTTGGCCTTGCGCGCGTCCTCGCGCTGCGCGTCCAGCGCCGCGAAGTGGGCCTTGCGGCGCTTGGAGAACGCCGAACGGGCATGCGAGAAGCGGTGCCACAGCTCGTCGTCCGACTTGCGGTCGAGGCGCGGAAGCCCCTTCCACGTGTCGACCAGCGCCCGCAGCCGCTCGCCCGCCGAGCGCCACTGCTCGCTCTGCGCCAGCTCCTCGGCCTCGACGACGAGCGCCTCCTTGGCATGGCGCGCCTCGTCGGTCTGCTTCGCCTTCTGGGCCTTGCGCTCCTCACGGCGTGCGTCGACGGTCGCGACGAGCGCGTCCAGCCGGACGCGCAGCGCGGCGAGGTCGCCGACGGCGTGATGCTCGTCAACCTGCTTGCGCAGGTGATCGATTGCGGCCATCGCGTCCTTGGACGAGAGATCGGTGGTCTTCACCCGCCGTTCGAGGAGGCCGATTTCGACCACCAAGCCCTCGTACTTGCGCTCGAAGTAGGCCAGGGCCTCCTCGGGAGTCCCGGCCTGCCACGATCCGACGACCTGCTCGCCATCGGCTGTACGCACGTACACGGTGCCCGTCTCGTCGACACGGCCCCACGGGTCGCTGCTCACAGCGCCTCCTCCACCTGATGCCTGCGAGGGGGTTCGCCCCCCGGGCATCGTCCACAGTTTCCTGGGGCGGGCATCGCCCGCCCTGCACAACGTCAATCTAGGCGACCGGCCACCCGGCTGTCCGCACTCAGCGCGGCTGAAATTCTCCGGTCCGCGCCACGTGGCAGGGTGGGCCGGCCGCCGGCCGGGTCAGACCTTGTCGACCGCGGCCTTCTCGACGGTGACGGTCTTCTTCGGCGCACCGTCGCCCGCACCACCGGTGACACCCGCCTCGGCGACCTTCTTGACGGTCTTCAGACCGTCCTCGTCCATCGTGCCGAACGGCGTGTAGGTGGGCGGCAGTTTGGTGTCCTTGTACACGAGGAAGAACTGGCTGCCGCCGGTGCTCGGCTGGCCGGTGTTGGCCATCGCCACCGTGCCCGCGGGGAAGGTGACCGTGCCGTCACTGCCCGCCTTGCCCAGCGCCGTCAGGTTCTCGTCCGGGATCGTGTAGCCGGGACCGCCGGTGCCGTCGCCCTTCGGGTCGCCGCACTGGAGGACGAAGATGCCCTCCGTGGTCAGCCGGTGACACTTCGTGCTGTCGAAGTACCCCTTGTCCGCGAGGGCCTTGAAGGAATTCGTCGTGTGCGGAGTCTTCGCCGCGTCCATGGTGAACGCTATGTCGCCCTGGCTGGTCTTGAGCGACATCGAGTACGTGGCGGTTTTGTCGATCTTCATCGCGGGTTCCGGAGCGGCGCTCTCGGTCTCGGAGGGCGTCGCCGAGGGGCTCGCGCTCGCCGCCGCGTCGTTCTTGTCCTTGTCGTCGTCGCCGCCGACGGAGACGTACGCACCTGCGCCGATGACCGCCACCACGGCCAGCGCGGACGCGATGACCACGGTGAGACGCCTGGTCCTCCGGCGGGCTTCCTCCCGGCGCTGCTGCTGCCGCTCGAACTTCTCGCGGGCGAGCTGACGCCGCCGCTGATCGCTGCTGACCACCGGGTGATCTCCTTGTACGTCGTGTGATCCGGCCTGGGTTGCCCCGTACCGTATATGGGTTAGCTGTGGGATGAGGAGCGCCGGTAGGCTCTGATCTGCTGGATCTGTCTCAACACCCTCTCCCGTCGGACGAACATTAAGGACGATCGTGCTCATTGCCGGGTTCCCCGCCGGGGCCTGGGGGACCAACTGCTACCTGGTCGCCCCCGCCGCAGGCGAGGAGTGCGTGATCATCGATCCCGGGCACCAAGCCGCCCAGGGCGTCGAGGAGACGCTGAAGAAGCATCGGCTCAAGCCTGTCGCCGTCGTGCTCACCCATGGCCACATCGACCATGTCGCCTCCGTCGTCCCCGTGTGCGGCGCCCATGACGTCCCGGCCTGGATCCACCCCGAGGACCGGTACATGATGAGCGACCCGGAGAAGGGCATCGGCCGCTCCTTCGGGATGCCTCTCATGGGCGAGCTGACCGTGGGCGAACCGGACGACGTCAAGGAACTGACCGACGGTGCCGTGCTGAAACTGGCCGGTCTGGAGTTCGGTGTCGCGCATGCGCCCGGCCATACCAGGGGGTCGGTGACGTTCAGGATGCCCGAGGCCGCGGATGTTCCGCAGGTTCTCTTCTCGGGCGACCTGCTCTTCGCCGGCTCCGTCGGACGCACCGACCTGCCCGGCGGCAGCCAGGCCGAGCTGCTCGAGTCGCTGGCCCGTGTGTGCCTGCCGCTCGACGACTCGACCGTGGTGCTGTCCGGCCACGGCCCCCAGACGACCATCGGCCGCGAGCGCGCCTCCAATCCGTATCTGCACGGCCTGGACGCGCCCCGCCGAGGAATGTGACGAGAGAGAACCCTGTGAGTACCTTCCAGGCCCCCAAGGGCACGTACGACCTGACCCCGCCGCGCTCCGCGAAGTTCCTGGCGGTGCGCGAGGCCATCTCCGCCCCCCTGCGCAACTCCGGCTACGGCTACATCGAGACGCCCGGCTTCGAGGACGTGAACCTCTTCGCCCGGGGCGTCGGTGAGTCCACGGACATCGTGTCCAAGGAGATGTACGCCTTCGAGACCAAGGGCGGCGACAAGCTCGCGCTGCGCCCCGAGGGCACCGCCTCCGTGCTGCGCGCCGCACTGGAGGCCAACCTCCACAAGGCGGGCAACCTCCCAGTCAAGCTCTGGTACTCCGGCTCGTACTACCGCTACGAGCGGCCGCAGGCGGGCCGCTACCGCCACTTCTCCCAGGTCGGTGCCGAGGCGATCGGTACCGAGGACCCGGCGCTGGACGCCGAACTGATCATCCTGGCCGACCAGGCGTACCGCTCGCTGGGCCTCACGCAGTTCCGCATCCTGCTGAACTCGCTGGGCGACAAGGAGTGCCGCCCCGTCTACCGCGAGGCGCTCCAGGGCTTCCTCCGCGACCTGGATCTGGACGAGGAGACCCGTCGGCGCATCGAGATCAACCCGCTCCGGGTGCTCGACGACAAGCGGGCCGACGTCCAGAAGCAGCTTGGCGGGGCCCCGATGCTCCGCGACTACCTCTGCGACGGCTGCAAGGCGTACCACGAGGAGGTCCGCGGTCTGCTGACGGCGGCCGGCGTGGTGTACGAGGACGACGAGAAGCTCGTCCGCGGCCTCGACTACTACACGCGGACGACCTTCGAGTTCGTCCACGACGGCCTGGGCTCGCAGTCCGCGGTGGGCGGCGGCGGCCGGTACGACGGCCTGTCCGAGATGATCGGCGGCCCGGCGCTGCCGTCCGTCGGCTGGGCCCTCGGCGTGGACCGTACGGTTCTCGCCCTGGAGGCCGAGGGCATCGACCTGCCCATCCCGGCCGCCACCAGCGTGTACGCGGTGCCGCTCGGCGAGGAGGCCCGCCGGGTGCTCTTCGGCGTCGTCACGCAGCTGCGGCGCGAGGGCGTGGCGACGGACTTCGCGTTCGGCGGGCGCGGCCTGAAGGGCGCGATGAAGAGCGCGAACCGCTCGGGCGCACGCTTCACGATCGTGGCGGGCGAGCGCGATCTGGCCGACGGCAACGTCCAGCTCAAGGACATGGAGTCGGGCGAGCAGGAAGCGGTCGCTCTGGCCGATGTGACCGGGGCGATCCGCGGAAAGCTGAACGCTTCGGGCGAGTGAGGTCCGGGGGAGGGGGCGGGGCCCGCACAGGTGCGCCCCGACCCCTCCCCTTCACGAGCGGGGGACATGCGTCACCGTCGCGCGGACCGTCAACTCGGCGGGCGCCGATTCATCCTGCCGGATGGCGCCGGCCCGGGAACGGCGACAGCGGTCCGCGAGGGCCGGGCCGGTGCCCAGGACCAGCGCGGTTCCTTCGTCCCCGCTCCGCCGGGACCGAGGATCGCGAACACCTCACCAGGCATGATCCGCAGGTCCAGGCCGTCCCCGGCGTCACCGGGCCGTGGCGCTCGTGCAGCCCGCAGACGTCGACCGCGCGTTCTGTCCCGTCCCCGGCGTCCCGCGGAGCCGCACGTTCCGTGCCGGTCGTGCGCACACACGTATGTCCATCGAACGGTTGACGGCACGGGTGGTGCGGCACAATGACCGTGCCCAGCTGGCTACTCAGTGACGGAACGGCGATATGACGACTGCAGCGGTAGATCACCCCTCCTCGAGCCAGGCAGAGGACGGTGGGAAGAGGACCATCGGAGGCAGTCGCGCGCTGGCACTGCTCCTGGTGATCACGGGTGCGGCCGGACTGCTCGCCGCCTGGGTGATCACCATCGACAAGTTCAAGCTGCTCGAAGACCCCAGCTTCACCCCGGGGTGCAGCCTCAACCCGGTCGTCGCGTGCGGCAACATCATGAAGAGCGAGCAGGCGTCCGCCTTCGGTTTCCCGAACCCGATGCTCGGCCTCGTCACCTACGCGATGGTGATCTGCATCGGTATGGGGCTGCTGGCAGGCGCCCGCTTCCGCTCCTGGTTCTGGCTCGGCCTCAACGCGGGCACGCTGTTCGGCGTCGGCTTCTGCACCTGGCTCCAGTACCAGTCGCTGTACAACATCAACTCGCTCTGCCTGTGGTGCTGCCTGGCCTGGGTCGCCACCATCGTGATGTTCTGCTACGTCACCACGCACAACATCAAGCACCGCGTCCTGCCCGCCCCGAACTGGCTGCGCAACGGACTCCTGGAGTTCCACTGGGTGCCTCCGGTCCTCTGGATCGGCATCATCGGCATGCTGATCCTGACCCGCTGGTGGGACTTCTGGACCAGCTGACGGGCCCGGAGGCGTTGTCAGTGGGGTGACATAGGCTTCACAGCGTGGAGCCCGATCTCTTTACCGCAGCCGCCGAAGACCGCCAGGAGAAGGACCCGTCCGCCAGCCCGCTCGCTGTGCGGATGCGTCCCCGTACGGTCGACGAGGTCGTCGGACAGCAGCACCTGCTCAAGCCGGGCTCACCCCTGCGCCGCCTCGTGGGGGAGGGCAGCGGGGGCCCCGCCGGACCGTCGTCGGTGATCCTCTGGGGCCCGCCGGGCACCGGCAAGACGACATTGGCGTACGTGGTCAGCAAGGCGACGAACAAGCGTTTCGTGGAGCTCTCGGCAATCACCGCGGGCGTCAAGGAGGTCCGCGCCGTCATCGAGGGCGCGCGCCGGGCCACCGGCGGCTACGGCAAGGAGACCGTCCTCTTCCTCGACGAGATCCACCGCTTCTCCAAGGCCCAGCAGGACTCGCTCCTCCCGGCGGTGGAGAACCGCTGGGTGACGCTCATCGCGGCCACCACCGAGAATCCGTACTTCTCGATCATCTCCCCCCTGCTCTCGCGCTCCCTGCTGCTGACCCTGGAGCCGCTCACCGACGAGGACCTGCTGGCGCTCCTCACCCGGGCCCTGACCGACGAGCGCGGGCTGGGCGGCGCGGTGACGCTGGCCGAGGACGCGCAGGCGCATCTGCTGCGCATCGCGGGAGGCGACGCCCGCAGGGTACTGACGGCGCTGGAGGCGGCGGCCGGTGCCGCACTGGCCACGCACGAGCAGGAGATCACCCTCCAGACCGTCGAGGCCACCGTCGACCGTGCCGCCGTGAAGTACGACAGGGACGGCGACCAGCACTACGACGTGGCGAGCGCCCTGATCAAGTCGATCCGCGGCTCGGACGTGGACGCGGCCCTGCACTATCTGGCCCGGATGATCGAGGCGGGGGAGGACCCACGCTTCATCGCCCGGCGGCTGATGATCTCCGCCAGCGAGGACATCGGCCTGGCCGACCCGACGGCGCTGCCCACGGCGGTCGCGGCAGCCCAGGCCGTGGCGATGATCGGCTTCCCGGAGGCGGCGCTCACCCTCAGCCACGCCACCATCGCGCTGGCGCTGGCCCCGAAGTCCAACGCGGCGACGCTGGCGATCTCCGCCGCCCAGGAGGACGTACGGAAGGGTCTCGCCGGCCCCGTCCCGGCCCACCTTCGTGACGGTCACTACAAGGGCGCGGCCAAGCTGGGCCACGCCCAGGGATATGTCTATCCCCATGACGTACCGGGTGGCATCGCCGCCCAGCAGTACGCACCGGACGCCGTGCGCGACAAGCGGTACTACACACCCACGCGGTACGGCGCGGAGGCGCGGTACGCCGACGTGGTGGACCGGGTCAGGGAGCGGCTGGGCCGGGCCGGCGCCGACGGTGCGGCCGAGAGCCAGGGTCCGGCCTGACCCACGCCAGGTACCGGCCGGTGTCCGGTCAGCAGGACGCCGCCTCGAAGAGGGTGTACATGGCACGGCGCAGCTCGGCGACGTCCCGCACGGGTTCGGGAAATTCGAAGCGCGCGTCGAAGCACGAGCCCTGCTCCTCGACGAAGCGCACCCGCAGGCCGAAGCGGTCGAGTGCCACCGGGACGGCGGAGGGCCGATGGGCCGCGCAGTCGCAGGCCGTGCGCTCGCCCAGCAGCGCGCAGAGCATCCCCATCCGGTCGCCGTGCGCCGCGTGCAGATGCTGGAGCAGTTCCGCCTCGTGCACGACGAGCGGATCGGGAGCGGCGTCACGGAACGCGTCGGGTTCGACGTCCTGCGCTCCCCACAGATCGTCGATGTACGCCTCCGCCGTCTCCAGCCGCAGCATCATCCGGCCGGGCTGCGCCAGTCCCGGTACGGCGGTGAGCCAGCCGGAGATCCAGGCGCGGCCGCGGATGCGGTGCGGGACGGAGACCGGCGCGACGTCGGTGAGCTCCAGTACGGCGGTGAGCTCGTCGCCCTGGGCGCGCGTCGCGGCCCGTACGACCGGGGAGCCGGCGGGGAATTCGAGGAACAGGTCGCCGTCGGGACCCACGCTGCGGGAGCTGGGCAGCAGGTGGTCGGGGCAGGGCACATCGAGCCCCGGTACGACGAGTGCCGCGGAGCAGGTACTCTGTACGAGAGTTCGTGTGCGCTCGGCTGCTGACGGCATCCGAGTGTTTTCAAGCCCGCTGGGACGCGGCTGACCACGATCAGATCGGCCTTCCGTCGTAGCGGCGCCCTCGTGCGCGCCGCCGCTGTCCGTGTTGTCCGTGACGTCTGTGGTGTTCCCAGGGCGAGACATGCGATCTCCTTGAGTAAGGTAAGCCTTACCTAACTTAACCTACAACGGAGGTCTGGAGAACGTGCCTAACCAGTCGCGTCCCAAGGTCAAGAAGTCGCGTGCCCTCGGCATCGCTCTGACGCCGAAGGCTGTCAAGTACTTCGAAGCTCGTCCGTACCCGCCGGGCGAGCACGGCCGTGGCCGCAAGCAGAACTCGGACTACAAGGTCCGTCTGCTCGAGAAGCAGCGTCTGCGTGCGCAGTACGACATCAGCGAGCGCCAGATGGCGCGCGCCTACGACCGCGCCAAGAAGGCCGAAGGCAAGACGGGCGAGGCGCTGGTCGTCGAGCTCGAGCGCCGCCTCGACGCCCTGGTCCTGCGTTCGGGCATCGCCCGTACCATCTACCAGGCCCGCCAGATGGTCGTTCACGGCCACATCGAGGTCAACGGTGGCAAGGTCGACAAGCCCTCGTTCCGCGTCCGTCCCGACGACGTCGTGATGGTCCGCGAGCGCAGCCGCTCCAAGGTCCCCTTCCAGGTGGCCCGCGAGGGTGGTTACGACACCGACGGTGAGACCCCGCGCTACCTCCAGGTGAACCTGAAGGCCCTGGCCTTCCGCCTGGACCGGGACCCGAACCGCAAGGAAATCCCGGTCATCTGCGACGAGCAGCTCGTCGTCGAGTACTACGCCCGCTGATCCAGGCGTAGCTCTCTCAACCGAGCTCGGGCCCGCCCCTCCCTGTTGTCCGGGAGGCGGCGGGCCTTCGCGTTGTCCCCTGCACCGGAAGCATGCCGCTCCCCGCCGGACCCGGCCGGCCGTGCGGCCCGCCGGACAGGGCCCGCGACACGGCCGCGTCCAGGCTCAGCCGCTCACCCGCCCGCCGTCGCGCCTCGTACGTCTCCTCGCCCAGCTCCCTGCGGGCACGCTCCTCGCACTGGGCCCGCGGCTGCGCGTAATAGGCCGAGCCGAACAGAGGCAGTCCCACCGAAGGCCAGATCCGCCCGGCGGCCCCCTGCAGTACGGCGGCCTCGGCCGCGTCACCGTCGACCGCGGTGACCAGGGCCAGCAGCTCCAGCGTCAGCACGGTTCCGAGCAGATCGTGGAAGGTCCGGCCGATACCCAGGCACTCCGTGAGCATCCGGCGGGCGAGGCGGGTCTCGCCGCGCTGCAGGGCCGCGTACGCCAGCACGTACAGCGCGTAGGCGAGCGCCCACCGCTCCCCGTGGTCCTCGCAGATCTCCCTGACCTCTTCGCAGATCGCGACCGCGCCCTCCAGATCGCCGAGGAAGGCCACCGCCATCGCCAGCTCGACCTGCCCCATCAGCACATTGCTGTTGAGTTCACCGGCCTCCCGGTAGCGCACCAGCGCCTCGCGCAGGAGCTCCTCGGCCCGCACCATGTCGTCCGTGACGAGTGCCAGACAGCCCATCCGGTGCACCGCGTACGCCACGGCCGACGTGTCACCCGCCTGCTCGGCCTCCTCCCGGCACTCCTGGAGCGCGGACACGGCACCCACCGCGTCCCCCTGGAGCACGGCCACGTACCCGAGCACCCACAGCGCCTTCAGCCGGGACGCGTCGTAGGGGGATTCCTCCTCCAGCACGTGGTCCAGCCAGTGCCGCCCCTCCGCGAGACGGCCGCAGCCGACCCAGTAGAACCAGAGGGTGCCCGCCAGGTACTGGGCGAGATGGACCTCGTCGGGGCTCTCCATGGAACATTCCATCGCCCGCCGCAGATTGGGCAGTTCGCTGTCGATGCGGGCTGCCACCTCGCTCTGCCGCGGGCTGAACCAGTCGAGCTCGCACCAGGTCGCGAGCCCCAGGAACCAGTCCCGGTGCCTGCGGCGCAGCCGGTCCGTGTCCCCGGTGGCGGTCAGCCACTCGGCGCCGTACTCGCGCACGGTGTCCAGGAGCCGGTAACGGCAGCCGGCCGCCGAGTCCTCGCGCACCACGACGGACTGCGCGAGGAGCTCGTCGAGCACGTCGAGCACCGAGTCGGCCGGCAGGTCGGGGCCGCTGCAGATGTACTCGACGGCCTCCAGGTCGAACTGCCCGGCGAAGACCGAGAGCCGTGCCCACAGCAGCCGCTGCTGCGGCGCGCACAACTCGTGGCTCCAGCCGATGGCCGTACGGAGGGTCTGGTGACGGGCCGGAGCGCCTCGGCTCCCGCCGGTCAGCAGCCGGAACCGGTCGTCGAGACGATGCAGTATCTGCTCCACCGACAGGGCGCGCAGCCGTCCCGCCGCCAGTTCGAGCGCCAGCGGAATTCCGTCGAGGCGGCGGCAGAGCTCCCGCACGGCGGCCCGGTTGCCGTCCGTCAGCCGGAATCCGGGCTGTACGGAGCGGGCCCGCTCGGCGAACAGCTCCACCGCGTCCGGCCCGGTCATCGGTGCGAGCGGGAAGGTCAGCTCACCATCGACCCGGAGGGGGCGCCGCCCGGCGGCCAGGACGTGGAGCCCGGGGGCACGGCGCAGCAATTCCCGTACGAGTTCGGCCACCACCTCGGTCATCTGCTCGAAGCCGTCGATCACGAGCAGAAGTTGACGTGCGGCAAGATGTTCGACGAGCGTGGTACGCGGCGGTCTGCTGGTGTGGTCGGTGAGCCCGAGCGCGTCGACCAGCGCGTGTTCGAGCAGTCCCGGATCGTGGACGGCGGACAGCTCGGCGACCCACACGCCATGGCAGTACCGTTTCTCCAGCAGCGCGGCGACCCGGGTGACACAGCGGGTCTTGCCCGCTCCCGCCACCCCCGCGACCGTCACCAGCCTGGACTCCTCCAGCAGGCGCCCCAGTTCGGCCAGCTCGTCGTCGCGGCCCACGAATCTGTTCAGTTCGGCGGGGAGATTGCCTCGGACGGGGGCGGGGTGGGAACCCGGGCCGTCGGGTGTGGAGTAGGAGCGCTGAGGGCGTCGCATAAAACACGCAGAGTACGGGCTCGAAAGCGCTCCGTACAATCTCCCTCCGGCAACCCCGGCCCCGCCCACCGGTAATGCGGTACAGGGCCTGACGCCCGGCGCGATAGGCTCGTGGGACGACGATTGCCTGTGATGACAGGGGTCGCCGGCCGAGCAGAGACAAGTGCCCCGAACGGGGCGGGCGACGAGCAGAGAGCGGTGCACTGTGTCCGGTGGAGAGGTGGCCGGGATTCTGGTGGCCGTCTTCTGGGCGATCCTGGTTTCGTTCCTCGCCGTGGTGCTGGTGAGGCTGGCCCAGACGCTCAGGGCGACCACGAAGCTCGTGGCGGACGTGACCGAGCAGGCCGTCCCGCTGCTCGCCGACGCGTCCGCGACGGTCCGCTCCGCGCAGACGCAGCTCGACAAGGTCGACGCGATCGCGACGGACGTCCAGGAGGTCACGTCCAACGCCTCCGCGCTCTCCACCACCGTCGCATCGACCTTCGGCGGCCCGCTCGTCAAGGTCGCCGCCTTCGGCTACGGGGTACGGCAGGCGATCGGCCGCCGGTCCGCCCCCGAACCGGAGCCGGCCCGCCGGCCCTCCCGTCGTACGGTGATCGTCGGCCGTACCGTGCCATCCGCCCGAGGTAAGAAGCGGAACGGTCGAAGTTCCCGCGGACAGAAGGACTGACGCAGCGATGTTCCGCCGTACGTTCTGGTTCACCGCCGGCGCCGCAGCCGGCGTCTGGGCCACCACCAAGGTCAACCGCAAAATCAAGCAGCTGACCCCCGAGAGCCTTGCGGCGCAGGCCGCCGACAAGGCGATCGAGGCGGGTCACAAGCTCAAGGACTTCGCCCTCGACGTGCGCGAAGGCATGATCCGGCGCGAGGCCGAACTGGGCGGGGCGCTGGGCCTGGAGGCACCGGTCGACCCCGAACTCCCCGTACGGCAGCACTTCGCCGTCGAAGCGGCGGACCCCGCCGCTCCACACCGAACCCTCCCCTACACGTCGTACAACCGGAATGAGGACCACTAATGGAGTCGGCTGAAATTCGCCGCCGCTGGCTGAGCTTCTTCGAGGAGCGCGGTCACACCGTCGTCCCTTCGGCGTCGCTCATCGCGGACGACCCGACTCTGCTCCTGGTCCCCGCGGGCATGGTCCCCTTCAAGCCGTACTTCCTCGGTGAGGTCAAGCCGCCGGCCCCGCGCGTCACCAGCGTGCAGAAGTGCGTCCGTACACCGGACATCGAAGAGGTCGGCAAGACCACCCGGCACGGCACGTTCTTCCAGATGTGCGGCAACTTCTCCTTCGGGGACTACTTCAAGGAAGGGGCCATCCAGTACGCCTGGGAGGCACTGACCAACTCCGTCGAGGACGGCGGCTTCGGACTCGACCCCGAGCGTCTGTGGATCACGGTCTACCTGGACGACGACGAGGCCGAGCAGATCTGGCGCGACAAGATCGGCGTTCCCGCCGAGCGCATCCAGCGCCTGGGCAAGAAGGACAACTTCTGGTCCATGGGCGTCCCGGGCCCCTGCGGCCCCTGCTCCGAGATCAACTACGACCGCGGCCCCGAGTTCGGCGTCGAGGGCGGCCCGGCCGTCAACGACGAGCGGTACGTGGAGATCTGGAACCTGGTCTTCATGCAGTACGAGCGCGGCGCCGGTGACGGCAAGGAGGACTTCCCGATCCTCGGGGACCTGCCGTCGAAGAACATCGACACGGGCCTCGGCCTCGAACGCCTCGCCATGATCCTGCAGGGCGTACAGAACATGTACGAGACCGACACCCTGCGCGTCGTCATGGACAAGGCCACCGAACTCACCGGCGTGCGGTACGGCGCCGAGAACGGCACGGACGTCTCGCTCCGCGTCGTCGCCGACCACATCCGCACGTCCGTGATGCTCATCGGGGACGGAGTCACCCCCGGCAACGAGGGCCGCGGCTACGTGCTGCGCCGCATCATGCGCCGCGCCATCCGCAACATGCGGCTGATGGGCGCCACCGGCTCGGTCGCCGGTGAGCTGGTCGACGTCGTGATCAACACGATGGGACAGCAGTACCCGGAGCTCATCACCGACCGCAAGCGCATCGAGACGGTCGCCCTCGCCGAGGAGGCCGCGTTCCTCAAGGCCCTCAAGGGCGGCACCAACATCCTCGAGACCGCCGTCACCGAGACCAAGGCCGCCGGCGGCCAGGTCCTGGCCGGCGACAAGGCGTTCCTGCTCCACGACACCTGGGGCTTCCCGATCGACCTCACCCTGGAGATGGCCGCCGAACAGGGCCTCTCCGTGGACGAGGACGGATTCCGTCGGCTCATGCAGGAGCAGCGGGACAAGGCCAAGGCCGACGCCAAGGCCAAGAAGACCGGCCACGCCGACCTCTCCGCCTACCGCGAGGTCGCCGACACCTCGGGCACCACCGAGTTCACCGGCTACACCAGCACCGAGGGCGAGTCGACCATCGTCGGCCTGCTCGTCGACGGCGTTCCCTCGCCCGCCGCCTCCGAGGGCGACGAGGTCGAGATCGTCCTGGACCGCACCCCGTTCTACGCCGAGGGCGGCGGCCAGCTCGCCGACCAGGGCCGGATCCGGCTCGACACCGGCGCCGTCGTCCAGATCCGCGACGTACAGCAGCCGGTCCCGGGCGTCTCCGTCCACAAGGGCTCGGTCCAGGTCGGTGAGGTCACGGTCGGCGCCGCCGCCTACGCCTCCATCGACAACACCCGCCGCCGCGCCATCGCCCGCGCCCACAGCGCCACGCACCTCACGCACCAGGCGCTGCGCGACGCCCTAGGCCCGACGGCCGCCCAGGCCGGTTCGGAGAACTCGCCCGGCCGCTTCCGCTTCGACTTCGGCTCGCCCGCCGCCGTACCCGGCACGGTCCTCGTCGACGTCGAGCAGAAGATCAACGAGGTCCTGGCCCGCGAACTCGACGTCCAGGCCGAGGTCATGTCCATCGACGACGCCAAGAAGCAGGGCGCCATCGCCGAGTTCGGCGAGAAGTACGGCGAGCGGGTCCGTGTCGTCACCATCGGCGACTTCTCCAAGGAGCTGTGCGGCGGTACGCACGTCCACAACACGGCCCAGCTGGGTCTGGTGAAGCTGCTCGGCGAGTCGTCGATCGGTTCCGGCGTGCGCCGCATCGAGGCCCTCGTCGGTGTGGACGCGTACAACTTCCTCGCCAAGGAGCACACGGTCGTCGCCCAGCTCCAGGAGCTGGTCAAGGGCCGCTCCGAGGAGCTTCCGGAGAAGATCGCCTCCATGCTCGGCAAGCTGAAGGACGCCGAGAAGGAGATCGAGAAGTTCCGCGCGGAGAAGGTCCTCCAGGCCGCCGCCGGACTGGTCGAGTCCGCCAAGGACGTCCGGGGCGTCGCCCTGGTCACCGGCCAGGTTCCCGACGGCACGTCCGCCGACGACCTGCGCAGGCTCGTCCTGGACGTCCGCGGGCGCATCCAGGGCGGCCGCCCGGCCGTCGTGGCCCTGTTCACCACGGCCAACGGACGCCCGCTGACGGTCATCGCCACCAACGAGGCCGCCCGCGAGCGCGGCCTCAAGGCCGGCGACCTGGTCCGTACGGCCGCCAAGACCCTCGGCGGCGGTGGCGGCGGCAAGCCGGACGTCGCCCAGGGCGGCGGCACCAACCCGGACGCCATCGGTGACGCCGTCGCCGCTGTCGAACGCCTCGTCACCGAGACGGCGTGACGCCGGACATGCCACAGATGCGCCGCGGTCGCCGGCTGGCGATCGACGTCGGGGACGCCCGGATCGGGGTCGCCTCGTGCGACCCCGACGGGATCCTCGCCACGCCGGTGGAGACCGTGCCGGGACGCGACGTCCCGGCCGCCCACCGGCGGCTGGGACAGATCGTCGAGGAGTACGAGCCGATCGAGGTCATCATCGGTCTGCCGCGCTCGCTCGGCGGCGGCGAGGGCCCCGCAGCCGCCAAGGTGCGTGCGTTCGCCCAGGTGTTCGCCCGCGCGGTCGCACCCCTTCCGGTGCGGCTCGTGGACGAGAGGATGACCACAGTGACGGCCACGCAAGGTCTGCGCGCCTCGGGCGTGAAGTCCAAGAAGGGCCGGTCTGTCATCGACCAGGCTGCCGCTGTGGTGATCCTTCAGAACGCTCTGGAGTCCGAACGGGCGTCAGGCAGTGCTCCGGGCGAGGGCGTCGAAGTGGTTGTCTGATCGCGATACGGTAACGTTCCGCGCGATGCGGCGGTGTTCGAACAAACACTGCACAGCAAGAGGCGGAACGTCGCCTCGCGGCACTAGGGGATCGATGACTGAGTATGGCCGGGGCCCCGGCTCCGAACCGTGGCATCCCGAAGACCCCTTGTACGGGGACCAGGGATGGGGAGGCCAGCAGGCCCCCCACGGCCAGAGCCAGTACGGCGGCCAGCAGCAGCCCTACCCCCAGGACCCGTACGCCCAGCAGCAGCCGCAGCAGCCGTACCCGCAACAGCAGCAGTACGGCACTCCGCAGGACCCGTACGCCCAGCAGCAGCCGCAGCAGCATCAGCCGCAGCCCCAGCAGCCCCAGTACAACGGTGGCTGGGACACCGGCCAGCAGGCCGCCATGCCCTACGGCGGGCAGCCCCAGGACCCGTACGGGCAGCAGCCGGCCGGCTACGGCGAACAGCAGGACTACTACGGCACGCCCGAGGCGTACCCGCCTCCGCAGCCCCCCGGCCGCCGCGAGGCCGTGCCCGAGCAGCAGGCGCAGGACTGGAATCCGGACGCGCCCCAGGAGGAGACGCACCCCTTCTTCACGGGCTCCGACGAGCCGGTCGGCCGTGACGCCCGAGACGACGAGTACGACGACGAGCCCGACGACGACTCCCGCGCATCGCGCCGCGGCGGGCGCGGCGCGGGTGAACGCCGGGGCAAGGGCAAGAAGAAGAGCCGCAGCGGCTGCGCCTGCCTGGTCGTCTCGGTGGTCCTCGTCGGGGGCCTCGGGGGAGTGGCCTATCTGGGCTACTCCTACTACAAGGAGCAGTTCGGCGCGGCGCCCGACTTCGCGGGCGACGGCTCGGGTGAGGTCGAGGTAGAGATCCCCAAGGGCGCGCTCGGCAACGAGATCGCGAACATTCTGAAGAAGAAGGGCGTCGTCAAATCCGTCGATGCCTTTGTTTCGGCGCAGAATGCCGATCCCCGGGGCAAGTCCATTCAGGCCGGCGTGTACCTCCTCAAGGAGGAGATGTCGGCGGACAGTGCCGTGAAGATGATGCTGGACCCGAAGAGTCAGAATCCCCTCGTGATTCCCGAGGGAACCAGGAACGTCACGGTCTACGCCATGATCGACAAGCGGCTCGATCTCAAGAAGGGCAGCACCGCCGAAGTCGCCGAGACGAATGCGGAGAGCCTGGGGCTGCCGGACTGGGCCGAGGACACTCCCGAGGTCAAGGACCCGCTGGAAGGGTTCCTCTACCCGGCCGCCTACCCGGTGTCCAAGGGGTCGAAGCCCGAGGACGCCCTCAGGCGCATGGTCTCCCGGGCCAACGAGGAGTACCAGAAGGCCGAGGTCGAGGAGAAGGCCACCAAGCTGGGCCTCGACAACCCTTGGCAACTCATCACGGTCGCGAGCCTCGTGCAGGTCGAGGGCAAGTACAAGCACGACTTCGACAAGGTTGCGCGGGTGGTGTACAACCGCCTCAAGCCCGGCAATACGGAAACCGTCGGCAGGCTCGAATTCGACTCGACGGTCAACTACATCAAGGGCCAGAGCACGCTGGACCTCGGCCCCGTCGATGGACTGCGAAGGATCGAAGACCCCTACAACACGTACAAGATCCAGGGGCTTCCCGCCGGTCCGATCAGCAACCCCGGTGGGGACGCTCTGCACTCCGCCATGAACCCGACGCCCGGTCCCTGGTACTACTTCGTCTCCGTGACCGAGGACAAGACCGTCTTCGCCGTGACGAACGAGGAGCACGAGCGCAACCGGCAGAGGTACGAGGACGAGAAGGCCAAGCAGTGAGCACCAGCCGTCGGGCCGCCGTCCTCGGCTCGCCCATCGCCCACTCGCTCTCCCCGGTCCTGCACCGGGCCGCCTACGCGGAACTCGGTCTCGACCACTGGTCGTACGACCGCTTCGAGGTGGACGAGGCCGCGCTCGCCGGATTCGTCGAGGGGCTGGACCGCTCCTGGGCCGGGCTGTCGCTGACCATGCCGCTCAAGCGCGCGATCATCCCGCTGCTCGACGAGATCAGCGGGACCGCGGCCTCGGTCGAGGCGGTCAACACCGTGGTCTTCTCCGACGACGGCCGGCGCGCCGGAGACAACACCGACATCCCCGGCATGATCGCGGCACTGCGTGAACGTGGCGTGGAGAAGGTGGAGTCGGCCGCCGTCCTCGGCGCCGGTGCCACCGCCTCCTCCGCGCTCGCCGCCCTCGCCGTGATCTGCGCCGGTCCGGTCACGGCCTACGTGCGCAGCCGGGAACGGGGCGCCGAGATGCGCTCATGGGGCGAGCGCCTCGCCGTTGACGTACGGATCGCCGACTGGGCGGACGGAGCGCAGGCGCTGCACGCCCCGCTGGTCGTCGCCACCACGCCGGCCGGGACCACGGACGCGCTGGCCGCAGTCGTACCCGAGGCTCCCGGCACGCTGTTCGACGTGCTCTACGAGCCCTGGCCGACCGCGCTCGCAGCGGCTTGGTCGGCCCGCGGGGGTTCAGTCGTCGGAGGTCTCGACCTCCTCGTGCACCAGGCCGTCCTCCAGGTCGAGCAGATGACGGGCCGTGCTCCGGCTCCGCTCGCCGCCATGCGGCACGCGGGGGAACAGGCGCTCGCGGCACGCTGAGGCCCTCGCCGGGCCGGCCGGGCCGTCCGTCTGCTGGACCGGCGGCCGGTTCGCGGCCCCGGTCGTGGGAGGATCAGGGGCGGCGGGCCAGGGCCGCGCACCCGGTCGCGCCGTTGGATTTTCAGGCGCGAGCATGAGGAGCACCGTTGAGCAGGTTGCGCTGGCTGACCGCGGGGGAGTCGCACGGCCCCGCACTCGTGGCGACGCTGGAGGGTCTTCCCGCCGGTGTCCCGATCACCACGGAGATGGTGGCGGACGCGCTCGCCCGGCGGCGGCTCGGTTACGGCCGCGGCGCGCGGATGAAGTTCGAGAAGGACGAGGTCACCTTCCTGGGCGGTGTCCGGCACGGTCTCACCATGGGATCGCCCGTCGCCGTCATGGTCGGCAACACCGAGTGGCCCAAGTGGGAACAGGTCATGTCGGCCGACCCGGTGGACCCCGAGGAGCTGGCCAAGCTGGCCCGTAACGCCCCGCTGACCCGTCCCCGCCCCGGCCACGCAGACCTCGCGGGGATGCAGAAGTACGGCTTCGACGAGGCCAGGCCGATCCTGGAGCGCGCCAGCGCCCGTGAGACCGCCGCCCGCGTCGCCCTCGGCGCCGTCGCCCGCTCGTACCTCAAGGAGACCGCGGGCATCGAGATCGTCAGCCACGTCGTCGAGCTGGCCGCCGCCAAGGCGCCGTACGGCGTCTACCCGACGCCCGCCGATGTCGAGAAGCTCGACGCCGACCCCGTGCGCTGTCTGGACGCCGACGCGTCGAAGGCGATGGTCGCCGAGATCGACCAGGCCCACAAGGACGGCGACACGCTCGGCGGAGTCGTCGAGGTGCTCGCGTACGGCGTGCCGGTCGGCCTCGGCTCGCACGTGCACTGGGACCGTCGTCTCGACGCCCGGCTCGCCGCCGCTCTGATGGGGATTCAGGCCATCAAGGGCGTCGAGGTCGGCGACGGCTTCGACCTGGCGCGCGTGCCAGGCTCCAAGGCACACGACGAGATCCTGGTCACCGAGGACGGCATCAAGCGCGCCTCCGGGCGCGCCGGTGGCACCGAGGGCGGTCTGACCACCGGGGAACTGCTCCGGGTCCGCGCCGCGATGAAGCCCATCGCCACCGTGCCCCGCGCCCTCGCCACCATCGACGTCGTCACGGGCGAGCCGGCCAAGGCGCACCACCAGCGCTCCGATGTCTGTGCCGTTCCGGCCGCGGGCATCGTCGCAGAGGCGATGGTCGCCCTGGTCCTGGCCGACGCTGTCGCGGAGAAGTTCGGCGGCGACAGCGTCCCCGAGACCCACCGCAACGTGCAGTCGTACCTCGACCACCTCCAGATCCGATGAGTGGCCCCCTGATCGTCCTCGTCGGCCCCATGGGCGTCGGCAAGTCCACGGTCGGTGAGCTGCTCGCCGAACGGCTCGGCACCACGTACCGGGACACCGACGCGGACGTCGTGGCCGCCGCGGGCAAGCCGATTCCGGAGATCTTCTACGACGAGGGCGAGGATCACTTCCGTGCGCTGGAGCGGCAGGCCGTACGGGCCGCGGTCGCCGAGCACACGGGTGTCCTCTCCCTCGGCGGCGGCGCCGTCCTCGACGCGACGACCCGCGGGCTGCTCGCGGACCACACAGTCGTCTACCTGTCGATGGACGTCGACGAGGCGGTCAAGCGGGTCGGGCTCAACACCGCCCGGCCGCTGCTCGCCGTCAACCCGCGCCGGCAGTGGCGCGAGCTGATGGAAGCCCGGCGTCACCTCTACGTCGAAGTGGCCCGTACGACCGTCGCCACCGACGACCGCACCCCCGACGAGGTCGCGCAGGCGATCCTCGACGCACTGGAACTGCCGGAGCGGACGGGCAACGGCCCCGTACCGCACGGCCGGGAGAACACACGCATGACGGAGCAGGGACCCACTCGCATCCAGGTCGCAGGCACCGCGGGCACCGATCCGTACGAGGTACTGGTCGGCCGTCAGCTGCTCGGCGAGCTGCCCACCCTCATCGGCAACCGCGCCAAGCGGGTCGCCGTGCTGCACCCCGAGGCACTCGCCGAGACCGGGGAGGCGGTCCGCGAGGACCTCGCCTCCCAGGGGTACGAGGCCATCGCCATCCAGCTGCCGAACGCCGAGGAGGCCAAGACCGTCGAGGTCGCGGCCTATTGCTGGAAGGCGCTCGGTCAGACCGGCTTCACCCGCACCGACGTCATCGTGGGCATCGGCGGCGGCGCCACCACCGACGTGGCGGGTTTCGTCGCCGCCAGCTGGCTGCGCGGCGTCCGCTGGATCGCGGTGCCCACCACCGTGCTCGGCATGGTCGACGCAGCGGTCGGCGGCAAGACCGGCATCAACACGGCCGAGGGCAAGAACCTCGTCGGCGCGTTCCACCCGCCCGCCGGCGTTCTCTGTGACCTCGCCGCCCTCGACTCGCTGCCGGTCAACGACTACGTGTCCGGCATGGCCGAGATCATCAAGGCCGGCTTCATCGCGGACCCGGCCATCCTCGACCTGGTCGAGGCCGATCCCGAAGGCGCCCGTACCCCCGCCGGACAGCACACCGCCGAGCTGATCGAGCGGTCCATCCGGGTCAAGGCGGAGGTCGTCTCCAGCGACCTCAAGGAGTCCGGCCTCCGGGAGATCCTCAACTACGGGCACACCCTCGCGCACGCCATCGAGAAGAACGAGCGCTACAAGTGGCGCCACGGCGCCGCCGTATCGGTCGGCATGGTCTTCGCCGCCGAGCTGGGCCGGCTCGCCGGCCGGCTGGACGACGCCACCGCCGACCGGCACCGCGCCGTGCTCGAATCCGTCGGGCTGCCGCTCACCTACCGCGGCGACCAGTGGCCCAAGCTGCTGGAGAACATGAAGGTCGACAAGAAGTCCCGCGGCGACCTCCTGCGCTTCATCGTCCTCGACGGCCTGGGCAAGCCCACGGTCCTCGAAGGCCCCGACCCCGCCATCCTGCTCGCCGCCTACGGGGAGGTCTCCGCGTGACCCGCAGGGTCCTTGTGCTCAACGGACCGAACCTCGGGCGCCTCGGCTCCCGCGAACCCGATGTGTACGGCGCGACCTCCTACGCCGGGCTCATCGAGACCTGCCAGTCGCTCGGCAAGGAGCTCGGCTTCGACGTCGACGTACGCGAGACCAACGACGAGGGCCAGATGATCCGCTGGCTCCACGACGCGGCGGACGGTTCAATTCCGGTCGTTCTCAACCCGGGTGCGTTCACGCACTACTCGTACGGAATGCGGGACGCGGCCGCCCAGCGGACCGCCCCGCTGATCGAGGTGCACATCTCGAATCCGTACGCACGGGAGGAATTCCGCCACACCTCGGTGGTCGCGCCCGTGGCCACCGGGACCGTGGCCGGTTTCGGCATCGGCTCCTACCGACTCGCTCTGCGGGCCCTGGCCGACGAGCTCGACGTCTGATCCTCCGGCCACACCGGCCGCCGGGCACTCCGGGCCGTCCCCGTCCGTTCACCTTGCGGCGGCCGGGGACGGTACGGTTGCCGTTCCACCAGCGCCAGTTGCCTGTACGAGACGGAGTGGCACCGGATGCAGCACGCAGTGGGGGCCCCGCTGCCGCCGCCCCAAGGACCCGGAAACGGACCTGCCGGCTGGACGCACCAGGCCCAGCACCCCGGCCATCCAGGCCACCCGGGCCCGCCGCCGATACCACCCCCGCCCCCGGGCCAGGGCTGGACCGGCCCCGCGCCCCGTCACGCCCCCGTGCCGGTCTCGCGCGAGACCACCGGGCACGTACAGCTGCCGCCCGGCGGTCCCGTGCCGCTGCCCGCGCCGCCCGCCGAGCCAGGCACCGGTACGGCGACCCTCGCCGTGCTCCTGATCGGTCCCGCAGGCGCGGGGAAGACCACCGTGGCGCGGCTCTGGGCCGCCCGCCGCCGGGTCCCCACCGCACACGTCTCCCTGGACGACGTCCGCGAATGGGTCTGCGCCGGCTTCGCCGACCCGCAGGCCGGGTGGAACGACCACTCCGAGGCCCAGTACCGCCTGGCCCGGCGCACCTGCGGCTTCGCCGCCCGTAACTTCCTGGCCAACGGCATCTCCTGCATCCTCGACGACGCGGTCTTCCCCGACCGGCCCGTCGTCGGCCTGGGCGGGTGGAAGCGCCACGTCGGCCCCGGGCTCCTGCCCGTCGTCCTCCTGCCCGGCCTGGAGGTCGTTCTGGAGCGCAACGCGGAGCGCAGCGGGAACCGTCGGCTGTCCGACGAGGAAGTGGCCCGCATCCACGGCCGGATGGCCGGCTGGTACGGCTCCGGGCTGCCCATCATCGACAACTCAGGCTACGACGTGGAAACGACGGCCCGGGTCCTGGACGACGTCCTCGCCCGCTCCATAGCCAGCCCTCCGACCTGGTAACCATCCGGCGGTCCCCCCCCCCGGTCGGATGCGCTGGCCGGGCGGTGCGCAGAGCCCGCTCGTAGGCTCGGAACATGTCAGAGGTGTTCGCCGTCCGCCGTGGCCTGCTCCGCGACCGGTGCGCCGCCGCGGGGTCCGCGGCCGCCCTGGTCTCCCGGCCCGCCAACGTCCGCTATCTCGCCGGCGGGGCCCCCCTCGGGGCCGTCCTGCTGCTCGGACCCGCCGAGGACGTTCTGCTCTGCCCCCGAGCCCCCACCGGTGACCCCGCCGAGGGACGCCCCGACGAAGTGCTCCGGCAGGCCGTGCTTCCGGTCCCGGACGCGGACCCCGTGGTCGCGGCCGCCGATCTGGCCGCCTCGCTCGGCGCGGAGTCGCTCGCGGTCGAGGAACACGATCTTACGGTCGCCCGTCACCGCGCCATGGGCTCGGTCGCACCCAGGCTGCGGATGGCCGACCTCGGCTCCGCCGTGGAACAGCTGCGGATCGTCAAGGACGAGGAGGAGATCGCCTGTCTGCGGATCGCCGCCGAGATCACCGACCAGGCCCTCGGCGAGCTCCTGGAATCGATCCTGGTGGGCCGTACCGAGCGTCACCTCGCCCTGGAACTGGAACGCCGCCTGGTGGACCACGGCGCCGACGGCCCCGCCTTCGCGACCTCCGTCGCCACCGGGCCCAATTCGGGTCAACGCCGTCACAGGCCCTCGGACCGACGGGTGGAGGAAGGCGATTTCCTCTCGGTCTGTCTCGGCGCGAACTATCGCGGCTACCGGTGCGAGATCGGCCGTACGTTTGTGATCGGGACGACTCCCGCGGACTGGCAGATCGAGCTCTACGACCTTGTTTTCGCCGCTCAGCGGGCCGGACGGGAGGCACTTGTGCCCGGCGCCGCCTACCGCGACGTGGACCACGCGGCCCGTCATCTGCTGGACTCCGCGGGCTACGGTGAGGGCCTCGCGGCCTGGACCGGGCACGGGGTCGGGCTCGAAATCGACGAGGACCCGCAGTTGGCACCGACAGCCATGGGTAAACTGGACGCTTGTGTGCCGGTCACCGTCGAACCGGGGGTCCACCTCCCGGGCCGGGGCGGTGTCCGGATCGATGACACGCTCGTCGTGCGCCCAGAGGCGGACGGCGGACCCGAGCTACTCACCATTACGACCAAGGAGCTGCTCGCGCTCTAGCGCGCATCCTCGGTCGTCCACCAGCTTCAGTCCAGGAGATTCCGCAACCGTGGCTTCCACGAACGACCTCAAGAACGGCCTGGTGCTCAAGCTCGACGGGGGCCAGCTCTGGTCCGTCGTCGAGTTTCAGCACGTCAAGCCCGGCAAGGGCCCGGCCTTCGTGCGCACCAAGCTCAAGAACGTGCTCTCCGGCAAGGTCGTCGACAAGACGTTCAACGCCGGCGTGAAGGTCGAGACGGCCACCATTGACCGCCGCGACATGCAGTTCTCGTACATGGACGGCGAGTACTTCGTCTTCATGGACATGAACACGTACGACCAGCTGATGGTCGACCGCAAGGCTGTCGGCGACGCCGCCAACTTCCTGATCGAGGGCTTCACCGCCTCCGTCGCCCAGCACGAGGGCGAGGTGCTCTACGTCGAGCTGCCGGCCGCCGTCGAGCTGACCATCCAGCACACCGACCCGGGTGTCCAGGGCGACCGCTCCACCGGTGGCAGCAAGCCCGCCACCCTGGAGACCGGTTACGAGATCGGTGTTCCGCTCTTCATCACCACCGGCGAGAAGATCAAGGTCGACACCCGTACGGGCGACTACCTCGGCCGGGTGAACAGCTAACCGTGGCTGCCCGGAACAAGGCCCGCAAGCGCGCCTTCCAGATCCTCTTCGAGGCCGACCAGCGCGGTGAGTCCGTGCAGACGGTCCTCGCGGACTGGGTGCGGCTCTCGCGGACCGACGACCGACAGCCGCCGGTCGGCGAATTCACGATGGAGCTCGTCGAGGGGTACGCGCAGTACGCGGACCGCATCGACGACCTCATCGTCACCTACGCCGTGGACTGGGAGATCGACCGCATGCCGGTCGTCGACCGGAGCATCCTGCGGCTCGGTGCGTATGAGCTGATCTGGATGGACGGGACGCCGGACGCCGTTGCGATCGACGAAGCGGTCCAGCTCGCCAAGGAGTTCTCCACCGACGACTCCCCGTCGTTCGTGAACGGGCTGCTGGCCCGCTTCAAGGACCTCAAGCCGAACCTTCGCCGGGAGCAGTAGCTTTCGACGGTGTTCGCCACGAAGGGCCCACGGTTGCTTACCGTGGGCCCTTCGGCGTGCGTGGGTGCGTGGCCGGGGTGGTCGTCCTCAGACCCCGGTCAGGTGGACGGCCCTGGTACGCAAACGCCGGGTGGGCGGGGGCCCTGGGCC
>NZ_JBHXQO010000075.1:0-23607 GCF_042717135.1 Streptomyces sp. NPDC058620
GCGTATCGGGCCCGCCCGGCGTCTCAGGTCAGGCAGCCGTCCCGCATCACGGCCACCCGGTCCATCCGCTCCAGATGGGTCCGGTCGTGCGTGACCAGTACCGTCGCCGTCGACCGCTCCCGGGTCAGGGCGACCAGGAGATCCAGCACCGCCGCGCCCCGTTCGTGGTCGAGCGCGCTCGTCGGTTCGTCGACGAGCAGGAGCGACGGTTCGTTCATGAGGGCCCGCGCGATGTTCACCCGCTGGCGCTGACCGCCCGACAGCTGGTGCGGCCTGCGGTCCGCCTTGTCGGCGAGTCCCACCGCGTCCAGCAGGCCGAGTGCCCGGGCCCGGGCCGACCGTACCGGCCCACCTGACAGATGGGTCATCACCTGGAGCTGCTCCACGGCGGTCAGCGAGGGCAGCAGGTTCGGCTGCTGGAACACGATGCCGATGTGCTCGCGGCGCAGGGCCGCCTTGTCGGCGGGGCCGAGTCCGGCGGTCTGTGTACCGGCCACGACGGCCGTTCCGCTGTCCGGAGTGACGAGGGTGGCAGCCACCGCGAGGAGGCTCGACTTCCCGGAGCCGGACGGTCCGACGACCGCTGTGAGCGAACCTCCGGGGACGTCGAGCGAGACCCGGTCGAGCGCGGTGAGCCGGCCGTCCCCGTCGGGGTAGGTGAGGGTGACGTCGACAAGGGTGAGGGTCATCGGGCACTCCCGAGCGCGGTGAGCGGATCGACGGCGGTGATCCGCCGGATGGACAGGGCCGCCCCGAGCGCCCCGAGGGCGATCATGACGGCCGCCGGTACGAGCACGGTCGCCGCGTCGAGCACGAACGGCACCGTGCCGCCGCCGATCAGGGCGCCGATGCCCGAGGCGAGTGCGGCGCCAAGGCCCGTACCGATCACGAGCACGACCACCGCCTGGCCGAGCGCGTCGCGCAGCAGATACGGCGTGGAGGCGCCCAGCGCCTTGAGTACGGCGACATCACCGGAGCGCTGGATCGTCCATACGGTGAAGAAGGCGCCGATGACCAGGGCGGAGATGGCGAAGAGGAAGCCGCGCATCAGCTGGAGCGAGCCGTTCTCGGCCTGGTAGGAGCCGATCGCGGTGAGGGACTCCCCGACGGTGTGCGTGCTGGTGCCGGCCGCCCTGTCGCCTGCCGCGATGTCCACGTCACCGATGGTGCGCAGCGCGATCACCGTGGCCCGTTCCGCCGTACCGGCGCCCTCGCCGCCGAGCTGTTGCCAGTCGCCGAGCGAGGTCCACACGACCGGCGTATGGCTGTAGGAGGCGTCTCCGGCGACGGCGGCGACGGTCAGTCCGACACCGCCGAGCCGTACCCGGTCACCGACCGCGGCGCCCAGGGCCTCCGCGGCCTTCTCGGACAGTACGGCCTTTCCGGGGCCCGGCCGCACGTCCAGGGGGCCGAGTCCGCCGTCCGGTTCGACGCCGAACGCCGATACGGCGGCGGTGCGCCCGCCCGTGGGCGCGGCGGCGTCGACGGTCCGGATGCCGAGCGGCCGGGCGTCCGCGACACCGGGCCGTTCGGCCCACGTCCGCCAGGCGCGCTCCCTCACGGTCGAATCGGTGAAGGACACCGACCTGCCGTCGGGTGGCGCGGCGAAGGCCAGGCGGTCGGCGTTCAGCCCGGTGACGGCCGAGGTGTTCTCCCTGGCCAGACCGGCCGTGAGCCCCGACAGCAGACCGACGAGCAGCGTGATCAGCACGACGACCGTGCCCATGAGCGCGAAGCGCCCCCTGGCGAACCCTAGATCTCTCCATGCGACGAACATGACTCCAGCCTCACTCCCCCGGCCTGCGGAAACATCGCGCGCTGGAGGGGCGAGACATCAACCTTTCGATTGACCGCCCACCGGCCCCGCGCGTCTACGCTGGACGGACCATGGATTCGCGTTCGCACATGCCGGTCACCGCCGCGCTGCGCCTCTGCCTGCACGGCCTGCTGGCAGGGCTGCTGGCGCTCGTCGCGCTGCGCGCGGCCGGTGACGGAGCCCAGCACGGCACGGCCGTCGTCAGCGTGTCGGCTCTGATGGCGGCCGTGTACACGGCGGGCGTCGTGGCCCCTGCCGTACAGCCGCAGACCCGGGCCGCGGCCCTCTGGCTGACGGCGCTCGGCGCGGTCTGGCTGGCGCTGCTCGCGCTCTCGCCGGACGCGCTGTGGGTGGCGTTCCCCCTCTACTTCCTCCAGTTGCATCTGCTCCCGGTGCGCTGGGCCCTGCCTGCCGTGGCGGTGACCGCGGCGGCCGCGATCGGCGGGTTCGTCCTGCACGGCGAGGAGATCTCGCCCGGCACGTTCATCGGTCCGCTGCTGGGTGCGGCGGTCGCGGTCGCGACGGTCCTCGGTTACGAGGCGCTGTTCCTGGAGAGCGAGCGGCGCCGCGAACTCATCGAGGAGCTGGTCACCACCCGGGAGGAGCTGGCCGTCGCGGAACGCACCGCCGGGACCCTCGCCGAACGTGAGCGGCTGGCCCGCGAGATCCATGACACCCTGGCGCAGGGCCTGTCCAGCATCCAGCTGCTGCTGCGGGCGGCCGAGCGCTCGCTGCCCGCCGACGGGACGGCCACGGCCCATGTCCGTCAGGCCCGTGAGGCGGCCCAGGACAATCTGGCCGAGGCCCGCCGCTTCGTACGCGCCCTGTCCCCGCCGGACCTGGAGCACGGCTCGCTGGCCGCCGCTCTGGAACGCCTCCGCGACCGCACCACCTCCCCCGCCCTCACCGTGCAGTTCGCGGTCAGCGGCACACCGGTGGAGCTGCCCACGCCGTACGAGGTGGCGCTGCTCCGTACCGCACAGTCGGCGCTGGCCAACGCGGTGCAGCACGCCGGGGCGGGGCGGGCGGAGATCACGCTCAGTTTCATGGACACCTCGGTGTCCCTCGACGTCGTCGACGACGGCCGCGGCTTCGAACCGGGCTCCGGGTCCGGCCCGGCCTCCGGGAACGGGGGTTTCGGGCTGCCCGCGACGCGGTCCCGCGCCCGCTCGCTGGGCGGCACCCTGAGCGTCGAGTCGGCGCCGGGCCAGGGCACCGCGGTCGCGGTGACGCTGCCGCTCCCGCACCCCACGGAGGACGCCGCGTGAGTACGCCGATCCGCCTGCTGCTGGCCGACGACCATCCGGTCGTACGGGCGGGACTGCGCGCCGTGCTCGACACCGAACCGGATTTCCGGGTCGAGGCCGAGGCGGCGACCGCCGAGGAGGCTGTGGCCCTCGCCGCGAGGGGCGCGTACGACGTGGTCCTGATGGATCTGCAGTTCGGTGCGGGAATGCACGGCTCGGAGGCGACGGCCGCGATCACCGCGTCCCCGGACGCCCCCCGGGTGCTGATCCTCACCACGTACGACTCCGACGCGGACATCCTGGCCGCGGTGGAGGCGGGCGCGAGCGGCTATCTGCTCAAGGACGCTCCGCCGGAGGAACTGGCGGCAGCGGTCCGCACAGCGGCCGCCGGCCGCTCGGCGCTTGCCCCGGCGGTCGCGCACCGGCTGATGGACCGCATGCGGACGCCGTCGGAGGCCCTGACCAAGCGGGAGCTGGAGGTGCTCCAGCTCGTGGGCGAGGGCCTGTCCAACCAGCAGATCAGCAAGCGGCTGTTCCTGAGTCAGGCGACGGTGAAGTCCCATCTGGTGCACATCTACGCCAAGCTGGGTGTGGATTCGCGCACCTCGGCGGTCGCGGCGGCGACGGCACGCCGTCTGATCCGCCGCTGACCCGGCCCCCCTGCGCGGTTCAGCGGCGCTGCGGCCCCCCGAAGAGGTCCACCGCGATCCGTACCTCCCGGAGCTTGGGAGCCAGAGCGCTGACCGAGCCGATCGCCCCCGCGATCAGCAGCAGCGAGCGGCGCAGCCGGGGGATCTCCGGGGTGCCGCCGGCCGCCATGGCGTCCAGCGCCGCGAGCTCGTCCTCGGCGATCCCGCGGTCCGGGAAGTCCGCGGGATGACCGGCCAGTTCCCGGCGGAGCCGGGAGACGGCCGTACGCAGCTCCGTCACTCTCGGGTCGTCCTCAGCGCTTCCGGTCACCCGCTTCTGCCCCACACTTCGCAACAAAGCACTCCCCCTCGCACGCCTTTGTGCCGGTGTATCGACCAGGCCCCCGAACGGTGGTCAAGTGCCTGGGGTTGTCCGCAAGTTAACGCCCTGAAAGGAGGCGCGCGCCACTCCTTGGACGGAATTGAGGGTGCCCCCTGAGGGTGACGTTTCTTTCGCCTGTGCGAACGGCGCGGTGGTATCCAGGGTCCATGTCTCCTCCATCAGAGAACCCGGTGATCGCCGGTGTCGTGCTTGCCGCAGGTGGCGGCCGCCGGCTGGGCGGCCGGCCGAAGGCGCTCCTCGTCCACCGCGGCCGTCCACTGGTCGAGCACGCCGTTCGGACGCTGCGCGACGGGGGCTGCGGCCCGGTCCATGTGGTGCTGGGCGCGGCGGCCGTAGAGGTGCGGGCGCGGGCCGGTCTGTCCGGCTGCGTGGTGACGGACAACCCTGAGTGGGAGCGGGGCATGGGCTCCTCGCTCAGGGCAGGTCTCGGCTCGCTCGCCGGGACCGGGGCGGACGCGGCGCTGGTGCTCCTGGTCGACCAGCCGGGGATCGGGGCGGATGCGGTGGCCCGGGTGCGGTCGGCGTACCGCGGGCGGTCCAGCCTCGCCGCCGCCTCGTACGACGGGGAACGCGGCCATCCGGTGCTGTTCGGAGCCGAGCGCTGGGCGGACATCGCGGCGGCGGCCGTCGGCGATCAGGGGGCGCGGGCGTATCTGCGGGCGCATCGCGATGCGATCACGCTCGTCGAGTGTTCCGATGTGGCTCAGGCGTACGACATCGACACGGCGGAGGATCTGACACATCTGGAATGAACGGACCGTGCCCGCCGTGGCACGCTGCGCCAGCGGCGTCCCACGTATGTCGACCCGGAGAATCTCGACATCAACAAACCATTGAACTTCCACCATGAGGAAACTACTATCCACTGGTCAGAAGCACTCTGAACCCCAGACGGCGCCCACGGCCGTATCTCGGAGCCCTGGCACGCCGTGCCATTCAGGCGACCCGGCGGCCGTGAGAGGCCGCTCGCACCGCCCGCTGAAGGAGTGACAGCTCATGTCCGCACCAGCGCCGTCCACGCTGGCCATCGTCGATGCCGAGCCCCTGCCCCGGCAGGATGAGGTCCTGACCCCCGCGGCCCTCGCGTTCGTGGCCGAGCTGCACCGGCGGTTCACGCCCCGCCGTGACGAGCTGCTCGTCCGCCGGGGCGAGCGCCGCGCCGAGATCGCCCGCATCTCCACCCTCGACTTCCTCCCGGAGACCGCACAGCTCCGCGAGGACGACTCCTGGAAGGTCGCGCCGGCCCCGGCCGCGCTCAACGACCGCCGGGTGGAGATCACCGGTCCGACCGACCGCAAGATGACCATCAACGCCCTGAACTCGGGCGCCAGGGTCTGGCTCGCCGACTTCGAGGACGCCTCCGCCCCCACGTGGGAGAACGTGATCCTCGGCCAGCTCAATCTGACCGACGCATACAACCGTGCGATCGACTTCACCGACGCCGGGTCCGGCAAGTCGTACGCCCTGAAGCCCGCCGCCGACCTCGCGACGGTCGTCATGCGCCCGCGCGGCTGGCACCTGAACGAGCGTCACCTCCAGCTCGACGGCACCCCGGTGCCCGGTGCGCTGGTCGACTTCGGCCTCTACTTCTTCCACAACGCCCAGCGCCTGATCGACCTCGGCAAGGGCCCGTACTTCTACCTCCCGAAGACGGAGTCGCACCTGGAGGCCCGTCTCTGGAACGACATCTTCGTCTTCGCCCAGGACTACGCCGGCATCCCGCAGGGCACGGTCCGCGCGACCGTCCTGATCGAGACGATCACCGCGGCGTACGAGATGGAGGAGATCCTCTACGAGCTCCGCGACCACGCCTCCGGGCTGAACGCGGGCCGCTGGGACTACCTCTTCTCCATCGTCAAGAACTTCCGTGACGGCGGCTCGAAGTTCGTGCTCCCCGACCGCAACCTGGTCACCATGACGGCCCCGTTCATGCGGGCGTACACCGAACTCCTGGTGCGCACCTGCCACAAGCGCGGCGCCCACGCGATCGGCGGCATGGCGGCCTTCATCCCGTCGCGCCGCGACGCGGAGGTCAACAAGGTGGCGTTCGAGAAGGTCAAGGCGGACAAGGACCGCGAGGCCCACGACGGCTTCGACGGCTCCTGGGTCGCCCACCCCGACCTCGTCCCGATCGCCATGGCCTCCTTCGACGCGGTCCTCGGCGAGAAGCCGAACCAGAAGGATCGCCTGCGCGAGGACGTCTCGGTGGCGCCCGGCGACCTGATCGCCATCGACACCCTGGACGCCAGGCCCACGTACGGGGGCCTCCAGAACGCCGTCGCGGTCGGCATCCGCTACATCGAGGCGTGGCTGCGGGGCATGGGCGCCGTCGCCATCTTCAACCTGATGGAGGACGCCGCCACCGCCGAGATCTCGCGCTCGCAGATCTGGCAGTGGATCAACGCGGACGTGGTCTTCGAGAACGGCGAGCACGCCACGGCGGACCTGGCCCGCAAGGTCGCCGCCGAGGAACTGACCGCCATCCGCGCCGAGATCGGCGACGAGGCGTTCGCCGCCGGCAAGTGGCAGCAGGCCCACGACCTCCTGCTCCAGGTCTCCCTTGACCAGGACTACGCGGACTTCCTGACCCTGCCGGCGTACGAGCAGCTGCGCTGACACCTCTCGCGTACCTGACCGACCGCCCCCGGTGCCGAGCGGCGCCGGGGGCGGCGCCCCGTCACGATGGGCTCGACGTCTGGAAGGTGCCAGGGCGACAAATCCGACCGCTCTCCAGGACGGCCTGTGCTCCCTCGAACTGGGGTCGTTGAGCAGCTATCACGCGTGACGCGTCGGATGCGGAGTACGTCACCGGGAGCGCGGACTGACTGCCGCCGTATGTCAGCGGCGCTGCGCCCACCGCGCCGGCGGAGCGGTGTCCGGCGTGCGCCGGGAGCGCGCTGGACGGCGTCCGACTGCCCGTAGCGCCCCGTCAGCCGGGCAGTACGACCGTGCGCTGCGCGGAGAAGTCGCCCCAGGTGCCGTCGGGCAGTTTGGCGCGGATCTTCAGCGAGTAGCGGGTGCCGGGAAGATCGCCGAGGGTCAGGCGGTAGGTCGCGCGGCCCTTCGGCGGTGTGCCGCCCCAGACGATCGTCGTGGTCATCTTCCCGTTGAGGAAGAGCTGGTACGCGGGGATCTCGCCGCCGGTGTCCGGCTGGTCCCAGGACAGGTCGACGACGGACTCCTCGCCCCCGCCCGTCAAGGACGTCCGCAGACCGGTGGGGGCGGTGCTCGCGGGCGCGCCGGGAGCGGACGCGGTGGTGAGGTCGACGGCGTCGCTGTCCGGCGAGGACTTCTCCGAGGCGTCCCGGGCCCGGACGGTGAACGTGTAGACGGTGCCGGGGCGCAGCCCGCTCAGCCGGGCCGTGGTCTCCGTGCCGGGCACGCTGTGGATACGGGAGTCCTCCTGATAGATGTCGTACGAGGTGACGGCCACGTCGTCCGTGGAGCCGCCCCAGGACAGGGTCGCGGTCCGGCTGCCGTCGGCGGCGCCGCGCAGTTTCACCGGGGCGGTGGGGGCCCGGGTGTCGGAGGGGGCGGGTGCGGGGGTGGTGACCCGCGCGGCGGCGCTCGGCCCGGAGAGGTTTCCGGCGCCGTCGCGTGCCCGGACGGTGAAGGTGTACGCCGTCGCTGCGGTCAGGCCCTCGATGTCGGTCATGCGCTTCGCCGCCGGAACGGAGCCCACCTTCTCGCCCTCGCGGTAGATCTCGTACCCGGTGATCGCCTTGTTGTCGGAGGCACGCTCCCACATGACGTGCACCGAGGTGGCGCTGCCGGCCTGGGCCGTCACCCCGCGGGGGGTCGTCGGTTTCTGCGTATCGGCGGCGGCAGTGCCCGCGCAGGCGGTGAGCGAGGCGAGGAGCAGGGCGGTGGAACAGATCAACACGGCGTGCATGTGGGGGCGTTGCACGGTCCTGCCTTCCCCTTCGGGAGCAATGGTCCAGACCTGTATGCCACGGCATGGGGGTCGGCGACAAGGGGGCCGAACGGAACGTTCCGCAATGTGCCGGTGTGCGGCCCGCGATGAGTTCCGGGCGCCGGGAGGGTCTGAAGAAGTATGGACACGCACAGCACGACCCGACCCGCCCTCGATCTGAAGCCGGCCGCCGAACAGATCCGTGCGCTGCTCGGACCCATCGAGGACCGCCAGCTCAGCGGCCCGACCCCCTGCCCGGACTACGCGGTACGGGAGTTGCTCGCCCATCTCGTCGGGCTGGCCACGGCCTTCCGCGACGCGGGCCGGAAGGATCTGGGGCCCACGACCGACACCGCGCCGGACGCGGCGCTCCCGGTGCTCGGCGAGGACTGGCGCGAGGCGTTGCCGCGCCTGCTCGACGAACTGGTGGCGGCGTGGCACTCCCCCGCCGCCATGGAAGGCATGACCCGGGCGGGCGGCGTGGACCTGCCCGGCGAGGTGGCCGGTCTGGTCGCGCGCAACGAGCTGGTCATTCACGGCTGGGACCTGGCCCGGTCGACCGGGCAGGACTTCCGGGCCGACGAGGCGGACCTGCGCTCGTCGGAGGCACTGCTGGCGCCCGAGGAGGGCGGTCCGGGCAGTTCGGACATCTTCGGGCCACCGGTCCCCGTAGCGGCCGACGCCCCGTTCCTCGACCGGGTGATCGCCCTGAGCGGCCGCAGGCCCGACTGGCGGCCGGGCGACTGACGCCGCTGCGCCGGGCGGGTCCCGGGACCGGCCCGGCGCAGAATGGGTCCATGGGTGAGAACAGGGCTCCGGCCGCCTCCAGGACGCTCGACGACCAGCTGTGCTTCGCGCTGTACTCCGCCTCGCGGGCCGTGACGGCCGCGTACCGGCCGGTCCTCGCGGAGCTGGAGCTGACCTACCCGCAGTATCTGGTGATGCTGGCCCTCTGGGAGCGGCCCGAGCTCCCGATGAAGGAGCTCGGCACCGCGCTCGGCATGGATTACGGCACCCTGTCGCCCCTGCTGAAACGGCTGGAGGCGGCAGGGCTGCTGCGCCGCGAGCGGGAGGCCGGTGACGAGCGGACGCTCACCGTGTCGGTGTCGGAGAAGGGCGCCGCCCTGTACGAGCGGGCGGCGCGGGTGCCGGGTGCCATGGGCCGGAGGTACGGGCTGACGGCGGAGGCGGCCGGGCAGCTCCGCGACCGGCTCAGGGAGCTGAGCGCGAGCCTGGAGCCCGGACCCGGCGAGAAGCCGGGTCCGTGAGGCCCGGCCCGTAGGACCCGGCTCGTAGGACCCTGCTCGTCAGACCCTGCTCGTCAGACCCGGCTCGTAGGACCCTGCTCGTCAGACCCGGCTCTCAAGACCCAGCGAGTGCGGCCCGGCGGGTGAACAGCCCGGCAGGTGAAGAACCCGGGGGGGGAAGATCGGCTCGTGAAGCTCAGCTCGTGAAGAACTCGGTGATCTCATGGGCGACCTGGTCCGCCAGCGTCTCGTGCACGCGGTGGCCCCCCGCGATCGTGATCAGCCGGCAGTCCGGGATCAGGGACGCCATCTCGGACAGCCGTTCCTGCGGCATCGTGCTCGCCGGACCGCCCGAGATGATCATGGTCTGGGCCACGATCTCGCCGAGCCCCTCGGCCCACTCGGGGTCCGGGTCGGTGAGCTGGGCCAGCACCGCGGGGATCACGTTCTCGTCGTAGTCGACCGGCCCCTCGGGGAGCGGCAGCGGGCTCTCCTCGCCGGGGAACGGCGGCGGGGTCTCCACCAGCACCAGCCGCTCCACCCGGTCCGAGTGCTCGTGGGCCAGGAGCTGGGCCACGACACCGCCCATCGAGTGGCCGACCAGGCCGACCCGGTTGAGCTCGCACTCGTCGAGGAAACCGACGACGTCCTCACACATCTGCTCGAACGCGTACTCGTCCGGCCAGTCGCTTTCCCCGTGTCCCCGCAGGTCCAGGGCGTACACCCGCCACTCGGCGCCGAGCAGGCCGCCGAGCGCCTCCCAGTTCGCGGCGGAGCCGCCGAGCCCGTGCAGCAGGACGACCGGCGAGCCGAACGGGTCACCCCAGGTCCGGTACGCCAACCGCACATCGCCGACATCCACAACAGACTGATCTTCCATGCCCCTGACGCTACAGCGCCGGGAGGGCCCCGGGCTCCCACCCCCGGCCTGGCAGGCTTGACGCGTGAAGCACACCGTTCGCTCCCTGGTCGCATCCGCCGTCACCACCGCCGTCGTGGCGGCCGTGGTCCTGACGGGCTGCTCCGGACCCGGCGGGTCCGCCCCCGAGACCGACCTCGACGATCCGGCGAAGAAGCAGCTCGCCATGCAGCTGGTGTCGAGCGCGGAGAACTCCTCGCTCGACTGGAAGGCGCAGTACAAGTACATCGAGGACATCGGTGACGGCCGCGGCTACACCGCGGGCATCATCGGCTTCTGCTCCGGAACCGGCGACATGCTCGCCGTGGTGGAGCGGTACGCGGCGGCCCGGCCCGGCAATCCGCTGGAGCGGTATCTGCCCGCGCTCCGCGCCGTGAACGGCAGCGACGCGCACACGGGACTCGGCCGGCCGTTCACCGAGGCATGGGCGAAGGCCGCATCGGACCCGGCGTTCCGGTCGGCGCAGGACGCGGAACGTGACCACTCCTACTTCGACCCGGCGGTCGAGCGGGCCAAGGGCGACGGCCTCAGCGCGCTGGGCCAGTTCATCTACTACGACGCCTATGTGATGCACGGTCACGGCGACACGGACGGCTCGGTGGGCGTCGCCACGATTCGGCGCGAGGCTCTCGCGAAGGCCGATCCGCCCGAGCGGGGCGGTGACGAGGAGACGTATCTCCACGCCTTCCTCGACGCCCGCGTGGCCGCCATCCACAAGGAGCCCTCCCACACCGACACCAGTCGCGTGGAGACCGCCCAGCGGGTGTTCGTACGCGAAGGCAAACTCCAGTTGGAGACTCCGCTGCGGTGGCGGGTGTACGGCGAGACCTACCGCGTCGACGGTCACTGAACCCTCTGGGGACGGGCGCACGGAGCACCGGCCCAGGGGGTGTGGCCGCCGGTCTCGGCCTGGCGGCAGGCCCATCCGCGGTAGCCGCCGACAGCACGCCCCCACGGCGTCGGCGCAAGCGCCGCAGCTGGGCCTCCGACTCCGGCCCCGCACCGCGCCTCCGCGCGCGGTGCGGGGCCTTTGCGATGCCGGACGGATTATCGGTTCATCTTCGGCGCGGGGGGTGTACCGCTCGCCCCCACTCTGATAGTAAAGCTTCCTAACAGACGAAGGGCACGACGAACTCCCCACTGGAGGACAGGTGCACAACCCCCATAACGGCACCGTACGTCGCACCACCCGACTCATCCGCCCGGCCGGCTTCGCCGTCCTGGCACTCGGACTTACACTCACGGCGACTCCCATGACCGCCTACGCCGACGACGCCCCCACCACCGTGTCGGCCGCACACCACCAGGAGGCCGCCGCGACCGGGCTCGACGATCCCGCGAAGAAGGACATCGCGATGCAGCTGGTGTCCAGCGCCGAGAACTCCTCGCTGGACTGGAGGGCGCAGTACAAGTACATCGAGGACATCGGTGACGGCCGTGGCTACACCGCGGGCATCATCGGCTTCTGCTCCGGCACCGGCGACATGCTCGACCTGGTCGAGCTGTACACGCAGCGCAAGCCCGGCAACGTCCTCGCGAAGTACCTGCCCGCCCTGCGCGAGGTGGACGGCACCGACTCCCACGACGGGCTCGACCCGGGCTTCACGAGGGACTGGGCGAAGGCCGCATCCGACTCCGCCTTCAAGCAGGCGCAGAACGACGAGCGCGACCGTGTCTACTTCGACCCGGCCGTCAAACGCGGCAAGGCCGACGGGATCGGCACCCTCGGGCAGTTCGCGTACTACGACGCTCTCGTCATGCACGGCGACGGCGGCGACAGCGCGAGCTTCGGCTCCATCCGCAAGAGGGCCCTCTCGAAGGCGAAACCGCCGTCGCGGGGCGGCAACGAGGTGACGTACCTCAACGCGTTCCTGGACGCCCGGGTCTGGGCCATGAAACAGGAAGAGGCCCACTCGGACACCAGCCGGGTGGACACCGCCCAGCGGGTCTTCCTGAAGAAGGGCAACCTGAACCTGGACCCGCCGCTCGACTGGAAGGTGTACGGCGACAGCTTCCACATCGGCTGATCCCGGCCCCGTCACACCTGTGGCGCGTACGGCAGGTGCCGTACGCGCCACAGCGCGGTGCGGGGAGTGGTCAGTGCACGGCCACCGGGGCCACCCCCTTCGAGGCGGGCTCCGGGCCCGGCGCCTCCTCCGCCTCCGGGTCGCCGTCCGCGTCCGGCCTGCGGCCGACGTGGTTGAAGGCCAGGTTGAGGAGGATCGCCACCACGCAGCCCGTGGAGATGCCCGAGTCGAGGACGACGAGCAGGTCCTCCGGGAACGCGTGGTAGAACTGCGGCGCGGCGATCGGGATCAGGCCGATGCCGACGGCCGCCGCGACGATCAGGGCGTTCTCGCCCTTCTCCAGGGCGGCGGTCGCCAGGGTCTGGATGCCGCTCGCGGCGACCGAGCCGAACAGCACGATGCCGGCGCCGCCGAGCACCGGCAGCGGCACGATCGCGATGACGGACGCGGCGACCGGGACGAGTCCGAGCACGATCAGGATGCCGCCGCCCGCGGCGACGACGAACCGGCTGCGGACCTTGGTCATCGCGACGAGACCGATGTTCTGAGCGAACGCGCTGCACATGAAGCCGTTGAACAGCGGGCTGACGGCACTGCCGAGGGTGTCGGCGCGCAGGCCGCCCTCGATGGTCCGCTCGTCCGCCGGACGGCCGACGATCCGGCCGAGGGCGAGCATGTCCGCGGTGGACTCGGTCATGCAGACCAGCATCACGATGCACATCGAGATGATCGCGGCGATCTCGAACTGCGGCGCGCCGAAGGCGAACGGAGTGGGGAAGCCGACCACGTCGGCGTCCTTGATCGGGCTGAAGTCGGTGATGCCGACCGGGATCGCGATCAGTGTGCCGATGACCAGGCCGAGCAGGATCGCGATCTGCTGGAGGAAGCCGCGCAGGAGTTTGCGCAGGGCGAGCACGATCGCGAGGGTGGCGGCGGCCATGGTGATGTTGGTCATCGAACCGTAGTCGTCCGCCGTGGAGCTGCCGCCCTGGGACCAGTTGAAGGCGACCGGCAGCAGCGAGACACCGATCAGGGTGATCACGGTGCCGGTGACCACGGGCGGGAAGAAGCGGACCAGTTTGCAGAAGTACGGCGCGAGGACGAATCCGAGGAGGCTCGCGACGATGATCGCGCCGAAGATGACGGCGATCCCTTCGTGGCCCCGGTCCTTACCGATCGCCACCATCGGCGTCACACCGGCGAACGACACTCCGTTGACGAACGGCAGCCGGGCGCCTATGCGCCAGAAACCGAGGGTCTGGAGCAGGGTGGCTATGCCCGCGGTGAAGAGGCTCGCCCCCATCAGGAAGGCGGTCTCCTTTGCGGTGAGGCCCACGGCCGGCCCCACGATCATGGGCGGGGCGACCACCCCGGCATACATGGCGGCCACGTGCTGGAGACCGCTGGTGAACATCCTCAGGGGCGGGAGGGTTTCGTCGACCGGGTGCCTCCGGTCGGTTCCTGCGACTGCTTCATTGCGAAACCTGGGCTTAGCGGCCACGGCGGTTCCTCCGGTCGGGTACACGTCGTCGGCGACGTGGGTGTCAGGGAGGTGGTGCGGAGTGGTGCGTTGGTGCAGGTGCTTCGTTGCGAGTGCTTCGTGATGCGGGTGGGGTGCCCGGGCAGCGTTCATCACCGGTCCGGAGGGCGCGCACGCAGGGTGCGCGCCCTTCGGACCGGCTGCCGTGGACCCCGCTCGGGTCCACGGCGGCCGGACGAGGGCCGTCCCCCTCGGCCGGCCGGTTCATGGGGTGTCGTCGCCCGGTGTCAGGCTCCGGCGGCGATCTGCGCGAGGCGGCGGGCCTCGTCGCGGGTGTCACGTGCGATGGCGTCCTCGTCCGCCGTGACCAGGTGGTTGCCCTCGACGACCGGCTTCCCGTCTACGAGGGAGAGCGTGACGGGGGCCGCGGCGCCGAAGACGAGTGCGGTCACCGGGTCGGCGATGGAGGCGTGGGCGAGGGTGTCCAGCTTCCACAGGACGAGGTCGGCGAGCTTGCCAACCTCCAGGGAGCCGATCTGGTCGGCGCGGCCGAGGACCTGGGCGCCGCCGTACGTACCGAGCCGCAGGGCCTGGCGTGCGTTCAGGGCCTTCTCGCGATGGGCGCCGAGGCGGTTGATGAGGAGGGCGTTGCGCAGTTCGGTGTGGAGTTCACCGGACTCGTTGGATGCCGTGCCGTCGACGCCGAGGCCGACCGGGATGCCGGCGGCGAGCATGTCGGGCACCCGGGCGATGCCCGCGGCGAGGCGGGCGTTGGAGGACGGGCAGTGCGCGACGCCCGTTCCCGTACGGGCGAACGCGGCGATGTCGGAGTCGTTCATGTGGACGCAGTGCGCCATCCACACGTCGTCGCCGAGCCAGCCGGTCGACTCGAAGTAGTCGGTCGGCCCCATCCCGAACAGCTCCTTGCAGAACTGCTCCTCCTCGACGGTCTCCGAGCCGTGGGTGTGCAGCCTCACGCCCTTGCGTCGCGCCAACTCCGCGCCCTGCTTGAGCAGTTCGGTCGAGATGGAGAACGGGGAGCAGGGCGCGACGGCGATCTGCGTCATCGAGTCGAACGAGGCGTCGTGGTGGGCGTCGACGGTCGCCTCGGTGCCCGCGAGTGCGCCTTCGAGCGTCTCGACGGCGAAGTCCGGCGGCAGCCCGCCGTCCTTCACACTGCGGTCCATGGACCCGCGGGCGAGGGTGAACCGCACGCCCATGTCGCGTGCCGCGCCGATGATGGCGCCTGAGAGGTCGCCGGAGCCCTTCGGGAAGACGTAGTGGTGGTCCATCGCGGTGGTGACACCGCCGCGCGCCATCATGGCGAGCGAGCCCTGAGCCGCGGCGCGGACCATCGGCTCGTCGATGCGCGCCCAGGTCGGGTAGAGCGCGACCAGCCAGTCGAAGAGGTTGTGGTCGGTCGCGATCCCGCGGGTGATCCACTGGTAGAAGTGGTGATGGGTGTTGATCAGGCCGGGCGTGACGAGGTGTCCGGTGCCGTCGATGCGGCGCACGACGCCGGCGAGGCCCTCCGGCGCCTTGCCCGCGCCGACGGACTCGATGCGGTTGCCCGCCACGACGACGTGTCCCGAGGCGTACTCGGTGTCGTGGGCGTCGACGGTCGCGATCGAACAGTTCTCGATGACGATGCGCTGAGGGTCTGCCGAAGCTGCCATGGTGCTTCCTTCTTCTCTCATCGGCGATGCGGGCACGGCAGGACCCTAGGAGGATTTGAGTGCCACAGCGGTGCGGCTGTGGGTGCCGAGATGGTGGAAGAACAGGTTGAGCAGGACCGCTACGAGCGCTCCCGCACTGATTCCGGAGCCGAGCACCGTCTGTGCCCAGGAGGGGAATCCCGCGTAGGAGGCGGGCGCGGCGAGCGGGACGATGCCCGCGCCGAGCGCCACCGCGACGAGGATGATGTTGGAGCTGTCGTCGAGTCCGGCTTCGGAGAGCGTGCGTATGCCGCTCACCGCGATGGAGCCGAAGAGGACGATTCCGGCGCCGCCGAGCACGGGCATCGGGACGAGCGAGACGACGGCGCCGAGCACCGGGAACGCTCCGAGGACCAGCAGGGCGCCGCCCGCCGCGGCGACGACGTAGCGGCTGCGTACCTTCGTCAGCGAGACGACGCCGACGTTCTGGGCGAAGGCACTCGTCGGGAAGCCGCCGAACACCGGACCGAGCAGGGTGGCGATGCCGTCCGTGCGCAGGCCGCGGGTGATGGTGCGGCCGTCGGTGGGCCGCTCGCAGATCTCGCCGAGCGCCAGCATGCCGGCGGAGGACTCCGTCATCAGCACCAGCATGACGATGCAGAGGGAGAGCATCGCGGCGGGCTGGAACTCGGGGGCGCCGAAGGCGAAGGGAGTGGGCAGGGCGGCGAGGGGCGCGGACTTCAGCGCGGAGAAGTGGGCGAGTCCGAACGGGATCGCGGCCAGGGTTCCGATGAACATGCCCATGAGCAGGGCGACTTGCTTGACGAAGCCACGTCCGAAGCGCTGGATGAGCAGGATGACGGCGAGCGTGAAGGCGGCCAGCGCGAGGTACTTCATGGCGCCGAAGTCGGCTGCGTTCTGGTCACCGCCCTGCGCCCAGGCGACCGGGACGGGCATCAGGGTGACACCGATGAGCGTGATGACGACGCCGGTGACGAGCGGCGGGAAGAAGCGCAGCAGCCGTCCGAAGAACGGTCCGAGTGCCAGGCAGAAGACTCCCGCGACGAGGACCGCCCCGTAGATCTGCGGGAGTTGGTGGCCGGGGACGCTGGTCTCGGCGATGGCGAGCATCGGGGCGATGCCGGCGGAGGAGGCGGCGTTGACGAACGGCAGGCGGTTTCCCGCGAAGCCGCCGGCGCCGAGCGCCTGCAGGAGGGTGGCGAGTCCGGCGATCAGCAGGCTCGCCGCGATCAGCTGGGTCATGCCGGCCGTGTCGAGGCCCACGGCCTGGCCGATGATCAGCGGAGGGGTGACGACGCCCGCGTACATGGCGGCGATGTGCTGGAGTGCGGCGGGGAAGAGCCGCGAGGCGGGAAGCTTTTCGTCGACCGGATGCACGGAGCTCTCCGGCCATGCGGAACACGGGCCTTCTGCCGGCCCCGTTGCGGGCTGTGCCATGGGATGGTCCCTCCGGGATGACCGGCCCGCGCCCGCTGTGGACGGGCGGGGGCCGGTTCAGTGCCGCGTCAGAGGTTGGTCATGTCGACGGGGATCTTCGGCTCGACGCCGTCCCGGAGCACGGTCGCCTCGATGAGGCCGTACGGGCGGTCCGCCGCGAAGTACACCTCGTTGTCGTTCTTGAGGCCGAACGGCTCCAGATCCACCAGGAAGTGGTGGTTGTTCGGCAGCGAGAAGCGGATCTCGTCGATCTCGCTGCGGCTGTTGATGACCCGCGAACCCATTTGGTACAGGGTCTGCTGGAGCGACAGGGAGTACGTCTCGGCGAACGCCTGCAGGATGTGCTTCTTCGCCTGCTCGTACGACTTCTCCCAGTGGGGCATCCGCTGGTCGTCGCTCGTCCAGTTGTAACGCCAGGCGGCCGACACGTCGGTGCACAGGACGCGGTCGTACGCCTCCTTGAGCGTCGTGTACTTGTCCTTGACGTAACCCCAGAACTCCGAGTTGGTGGAGTTCATGACGGTGAGGTCCCGGAGACCGGAGATGATCTCCCACTTCTCGCCGTCGAAGGTGACCTGGGTGGTGCGCAGCTCCTGTCCCTTGCGGGCGAAGGAGTGGTTGACCTCGTCGGCTCCGATGAACTTCGAGTTGCCGTCCGAGGTCGCGATGCGCTCCCAGGCGTACTCCTCGATCCGGATGCGTGCGACCTTGATCGGCTCCTGCGAGGTCACGAAGTGCCGGGCGAGGTGGATGCCGAACTGTTCGGCGGACTCGATGCCGTACTCCTTGGCGAACGCGTACACCGTGTTCTTGGTGGTGTCCGTCGGCAGGACGTTGGCGTTGGAGCCGGAGTAGTGGACGTCGTCCATGTCGCCGGAGAGGGCGACGGAGACGTTCAGGTCCTTGATGTGGTGGGTGTCGCCGTCCCGCGTGATCCTGACGACGCGGTTCTCTGCTTTGCCGTACTGGTTCTGGCCGAGAATCGTGGGCATTGTCTGCTAGCTCCCTCGGTAAACGGAGTAGCCGAACGGGTTGAGCAGCAGCGGTACGTGATAGTGCTCGCCCGGACGGACGGCGAAGGTGATCGCCACTTCCGGGAAGAACGCACCGCTGTCCCTTACGCGGGGGGCGTCCTGCTGCGCCTCGGCTTGCTGGTTGTCCGCACTGTCGTTCCTGACGAAGTACGCCTCGACCTCGAAGTCGAGGCGTACGTGGGTCGTGCCCTCCGGCAGCGCCGGCAGGTCCTTGCAGCGCCCGTCCGCGTCGGTGGCGGACCCGCCCAGTGCCGTCCATCCGGCGTCGGGGCCGCTGCGGGCCGCGAGCGAGATGGCGACACCCTCGGCGGGGCGTCCGATGCTGGTGTCCAGGATGTGCGTGGACACCGAAGCCGTGGTGGCGGTGCTCATCAGTCCTTGTCCTCTTCCACGAGACGGGTCAGCCGGATGCGGTTGATCCTGCCCAGTTCGGTGCGCACGATCTCGCGCTCCTGCTCGGGCGAGTTCTCGATCCGGGTCTTCACCGCGTCGCGCATCTGCTCACCGGTGGCACCGGTGGCGCAGATCAGGAAGACATGTCCGAACCGCTCCTGGTAGGCCAGGTTCAGTTCGAGCATCTCGTCCCTGAGTTCCTCGGAGGCGCCGGCCATGCCCCGCTGTTCGCGGGAGGAGGTCGGGTCCCCGGGCTTCGGGCGGCCGATCGGTGGATGACCGGCCATGGCTTCGCCCAGATCCTCCGCGGAGAGCTCGGCCATCGCGGCGTCGCTCGCGGAGAGAAGGGCTTCCACCGTGTCGTACGGGCGCCGGGAGAGGATGACGCTTCCCCAGGCCGCACTGGCACACACCTCGTGCAGCGCGGCGGTGGCCTCGCTGCCCGCCAGAGTGTTGAACCGGGCGAGGCCCGGCGTCGAGCTCGAAGTCACGGGAGCCTCCGTGGCTGTTCTTCGCTGTGCGTTGTTCGGGCTGCGGATAGCTAACGCCCTCCGCAACACGACGTCAACACTTTGTTGAAATCTCGCGAACGGAGAAAGCCGCCGTCCCGGCATCCGGACGGCGGCTTTCCTCGCGCTTGGCTCAACTACTCAGCCTTGGCGGCATTTTCCCGGTTCAGGTAGTTGTAGACGGTGAAGCGGCTGACTCCCAGAGCGCCCGCCACCGTCTCCACACCATGCCGTACGGAGAAGGCACCGCGTGCCTCCAGGGTCCGCACGACCGACTGCTTCGTCTTGCGGTCCAGGTCACAGAGCGGCATGCCGTGCCTCCGCTCCATCGCGGCCAGGATGTGGTCGAGCGAGTCGGAGAGCTGCGGCAGCCGTACGGCTATGACGTCCTCCCCCTCCCAGGCGAGCACCACGTCGTCGTCCGCCGCCTGCCCGGGGGCCAGCAGCTCCGCGCCCATCGCGTCGACCAGCGGCTTCACCGCGCTGACCAGGGGGTGGTCCGCAGGTTCGGTCACTGCGCGTCCTCCGCGATCACATTGACCTGGAGGGACACCCGGGTGGCGCCGGAAGCCAGGGCCTTGCGCACCAAGGAGTCCACCGCGGTGAGCACCTGGTCCGCGCCCCCTTCGGCGGTGTTGCCGAAGGGACCCACATCCACGGCGTCCAGTTCGGCCGTCTGGATGACCTCGCGGGCAACCACCGCGTGGGCGGGCGCCTCGTCCAGGTCGAAGGGCTCGGTGGTGAATTCCACCCTCAAGCGCACTGTGCCTCCCTCATGTTCTCGTCGCGGTGGTCTGCTCCGCGGCTCGGCCACGACCTTAGCCGCCGCGGCCGGGGCCGTGACCGGGCCGGGCAGGGTGGCGGCCGCGGACAGGGCGGCCCCGCCGGCGCTGCCCCGATCAGGCCGCGGCGGCCGACGGCGTGGGTCATACGAGCACCTCGCGGGGTCGGCTGCGTCGGCCGGTGACAGCCACCCCCGTACGCCGTGGGGCCCCGGGGGCAAGGGCGCCGGTGGCCGCGTCACCCGATCCGTCGACAGCGCCCCGGACCGGCCCGGATTTCGGGCACCCCCTTGACAGCCTCGCCACCCGTTGGGCAATCTTCCGTTAAGCAGAAACTAACTTCCGCAATACGGAAGGAGCGCCGAACCCATCATGGGACACCCGGACCAGCGCTTCGATGTAAACCTTTCGATCCTCTTCACGGAACTCCCGCTCCTGGAGCGTCCCGCGGCCGCCGCCGCGGCGGGCTTCACGGCGGTCGAGCTGTGGTGGCCCTGGATCGAGACCCCCACCCCCGAGCAGGCCGAGCTCGACGCCCTGAAGAAGGCGCTCGACGAGGCCGGCACCCGGTTGGTGGGGCTGAACTTCTACGCGGGACAGCTGCCCGGCCCCGACCGCGGCGCGCTCTCCGTGCCCGGCACGGAGTCGGACCGCTTCCGCGCCAACATCGAGGTGGCGGCCGGCTTCGCCGCCTCGGTCGGCTGCAAGGCGCTCAACGCGCTGTACGGCAACCGCGTCGACGGCGTGGACCCGGCCGCGCAGGACGAACTCGCCCTGGAGAACCTGGCCCTGGCCGCCCGCGCGGCGGACCGGATCGGGGCGGTGCTCCTGATCGAGACCCTGAACCGGCCGGAGTCGCCGCACTACCCGCTGGTGAGCGCACCGGCCGGTATCGAGGTCGTCGACAAGGTCAACGCGGCGACGGGTCTCGGGAACGCGAAGTTCCTGCTCGACCTGTACCACCTGTCCATGAACGGCGAGGACCTCAGCCAGGTGATCAAGGCGTACGCCGGGAAGACCGGCCACGTCCAGATCGCCGACAACCCGGGGCGCGGCGCGCCCGGCACCGGCTCGCTCCCGCTGGAGCGGCTCCTCGACGAGCTGTCCGAAGCCGGTTACGACGGCTGGGTCGGCCTGGAGTACAAGCCGGGCGGCCCGCCGAGCGCCGAGTCGTTCGCGTGGCTCCCGGCAGAGGCCCGGGCGGCCCGCTGAGGGGCGCCGGACTCCCCCTCGTACACCCGCTTTTCAGGAAGGCACCCTCATGAGCAACAACCTCCCCAAGGTCGCGTGGATCGGGCTCGGCATCATGGGCTCCCCCATGTCCGAGAACCTGGTGCAGGCCGGGTACGACGTCACCGGTCACACCCTGGAACAGGACAAGGTCGACCGGCTGGTCGCGGCGGGCGGCAAGGGCGCGTCCTCGGTCGCCGAGGCGGTCAGGGACGCCGATGTCGTCATCACGATGGTGCCCGCGTCCCCGCACGTCGAGGCCATCGCCTACGGCCCCGAGGGCATCCTGGAGAACGCCAGGGAAGGCGCCCTGCTGATCGACATGTCCTCGATCACCCCGCAGACCTCCGTCGACCTCGCGAAGAACGCGAAGGACAAGGGCATCCGCGTCCTGGACGCCCCGGTGTCCGGTGGCGAGGCCGGTGCCGTCGAGGCCGTCCTGTCGATCATGGTCGGCGGTGAGCAGGCCGACTTCGACGCCGCGCAGCCGATCCTGCGGGCACTCGGGAAGACCATCGTGCTCTGCGGTCCGCACGGCTCCGGCCAGACGGTGAAGGCGGCCAACCAGCTGATCGTCGCGGTCAACATCCAGGCGTGCGCCGAGGCCGTGGTCTTCCTGGAGAAGTCCGGCGTCGACCTCGCCGCCGCCCTCGACGTCCTCAACGGCGGACTGGCCGGCTCCACCGTCCTGACCCGCAAGAAGGACAACTTCCTCAAGCGGGACTTCGCGCCGGGCTTCCGGATCGACCTGCACCACAAGGACATGGGCATCGTCACGGACGCCGCCCGCAACGTCGGCGCCGCGCTGCCCGTCGGCGCCGTCGTGGCCCAACTGGTCGCCTCCCTGCGTGCGCAGGGTGACGGCGGCCTGGACCACTCGGCCCTGCTCCGCTCCGTCGAGCGTCTCTCCGGCGCGCAGGTCTGACATCCCGCCCCCTCACCGGGGCCCCCGAACTCCGGGTCGTGGTGGCGCTGACACCTGTCCTGTCGCGCCCAGGCGTCACCGCGGCCCGGAACCACATACTTCGATTTCAACAAACTGTTGACGTTCTGTTCACTGCGAACCTACGCTCCTCAAGCCGTCAGCAGCTCCAGCATGGAAGGTCATCCCGCCACATGGCTAAGCGTGTGCTTACGACCGAGTCAGGCGCCCCGGTCGCCGACAACCAGAACTCCGCCACCGCCGGTGCGGGCGGGCCGATCCTTCTGCAGGACCAGCATCTGCTGGAGAAGCTCGCCCGCTTCAACCGTGAGCGCATCCCGGAGCGCGTGGTCCACGCCCGCGGTTCCGGTGCGTACGGCTACTTCGAGGTGACGGACGACGTCACCGGCTTCACCCGCGCCGACTTCCTCTCCGAAGTGGGCCGCCGCACCGCGACGTTCATCCGCTTCTCGACGGTCGCCGACTCGCTGGGCGGCGCCGACGCCGTACGCGACCCGCGCGGCTTCGCCCTCAAGTTCTATACGGACGAGGGCAATTACGACCTGGTCGGCAACAACACCCCGGTGTTCTTCATCAAGGACCCGATCAAGTTCCCCGACTTCATCCACTCGCAGAAGCGCGACCCGTTCACGGGCCGGCAGGAGCCGGACAACGTCTGGGACTTCTGGGCGCACGCCCCCGAGGCGACGCACCAGGTGACCTGGCTGATGGGCGACCGGGGCATCCCCGCCTCGTACCGCCACATGAACGGCTACGGCTCGCACACGTACCAGTGGACGAACGCGCAGGGTGAGGCGTTCTTCGTCAAGTACCACTTCAAGACGAACCAGGGTGTCCGTTCGCTCTCCGCCGAGCAGGCCGCGGAGCTCGTGGGCAAGGACGCCAACTCGCACCAGACGGACCTGCTCCAGGCCATCGAGCGCGGGGTGAACCCGTCCTGGACGCTGTACGTGCAGGTCATGCCGGCGGCGGAGGCGGCGGACTACCGCTTCAACCCGTTCGACCTCACCAAGGTGTGGCCGCACGGTGACTATCCGCTCCAGCGGGTGGGCCGGCTGGTCCTGGACCGCAACCCGGACAACGTGTTCGCCGAGGTCGAGCAGGCGGCGTTCTCCCCGAACAACTTCGTGCCCGGCATCGGTCCCTCGCCGGACAAGATGCTCCAGGGCCGGCTGTTCGCCTACGCGGACGCCCACCGGTACCGCCTGGGCGTCAACCACACCCACCTGCCGGTCAACGCCCCGAAGGCGGCCCCCGCGGACAACTACGGGCGGGACGGCCTGATGGCCACCCGCAACGGTTCGCGCCACGACAAGAACTACGAGCCCAACTCGTACGCGGGTCCGGCGCAGACCGACGCGGCGCTCTCGGCCCCGCTCGCCGTCCACGGCTGGACCGGCACGCACGAGGCGCCCGCCCACACCAAGGACGACGACTTCTTCCAGGCGGGTGAGCTGTACCGGCTCATGTCCGAGGACGAGAAGAGCCGTCTGATCGCCAACATCGCGGGCGGCCTGTCGCAGGTCACGCGCGACGACGTGATCGAGAAGAACCTCGCCCACTTCCACGCCGCCGACACCGACTACGGCAAGCGCGTGGAGGAGGCCGTCCGCGCCCTGCGCGAGGACTGAGCCTCCACCCCATGAACCCTGCCCGTGCCCGTGTACCCGGATGAGGGGTTGTACGCGGCGCGGGCAGGACGAGGCCGCGGTGGCTGCGCGATGCCAGTGCGGTGGTGAAGGTTCCGGTGCGCGTCCGCTGACCTGAAGCGGGCGCCCGCGCCGGGCCGATCGCCGCTGCCGCGGCCCCTGTTCGCCCGATTGCCGGGGCGCGGATTACGGACACGGTCCCGTACTCCGCGCCCCTTTCCTTGTGTCCTCGATCGCCGGACGGGCTCGGTGGTGCGGGCCGGACAGCACCAC
>NZ_JBHXQO010000076.1:0-23581 GCF_042717135.1 Streptomyces sp. NPDC058620
CAACCCACCCCAACCACCCACCAGGGCCATCACACTCGTCCCACCCACCAAAGCAACCAGCAGACGCCAGAAGAGCACCTAAATCACCGGTATTGAAGTTGGACCGTGTCCTACATGGTCAGTTTGAGGAATCGTTTGTAGCAGCAGAGAGCGGCTGCCAGTCCGAGAATGGCGAGGTAGTTGCCTGGGTTCCGCTCGTAGCGGTGGTTGAGTCGGTGGTAGCCGGTCAGCCAGGACGTGGTGCGTTCGATGCCCCCATCTGCGGCGGCCGAGCCGCTCGCCGGAGTCGATGCCCTTGCGTGCGATACGGACGCCGATGTGCTTTCCCCAGAGCCATCGCCGCAGGTGGGGGATGTCGTACGCCTTGCTGTGTGACGGCGGCGGGGCTTCGATTCCGTCGCGTGGGATTCGTGTCCCATGTGGAAATGGGACAGCGTCGGCTTCAGAGCCTGACTGTCGTGGGTGTTGGCCGCGGAGAGCCCGACGCGTAGGGGTAGTCCGCCCGCGTCGGACAGGACGTGCATCCTGGAACCTGGCTTGCCCCGGTCCACGGGGCTCGGACCTGCAAGTTCACCCCTTTTTAGCGCGGACGTGCGCGGAGTCCAGGATCGCTCGGGACAGGTCGATCAAGTCCCGTTCATCCAGGAGCTGGAGAATCTTCTGATGCAGCCGACCCCACACACCGGCTCTCGACCAGATGACGAAGCGGCGGTGCACGGTCGACTTCGACGCCCCGAAGCACGGCGGTAAGGCCCGCCAGGCACACCCGCTGACCAGCACGCAGATGATCGCCGCGAAGACCGCCCTCACCATCGCTGTTCGCGACCCCGCCACCTTGCGGGCGCACCCGCCCCGACGTCAGCAGCAACGGCCTCGGGGTTGACTGGGGCCCGGTTACGGCTGGAAACCTCATGCGGCTGACCCATTCCGGCTGCTTGATTTTCACCGCGCGGAACTCCGCCATCATCGGCTTCAGGTCACAAGGTTCTGTCTCTTCGGTCAGCCCGTGCCCGGATGAGGACGGGTGCGAAGTGGAGTGCGGCTTGGTAGGCGATGGCGAGTTTGTCGCACCGTTGCCAGGCCGCGACACTGCTTGAGACGGTTGACGCAGCGTTCGACAGGTGGACTGTCGACACGAGGTTCCCCTCGGCGAGCAGTCTCTCGACCCTGGCACGCGAAAAGCCGAAGCCTTCGGCGATCAGCCGCACCGGCCGCACAGGTATCCGCGCCGCGGAGCGGACCAAGACCTGGCCAACACCGGCACATGCGCCCACTGGCCGCGGTGCGCCGGGTGCTGCGCCGGCTGTGCGGCGATTGCCAGGCCGGCCGCTCGGTTCGACCCGAGCCGCCCACGGCGCGGCGCCGTACGGCCGGCTCCTGGAGCAGTTCCGCTGCCAGGCCGGGGTCGTTGTCGTGCAGCGGGTTCAGGCGCTCGGGTTGTACGGACGCACCTTCATCCGCCTCAGGACAGTGAGCTCCTCGTTGGCGTCCCCGCACCAGGTGCACAGCGCGAAGAGCCAGGCGTCGAGGAGCTTGCGGTCCGCGTTGCACGCGTACGCTCCTGCGCCCCGGTTCCTCACCGACGTCGAACGACCCGCTCACGCGCCCGGATCCCGCCGTCGTATGGCGTGTGCGGGCGACCCGGAAGGGAACTGGCAAGCCGTGGGCCACCCGTGAGTTACAGCCCCAGTCCATGCAAACGGAGGACAGCAGAGCCCGTGAGTCCCCACTACGAAGTCCAAGCCCTGCTGCGCCCCATCGGCCGGTGGTGGGCCGTCGACGTCCCCCACCTCGACCTGCACGCCGAATGCCGCGCTCTGGAGCATGCGGAGGACCTGGCCCGCGGCCTCGTCGCCGAAGCCGTCGGTGCCACTGTGGGATCAGGCGATCGCCGCCGCCGTTCAGGCACTCGTGGGCAAGCTGCGCGTGAGCCAGGGCGACGCCGGACGTCTGCTCGGCATACCCCGGGCGAGGTGGCCGGGGTCATAGCTGGTGGCGGACCCCGGCCTCCTGCTGGGCCTCGGTGAGCTGTTCGCGCAGGTCGCCCTCGATGGACTCGCGGGCCTTGCCGCGGCGGAAGAGCGGCAGCACTGTGCGCTGTTTGCCGTCCTCGACAAGCAGGGCGAGCCCGCCGTAGAGCGCGAAGATCCCGATGCCCAGACCGGTCCAGCCCGCCGCGATCTGGAGAGCGTTCCCGAGGCCCGCCTCGTAGAGGCCCGTGAGGGCGAAGCGCACCGCGGTGAGGCTGAGAAGGACAGCGAACAGGGGCTTGGACTGCGCGGCCGCCCCGGCGAGCGCGAGCACGAACGGGACGAGCGCCAGGAGGAAGACGGCCTGGGCCACTACCGGCTTGCCGGGCGGCGAGTCCAGGGACGTCACGCTCGTTCCCGCCCAGGCGGCACCGAGCAGCAGCAGCGCCGTGCCGGCGCCCGCGTCGCGGGCCAAAAAGGCGAAGATCCCGCCGACGAGCTGGAGCGGCACGACGAAGATGAGGACGAGGAGCAGAAGGATGCTGCTCTGCGCGACCGGTACCCAGCCGAGCTGGAGGGAGGACAGGACCGTACTGCCCATGCCGAGGGCGAAGAAGCCCAGCGGCAGCGGGCTGGCGATCGGGCGTAGCACGATGCGCGTCACCGCGTCGGTCGTCAGCGGTTCTGAAGGGCCGTTCGGGCCGGAATTCTGGGGCACCGCGCAAGCGTACGAGTTCTGGACCGGTTCGCGACCACGGGCAGCCGGAGATGGCGTGGGCGCCCGCGTGTCGGCGGCCGGGGTGCGCATGCTGGGCCAGCTGGTGCGCGACGCGATGACGACGTGGACCATGACGACGACGGCCTGGCTGCCGGAGTGCCGGCCCGGGCCTGAAGCTGTTCACTCAGCGCACGGAAAGCCACCACAACGAGCAGCGGCGCCGCGCCGCCAGCAGCAGCTGGATCAGGCGCCCCCTCCGGTCAGCCGACAGCTGGCTGACCGGGGCCCCTGCCGCCAGGGCTGCGAGCAGTTGCCTGGAGGGCTTCGGGGGATTCTGCTCAGCCCATCTCATCCGGGGGTGAGGGAGTTGGCCCGGCGGGTACGGCAGCGTCATCGACGACAGCCTGCGGGATCTCAAAGGTCAAAGACGTCAAGATCTCCGCAATCGGGAGGTCGGCGTGCCCGCCTGTACGCGGACCGGATGTGGCTCCAGCCCGGAGGCGGCTGCCGCCTCATGGTCTTCTGTCCCGTCGACGACGAGACCGTCGAGAAATTCGAGCGTCTGCACGCCCTCGCGGGCTGACCCGCGTCGAGCGGCTCGGACGGCCGCAATCAAGCGGAGACGAACGGCTCCGTCAGATGCGGCGTCGCCAGGTGCAGCGTGGTGGCGGTTTCGCGGTTGAGCATGCGCACTCTTGAGTGCCTGGCCGCCTCAGGGTCGTTCTCGTGCGAGTAGGCGAGCTCGGGGTGGAGCAGCTGGAGCGCGTGCACCAAGAGGTCGCCGGTGACGAGTGCCAGCTCGCGCCCGTCGGCGACCAGCACACTCTGGTGCCCGGGCGTGTGACCGGGCGTGGCGACGGCGCGCCCGGCGCGAAGCGGCGTGTCTCCGTTGAGGAGCCGGAGCCGACCGGCCGCTGCGAGCGGGTCGGTGAGGGTCTCGCGAAGCTGCGGGTTGAGCGCGTCGATGGCGTCGAACTCGGCCTGTTGGAGCAGGTATTCGGCGTTCGGGAAATAGGGGCGGCGGCCGTTGGTCGCACTGCCGGGCGAAGGGGCACCGCCCACCGCGCCGCCCGCTGATGGGACGGCCGCCTCGGTGACGACCGCCCACCCGACGTGGTCGGTATGCAGATGCGTGAGTACCACGGTGTCGACCTCGGCCGGATCGATGCCCGCGGTGGCGAGCGACTCGGGGAGCGCACCGGGCACGGGCGCCCACGAGTTGGCCGGGCTGTCCGCCGGACCGATCCCGGCGTCCACGACGGTGAGGCCCTTGTCGCCGCGGATCGCATACGCGCGGAACTGGAGCCGCCAGCGGCCCTCGGCGTCGACCGCGCCCGGGTCGTAGCGGTCGGCCTCGGCCCACTGAGCGGCCGTGGCCTCGGGGAAGGCCTCGGCGCGCGGGGAGAAGAACGGGCCCTCTCCGTCGGCGAGGGCGATGATCTCGGTCGAGCCGATCCGGAGACGAGGAACGCTGAGGGACATGGCCACGATCCTGCCACGCCTGGATCCACACCCAAATGCCCTAGCGCTCGTAGGTCGCGCGGGAACCACCGGCCTCGTCCGCGGCGTCGGCGAGCCCGCCGAGCGCGGCCGCCAACTCCCGCAGAGCGGCGGGCCGAAGCGCATAGATGCGGCGTTGCCCGGTGCGTTGGGAGGTGACAACGCCGGCGCGCTCGAGAGTTTGCAGGTGCTTGGTCGTCTGCGGCTGGCGTGCCTCGGCAAGCTGTGCGAGGACACCGACCGGGCGGGGCCGCTCGGCCAGCAGACTCACCAGGCGCCAGCGGACCGGGTCGGCCAGTGCGGAGAGGAGTACGTCCACGACCACGAGCATTCCTGACAACGAATATTCGCGTCAAGGAATAAATCGGCGCACTCAAGAGGCACCGAAGCCCTTTGACTGGGGTGCTCTGGAACTCCTCAAGGTCGCCGAGGAAGTGCGCGACGCCGAGATCGAGCTGGAGTTCCTCACCGACGCCATTAGGGACGAAATCACCAGCCTGCTACGGGGCGACTCCGTAGGCGACCGTGGTGGTTGGGTACTCTGCGGCGAGGTCGAGCAGGGCCTCGTATTGCGCCTCGTCTGCGGCCAGGTCCCAGCACAGCTCGGCGGCCGTCCACTCGACTGCGTACTGGCACCGGTAGGCGTCCGTCGGCGGGAGCAACCGCGCAGGGTCTTTGTCTTACTTGTCGCGGACTTTGCGGTGACCGCGATGAGGGGGGCCGGGGAGCCTTGGTCGTTCGCATATACCTCACGGTAGGACCCATCCCAAGCGAAGCCACCGTCTCGGCATCTCGTTTGGGCGAGAGCGTGCGCTCCTGGAGAGGCAGGGCCGTGCTGTTCTACGGGGGTCTCGCGTACGACGATCTTGTCGACTGGGCCAGCGAGGGAAGCGTTGTGCGAGCCGATCACGGGGCAGTAGCTGCCTGGCGTATTTCGCAAGCGAACAAGACCGCACTCGTTGACATCGGTATCCCCAACGGCGACAGCGCCCCCATCACACGAGTGTGCTTCAGGCCGAAGCGGAGCCGGCGCTGCCGACAGTTGACGGACGACTGCTCTATCTGCTGGCGGAAAGGGTGCTCCAGGGCGCCAACAGCAGTGTCGTGACCTGGTCATGGGCCGTGGAGCCGGGGCCGGTTTCGTGTATTACGGGATGCCGGAAGGCGATGCCTGGTGCGCCAACTCCTCCGTCGTCCTGTGGGTTCGATACCTGCATCATTACGGGCTGCGCTCGATACCAGTGTCCTGCTGCTCAACGCGGACTTCCACGAGGAGGACGCCTTCTTGGCGGAACGTTTGGGGCTAGCAGCGGAGCTGGAGGAGTGTGACCCGCCCGCACTCGCCGGCTACGCAGATTTCGTCTGGCTGGCGGTCCTTGCACGTTGGCTCTGGTAGCAAAGAACGCAGAGTAGCGGCTTGGCCCCAGCGGGGGAAGGATGGTAGCGATTTCCGTTTTGGGTGGATAATTCGCTTAGGGTGCTACCCGGGGGTAGGCGTCGGGCAGCTTATCTACGACCGCACCACGCAGTGGTGTGGGAGGTGACAGAGATGGCGGCTGGCAAGAAGGCCAAGAACGCAACCAAGAAGACCAAGGGCAAGCTGAAGGAAACCACCGGTCAGGCTCTCGGCAACGAGAGCCTGGAGGCGAAGGGGGCCCGCGAGCAGATGGCGGGCGATGCGAAGCAGACCATGCAGAAAGCCAAGGACACGCTCAAGCACTGACCTCACGCCTTGAGGCCCCGGTCTCGGGGATTCCTGGGAACCATGGACAAGGGGCCGACGTCCTTACGTCGGCCCCTTGTCCACGACCACGGATGGCGCCGCATGGCTTGCGGCTATCGGCGCGGACGGCTTGCTTCGTCCTCGGCCTCGCCCTCGGGGACCTCGTCGTACTCCTCCTCGTCCGCATCGTCGGCGTACTTCCCGGATTCCTCGTCTTCCTTGCCGTCCTCGCCTTCGTATTCGCCTTCCTCCTCGTCCGTGTCTTCGTCTTCCGCTTCTCCTTCTTCTTCAACTGCTTCTTCGTGGGTGCGGACCACCTCGCCGTCGCGGATCTCGCCGCGCCAGCCTTCCGCCTCATCGGTCGTGAGCGAGACGTGCCGGAGGAAATGCTTCAGGTCCAGGCGCAGGCGTCGGCCTTGCGCGCGCCAAAGGTTGCCGGTCTTTTCGAAGAGTCCGGAGGGGTGGTACTCGACCACCGCGACGACGCGGGTCAGCGTCGGAGAGAGTTCGTGGAAGCTGACGCAGCCGCGTGTGGTGCCCTTGGGGCCTTCGGAGGTCCACACGATCCGGTCGTCCGGCACCTGCTCCTGCACGGTGGCCTTCCAGCCGCGTGTCGACGGCCCGACCTTGACCTTCCAGTCGCTGGTGGTGTCGTCATTGCGGGAGACGTCGCGTACACCCTTTGTGAAGCCGCTGAAGTCCTCGTACTGCGTCCAGTGGTCGTACACGGTGCGCAGCGACAGGCCCACGTCGATGAACTCGACGATGTTGACGACTTTGCCGCCGCTCTTACGGCCCTTCTCGCCGTTGCCGAACATCTGGGATACGGCGCCGGTCACCTTGTCCTTGAGGCTGCTCAGGCCCTGGCCCATCATTGCCTTCATGGGCGAGTCGCCCTGCAGCATCCGCCCCCCGATACCGGCGACGTCGGACAGCTTCCCGTTGCCTTGCGCCACATCCTGGAGCAGACCTGTCACATCTCCCAGCTTGCCCAACGCCTTGTCCGCGAGCTGCTCGGCCTGGGCCCCCAGGAACGTGGTCAGCTCTTCGAGCAGCCGCTCAAGCCCGGACTTGGACTCTTGCGCGCCGGCGCCGACGCCGTCTGACTGTGCCATGACCTACCTCCGCGTGGACGGATTGCGGCCCGGCGTCTTCTTCGCCGCAGTCTTCTTGGCGGCAGTCTTGAAGGGCGCGGTCTTCTTCGCGGCCGCGGGCTTCGACCGGGTCTTCGCCGTCGGCGTCTTCTTCGCCGTCGGCGTCTTCTTCGCAGCGGTCTTCTTCGCTGCGGCCTTCCGAGCCGCCGGCGGCGGATCTGAGGGGGCCGAGCGGCGCGCACTTGCCGGTGCGTCCTGGGCAGCCCTGGTTCGGGTCGAGGGCCGACCGCGCCTGCGAGACTGGGATTCCTCCTCATGTTCCTCTTCTGCCTCGGGCTCCTCTTCCTCTTCCTCCTCCTCGTCTGCCTCAGGCTCCTCGTGGCCCTCCTCGTCCTCGTCTTCGCCTCCTTCTTCGTCCTCGGGCTCCTCGGGCTCCTCCTGGCCCTCTTCGTCTCCGGTTGCGGCGGCGCTGCCCAGTTCGGAGGTCCGCTGGTGCAGCGATGCGGTGAGGTCGGCGAGCTTGCGGTTGGCCGCAGCTCCCAGAGCCTTCTTGCCTGCCTCCAGGGCTTCACCACGAAGCTGGTCGCTTATCTCGGCGAACTGAGGCGTCTCCTTGAGCTTGGTGAGGCCTTGCGCCATGAGCTGGCCGGGTTCGAGATTGAAGCGTCGGCCGGCGAGGTAGGTCGCCGCGGTGAACGCGAGGCGGCCCTTTTGGGTCCGTCCTAGGACATAGCCCCCGGCCACGGCGGCCGCGAGCGCGATCTTGGTCGTGTTTTGCATCAGCTGCTGCCCCTTCACCAGGGCGTTTGCGGGCTGTGCGTCGCCGCTCAGGAACACCGTCTGGCTCTGCGGATGTACCCACTGTTGGCTTCGACGGCGCCAGCCGAAGGAGACGCCCCTCTCGGGCGGCCTCTCTGCCACCTACGCCCGATACAGAATATATTTTCCTATATACCGACATTCTAGATTCCGCGAGCGGTGTGCCTCAGCGGATTGATCGATGGCCGCTGAACGGGCACGACCACGCAGAGCCCGTCCCCGCCCGACCGAGGAAGACGTCGAGGCGCAGGACAGGGCTCCAGCACGCCGCGCCTCCGCCAAGCGGAAGGCCGGGGTTCCCAGTGCGGCTTCGGCGATGCGCTCCGCCGCCGGGCAGCTGGCTCAAACTCCTGAGCCGGACCCCCGACCCGCTGCTTGTCTCAGCTACCTTCCACTGGCCGTTCGGAGCAGCTCCGCTGGTCGCCGGTGGCATTCCCGGCGGACCGTGACCGCCGCGCCGCTTCACACGATGGCGCCCCCGCCGCGTGCCGCGAGAGCCACATGACGTCCGAACGCAGTACAGTCCTGCGCAGCCACCATGATGTCGGGCGCGCCGCTTGGTTCGGGGGCTCGGTGATGGGCGCGGTCGGCCTCAACGGCGCAGCGAAACACCATTCCAGATCATGGAAAGAGAACGCGGCACTCGCCAGCTCCGGCTGGGCGAGGTGGACACCGGTTCGGCGCTGCCGCGATCGGCGTGCACATGGTCGGCGCAGGCGGACTGCTCGGGGCAAACGCTGCCCGTGCCGCCACCCAGCAGGGGGTCGCCGCCTCCACCCTGGCCAAGGCCGTCCTCACCGGGGCCGTTCTCGCAGTCACCGCATACGCCCGGACGCGGGGCAGGAAGATCGAGCTGGTCTCCGTCGGCTTCCCCCAAGACGCAGAAGACGCCGAGGGCCGCCCGTACGACACGGTCAAAGCCGAACGCAACCTTTCCTACGCGCAGTGGGCGGTTCCCGCTTCACGCGCGGCCTGCTGATCTCAGTGCCCTCCACGGCGAACAGCACAGCTCGGCGGCATGTGGCAACGGGCCACTCCCCCACGTACAAGACGTGGTCCGAGGCCGATCTGCTCCAGGTCCTCTGGTGCGACGGCCTTGGTCCGGTCGTAGACGATCGTCAAAACGGGGCCCCGCCGAAGTGGGCGAATGCCCGGCGGTAGCAGTCGAAGAAGGTCTGCAGGTCCTGGCCGCCTGGGTGCCCGCGCGGCGGCCCAGATCCACAAGACACACCGGGAGGTCATCGCCTCGATCCGGCCACCGGCAGAATGTACTACCGACTTGGCGAGGGTCTGGGTCATGGCCGTGTCGATGTTCGGGTTGGCGTCGAAGTCGAACGTTCGGAGTGACTTGTCGCGAGGGAACCCGGCGGCCTTGATGCGGCGTTCGGAGCGTCGGCGGGCCCGGTCGTCACTCGGCGAGGAAGCCGAGGTAGGACATCTGCTCGCGTTCGGCTGTCGCGGCGAACTCGGGGAACTGGGACCGGATGGTGGGCAGCCGCAGCATCCTGCATGCCTGGTCGACGGCAGCAGTGGCGGCTTGCTCGGTGAGTCCTCGCCGGCGGGGGAAGCTCACAGTCGTTCTCCTTCAGAGGGTGGGGCGGTTCGGCTGGCGCAGTCGCAGCAGCTGGTCGTAGTGGGCGACCGAGAGAAGTGACCGCTTGTCAGGTGGCAGGTGAGCCAGGCGGCGTGAGGCCAGGGACGTGACTCTGGACCGGCCGGCCATGGGCGGCACGGGTTCCTCTTGGGCATGGCTGTCCTCCTCCGCCGCCTTGCGGGTTTCAAGTGCGACGGCGTGCGCCGTCAGCGCCCCCGTCTTCAGGGCCGCCGCGAGGCCGGTGACCAAGTGTTCATGGGGAAGGTGGCGGCCGAGAAGAAGGACCTCGATCAGCGCGCGGGTGCCGTCGCGTTCTCCGTGGGCCTTGACGGCCGCCGCCCACCAGACGTCATGGACCGGGGTGAATCTGCCCGCGGAGCGTGCCTGATCGAGCGCGGTCGCTCCCGGCAGGGCGCCGGGCTTGCGCACGAGTGCCTCCAGGTAGTGGTCCGGGTCGAGGCGGCATCCGCCCTTGGTGATCAGCGGCTCATGCAGGCGACTTCTTCGCGGCCGTCGTGGACCACCAGTTCGGGGGCGGGCAGCATCGCGCGGACCGTCCTGCAGCCGCACCGGCACCGGCACCGGCACCGAGTAGCGGTTGGTCCGGACGCTGATCTGTTCTCCGAACTAGCGATCGCTGGTCTGCGGGCCCTTGGGTAGACCGCTGGCTGCTGGGCGTTCGCTGGGTAAGGATGCAGCTATGCGTCGTGCCAACACTGACCCTGAGAGACATTGAGCGCCAACCAGGATCGAATGCGCCAACCTGCGCATGATCGGGCTCCGATTCCTCCGTCCCCGGCGTCAATACGGTGTGCGCGACGCCCCATGGCGCCCGTTCCGACCGAGAAGGCAGCCATCACGAGGCGTCGCCTGAGCTTTGAAGCGGTCAGGGCCACGTGCCCGGCCCAGCCCCGCCGAAGCCGGGTTCCCGCTCCGGATGGCGCACCCCGAGATGCCGTATCCGCAGCGATCGGGAGGAATGGATACCAACGGCAGTCACGACAGGCCGTGCATCAATCCTGGAGGACGGATGACGAGCCCGCTGGACCCCTCGCCAGAGTCTGCCCAGGGGTCGTCTCCGTCGGGCGGCAGGTCGCACGTGGCTGGCCCGGGCGGAATCGCGCGGAAGGTGGCCTCAGCGGTTCTGATCGTCCTCGCCTGCATCCTGGTCCCCGTGTCGGTACTCACCGTGTGGGTGCACGACATCGCCCTCGACACGGACCGCTACGTCGAGACGATGGAACCGCTCGCCTCCGATCCCGCGATCGAGAAGGCCGCGCACAACCGGATCGTCCAGGCCGTCGACGTAGGGGTCGACGCCAAGCAAGTCACCGCCGAGCTCGCGGCCTGGTTGCAGTCGCAGGGTTTGCCGCCCCGCGCCGCCCAAGCAGTGCAGGGGCTGGCCCCGCAGCTGGACGCGGCTGTGACCGGCACCGCGGACAAGGTGGCGACGCGCTTCGTCGAGAGCGACAGGTTCGAGAAGGTGTGGACTGCCGCCAACCGGTCCGCCCATACGGCAGTTGTGCACGCGCTCACCGGAGAGGGACGCGGCGCGGTCGACGTGAAGGAAGGCACCGTGACCCTCGACGTCGGTGCTGCTGTCGACCGTGTCAAGGAGGAGCTCGTCGACGCCGGCGTCACACCGGCGGAGAAGATCCCGGACGTCGACAAGCAGATGGTGCTCTTCCAGTCCGACAAGCTGGAGCGCATGCAGGGCGCCGCGCACGCCCTCGACGTACTCGGCACCTGGATGCCGGTGCTGACGGTTCTGATCGCGGCAGCCGGCGTCCTCCTCGCCTTCCGGCGCAGACGTGCCCTGGCGAAGACCGCCCTGGGTGCCGCGCTGGCCTGCCTGATCGTCGCCATCGGTCTCGTCGTCGCCCGCCGCTACTACCTGGACCATCTGCCACCGCAGGTGCAGTCCGAAGCGGCTGCCGCAGCGATTTTCGACCACCTCCTGCACTTCCTGCGGATCACGCTGCGCACCGTGATCGTCCTCGGTGTGATCGTCGCTCTCGGCGCCTATTTCGTCGGGCCGGGCGGTTGGGCGCGCGCTGTACGGTCCGCCTCCGAGCGCACCGCCGATTCCGCGGCCCGGTGGGCGGACACCCACGGTATCCACACCGGTCGTGTGGGTACGTGGACGGCTGACTACCGGCGGTGGCTCACGATCGGCGTCCTGCTGGTACTCGCCTTGTTGTTCGCCCTGTGGAACCACCCCACAGCCCTGACGGTGCTGCTGCTGGTGCTCGTCCTCCTGGCGGCGCTGGCGTTGATCGCCCTGGTGGCGGCGACCGGCCGCAGGACACAGACAGCGGGTCCTCCCGCGCCTGCGGGCCAGGAGGCCGGTCGCTGAGCGGCGTCGGGGACGCTCGCGACCACATGCATGCAGTCCTGGGTGCGCAGGCCACTACGATCGCCTGCCGGTCGACGATGCCGACCAGGTTCGGACAATGACGAGGCCCCAGGTCGCTGACCTGGGGCCTAGTTCAAGACCGGGTGAGAATCGAGCTCGCGCTCTGAGCTCGGAAACCAAGGCGGCTGCGTTACACAGCACGGCCCGCTCCGGCATGGCTGTTCCACGCCGCACAGCTCCAGCGTTCTCTGCCGGGCCCGACGTTCATGGTGATCGAGTGGACACCCTGGTCCTGGCGGAAAGGGTGGCTCAGCCCCATGACGCACCTTCAACGGCCGGACGTGTTGTCGGGGTACCGCTACGGATGCACTGGAGTGTGCCGCTGCTAGTGGCGCTGTTCGCGACGGACTTGGTAGCCAGACCTCCCCGTATGGACTCCAGGGCGCTGGGATGCCGTATCCGCCTTCGCCGGCCTCGTAGGAGCCACACCTGTTCATGGGCAGCCTGCTGCTCCACGAGACGGCACACGTCGCGACAGCCCGAAGCAAGAAGCTCTCGGTCCAGGACGTGACGCTGTGGGCGCTGGGCGGCATGACGCGGATGGGGCGACCGCAGACCGCCGCGTCAGCTCTCGCGGTGGCGGCGGTCAGTGGGCCGCTCACCAGGCTGGCCATTGGATGCGCAGCGCTCTGAGCGGTAATCGGGCTTCATGCCCTGTCCGGCTGGGCAGTGCCCGCCGCCGTCCCGGTGTGGCTCGGCTGGGTGAATCTGGTCCTGAGCGTTTGCAATCTGCTGCCCACCGCGCCGCTCGACGGCGGAAGGTTGCTGCGGGCGCTGCTGTGATGGCGCACCGGAGACCAGGAACGTGCGGAGTCGGCGGCCTCCCGGAGCGGCCGGGTGATGGGAATGCCGCTGGTGACTGTCGGCTGGATCTGCCTCCTGTGCGGGGCGCCGGGCGGGCTGTGGCTCGTCTTCGTCGGCTTCTTCAACATGGTCGTCGCCGGGGCGGAACGGCGGCGCGCCGCTCTCCACACCGCAGTGCGGGGGTGCTGGTGGCCGACGGTCCGCAGGCTTGCAGCGGTGCCGGGAGACGTTGCGCGTGCGGCGACCCCGCTGTCCCAGTACGCGGTTGCCGCTCCGGGCGATCTTCTGAATGAGGCCCTCGACAGGCTCAGCCTGCGTACCGGCATGTACATCCTCGTCCTCGTCGCGGACGCGGGGCATCTGGTGGGGATCGTCAGCGCGAAGGACATCGCCCGGTTGATGCAGCGGCACACACTGGGCGGAAACGCGCCCAACTGAGCGCGGAGAACAGTGGTGTTGTCACTTCCTGTCTCTCATGGGGCAGGGGCGCGACTCGTGACCCCAAGCACCGTGTTCCTCGCCTACCTCCGGGCCGGCGAGGGCATCCGCATGCTCGCGGCGCCACAAGGGTGGTGCGGGACGCCTGCCGCTGCGGAGAGGCGGGACACCTTCATGCCATACATAAGGGTGACTGCCCTGAGTCATACCGGGCTGGTTCGTGATCACAGGGCACTACGGTCGCGGGTGCCGTCGTGCTGGCCGAGTAACTGCTGGAATTCAACGTCGGCGACAGCAGAGTGTTTGATGCGACTCAGGACGACCTTCGCCCGGTGAGCGTGGGGGACAGTCCGCCGCTGCAGGGGGGACGGCGTAGTACGTCACTCGTCACGCAGGCGCTCGGCGGCGCACCCCGGTTCAGCACCATCACGCCACACGCCGCGACGTCGCCGCTCTCTGCCGGCGATCGTTGCTTGGTGTCCACCGACGGTCTGACTGGCCCCGTGCCGGAGGAGGCACTCGGTGGCTTGCTGCGGGTCCATGGCGACGGCAGGGCCGCTTTCGAGCTGTGGAAGGCCGCCATCGAAGCGGGAGGTCCCGACAACATCACGCTCGCGGTGATCGGCATCGGCGAGTAGTGGCCGAGGCCGCGCCGCCATCTTGGTCGGTACGCGGAGAAGGCCGGGACGGCCTGTCCTTCGTGGGGGAATGGAGCACCGTTACGCCGATCCTCCTCGGGCGGAAAAGTGGCGAAGGGCCGGGGCCGTGTTGGGGAGGTCGGAGAACCTCCGCTTTTACGGTCTTCGCCACAGTGCCCATCCGTTGGCGCGCGATCCGGCGACACCATGGTCCGGGCCGCCCGAAGGGCGGCGGCTTCAGATTTCATACGCTGTGCATAGAAGGGCACGCTCCGCTCCCTCTATTCTCCCGGCGCGGCAGCAGAAGGAATGCTCGCTGCTCGCCGCCATGTCGATTTCGGCAGGATGGCGAGCGCGCTGTGTACGGTCGCCACGGCGTGACCGCCGAGGCCGGTCGTCCGTCGCCCGACCAGTGATCCGACCTTGTCCGGCACTCACCGCGGCAGTGATCCCGTTCTGATCCGGTCAGTTCACGCCACGTCGCCATCGTCACGGGACCCCCACCCGGCGCACGGTCGTCCCAACGCCTGATTCCCGTCTCTTCCCTGTTTCCGGCAGAGATTGCCGTACCCGCGCGGCCACGCGACGTCACCGAGTTCCGCGTATTCAGAAGTCGGTTCCGCATGCCACGCCGCCCATCGATGGACCACGGAAGGAAACGACCCATGAGTCACAACGACAGACCACAGGTGAGCCGGCGGGGCTTTCTCGCCGGCACGGCGGCGGCAGCCGCCACGGCAGCCGTACCCGCGATAGCCCAGGTCGCGGCTGCAGGCGCCGCGGCCGCCGCGACCCGCCCGAACATCCTTCTGATCGTCACCGACGACCAGCCCAAGCAGACCGAGTGGGCGCTCCCCAAGACAGTCGACTGGCTCGCCGGGCGGGGCGTGAAGTTCACCAACGGCCATGTCACCACGCCGCTCTGCTCTCCGTCGCGGTCGTCGGTACTGTCCGGCCAGTACGCCCACAACCACGGCGTACGGAACAACGGAGCCTCGTACCAGCTGGACCAGAGCAACACCATTCAGCGCTACCTCAAGCAGGCGGGCTACCGCACCGGTCAGTTCGGCAAGTTCCTCAACTCCTGGAATCTCGCCCAGAATCCTCCGCACTTCGAGGAATGGGCGCTGCTCCAGCCGGGCTACGTCGACGCCCAGTGGAACGTCAACGGCACGGTCCAGACGATCAACGGCTACACCACCAACATCATCAAGAACCGAACGCTGAACTTCCTGGACAAGGCCGCGACCGACAGCCGCCCCTGGTTCGCTTACGTCACTCCGTACGCCTCACACGGCCCCCGTACACCCGAGGCCAAGTACGCTGGTACGGCCGTGCCGGAGTGGAACGGACGTCCCTCCGTCCCCGAGGCCGACCGGAGCGACAAGCCGGCCTACATCAAGAACGCGACCGGGACCCTGGCTGAGGGACAGCTGATCCGCGAGGAGCAGCTGCGGACCCTGCGGTCCGTCGACGATGCGGTGCAGGCGTTCAAGGACAAGCTGACGTCCCTCGGGCAGCTGGACAACACTCTGGTCATCTATATCGCCGACAACGGTTTCGGCTGGGCGGACCACGGCTGGACGAAGAAGTCGGTGCCCTACCGTCCGGCACATGAGGTGCCGTTCTACCTGTCCTGGCCGGCCGGCGGCCTGGGTGCCGGCACCACCGACAACCGCATCGTCGCCAACATCGACATCGCGCCCACCGTCCTCGACGCGGCCGGGGTCACTCCCACCCACACGCAGGACGGGACGTCGCTGCTGACCTCGTACAGCCGCGATCACCTGCTCGTCGAATGGTGGAAGCAGGGCACTGCCGCGGGCGGTCCGCCGGCTTGGTCGTCGTACGTCGCCAAGAACAAGCAGTACACCGAGTACTACGACCTGACGACCGACGCCGACGGCAAGGTGTCCGGCACGGGTCAGCTGAAGTTCCGCGAGTACTACGACCTCGTGGGCGACCCGCACCAGCTGAAGAACAGCCTCTACCAGGCGACTGGGCAGGACGAGCAGACCCTCGGCATACCCGCACTGGCGGCACAGCTCGCCACCGACCGCGTCAGCTAGGCGCCATCCGGCCGGGCACCGACGGGTGCCCGGCCGGACCGACTCAGGGAGTTGCTGTGTCCTCTTCGTCCCTCTCCTGCTGCACACCGGGCAACGGTGACGCCACGACCGTCGCCCTCTCCCTAGCGCCGCCTCCGCCTCCGCCTCCGCCGGTGTCCGCCCTCCGGGTCGCCAAGCACCTGGTCGACCTCCCTGGCGGGCGCTTCCTCATGGGGACCGACGACCCGGACGGCTTCCCGGCCGATGGCGAAGGCCCGGTGCGCGAAGCCGAGGTCGCCCCCTTCCGTATCGCGCCCACAGCCGTGACCAACGCCCAGTTCGCCACCTTCGTCAAGGCCACCGGCCATGTCACTGAAGCCGAGCACTCCGGCTTCTCCTTCGTCTTCGCCGGTCTTCTGGCCGACGAACTTGCTGCCTCGTCAAAGCTGGTGGCGGCGGTTCCGTGGTGGCGAGCGGTGCCGGGCGCCACCTGGAGACACCCGGAGGGCCCCGGCTCATTCTTCGCCACCCGGCAAAACCATCCCGTCGTGCACGTCTCATGGAACGACGCGCACGCGTACTGCGCGTGGTCCGGTACGCGGCTGCCGACGGAGGCGGAGTGGGAGTACGCCGCGCGCGGCGGCCTGGAGCAACGGCGCTACCCGTGGGGCGACGAACTGACCCCCGGCGGGCGCTATATGTGCAACATCTGGCAGGGGGAGTTCCCCACGCACAACACGGGTGACGACGGCTACCTCGGCACAGCCCCGGTGAAGTCCTACCGCCCCAACGGCTACGGCCTCTACAACGTGGTGGGGAATGTCTGGGAGTGGTGTGAGGACTGGTTCACACCGGACACGGCACGGGTGATGCGGGGCGGCTCCTACCTGTGCCACGACTCGTACTGCAACCGCTACCGCGTCGCGGCCCGCAGCTCCAACACGCCAGACAGCTCGACGGGGAACATCGGCTTTCGCGTGGTGATCTGACTGGGGGGCCGAGCCTCGAATCAGCATGTTCAGGCAGGCGATCGCCCCCTTGCGAGCAGGAAAGGCGGTCAGTTCTTCGAGGGGGGTCTTTCAGATCCTGGAGCCGTTCGGCGATGTCGTCGGCCCACGCCTGTGCCCACGGGCGGAGTTCAGTGATCGCGTGGTCGTCGAGTCGGTAGGCGGCGAACTCGGCGTCGTCGGCGTGTGGCACAGCATCCTCGGCTGCAGGAGATGGCCACAGGCCCCCTGCACGAGACGACCGCGCACAGTGTCAAGGAAGGGAGTCTGCTCCACGCCAGGAAATTGCGGCATTTTCGGCCGCACGAGTGGTATCCCTTGCTCATGACCTCGCTCTGACCAGCAACGACGCGAAGACACTGACGTAAGTATGGTGCTCCTTCTTCGACCAGGACGAGTACGCGGTCATCAGGTCGCGTCACCGCATCGAGTCCCTGGTGCTCCCCCTTCACGGTTCTGTCGCGTGGCATCTGCCGCACATGAACATGTTTGATCGCGACAGCACTGGGCGCTGGCTGGTGGAACGACCGCTGGTGCGGCCTGCGAAACTGGGCTGGAATTGGCTACGGTCCCGCTCCGGAGATACCGGAGCTCGATCTGATATGGGGTGGGGAATGCCGAAGCACCGGTTGTCCAGGAAGAACCGTTACATCACCTTGGCGGCGACGGGTGTCGTCGTCGTGGCCGGCGCCGGGGTCGCGGCGCAGAGCTCGGTGGCTGCCCCGGCGTGGCCGGCGCAGAAGACCTACACGGGCCGGGCGTTCGACGCCTGCACGGCGCCCTCGCTCACCGCGATGAAGGCATGGAAGAGGGACGCCTACTACGGCGGCGTCGCGGTCTACGTCGGTGGCAAGAACCGCGGCTGCGCCCAGCCAAACCTGACCAAGTCCTGGGTGAAGTCGGTCGGCACGCTCGGCTGGCGGGTCATCCCCCTGTACGTCGGCGCCCAACCGCCCTGCCAGAAAAGCGGGAACAAGGAGAGGTTCACCGCGGCCACCGCGGCCTCGGTCGGGGTGAGTAACGCCAACGACGCGATCGTCAAGGCCTCGGCGCTCGGCATGAAGGCCGGCAGCCCCATCTACCTCAACATGGAGTCGTACGACATCGCCGACAAGGCGTGCAACGACGCCACCCTTACCTACGTGCGGTCTTTCACCAAAACCCTGCGCGCCAAGACCTACCGCGCCGGCCTCTACGGCTTCAGCAGCTCAAGCGCCAAGGCGATCGCCACCGCCAAGGACCGCACGGACCTGCCGGGCAACCTCTGGTACGCCCTGTGGAACGGCCAGGAGACCACCACCAAGGACTGGCCCTGGAACCCGAAGCTGTACACCGACCACAGCCGCGGCCACCAGTACAAGGCCAACAGCAAGGAGACCCGCGGCGGTCACACCATCACCGTCGACCGCAACGCCTGGGACGCCCCGGTCGCCATCATCGGCTGACCGGTCGGCATGACGGCCTGATCGGCGGCTGAAACGGAGCGCGAGCCCGGACCCGCGCGGCCCGGACCCGCGGGCCTGCGGGCCTCAGGCGGCCCACGGGGGTTCCGGGAAGGCCAGGGCGGGCGAGCCGCCCGCCCACCACACGCCGATCACGAAGGCGGCCGTGGCCTCCACGTACGCCGCCCGGTCCAGCCCGCCCGCCGGCATCGGGCTCCACCCCATCCCGGTGATCAGCTCCGTAACGTGCCCGGCAGCCCCCGGGTCGTCCGCGCAGAACGGCACTGCGGGCGGGATCGCGCCGAAGGCGCCCGCTGGGTGGTCCCACATGCTCGCGTGAGCCAGGTTGAATGCCTTCACCACGTGTGCGCCCGGCGCCGCCGCCCCGATCAGGCCGGCCACGCTCTCCCCGGCGCCGGTCGTCAACATCACCCCGCCGGGCCCGGGATCCAGCGGGTTCGTGCAGTCCACAACCGTCCGCCCGACCAGTGCCCCTGCGTGCTCCCGGGCCAGCGCCGGCGCCGCCCCGGCCGGTACGGCGAGCAGCACCGCCTCCCCGTACCCCGCCGCCTGCGCCGGCGTCCCGTGCCCGGCCGCCCCGATCCGCCCGGCGAGCGCCTCGGCGGCGGCCGCGTCCCGCCCGCCGACGAACACCTCGTGCCCGGCCCGCGCCCAAGCGCCGCCCAGCGCCGCCGCCATGTCCCCCGTACCCAGTACACCGATGCGCATCGTCGTGTTCCCTATCGTCCTGTCTCGTCCTGCTCGTTCCGTTCGGTGGTCCCACGCTACGAACGCCGACGCACACCGTCCGGTGTCCATCGGCGCAGGCAGGATGGGCGCCATGGAGAAGCTGACCGATCCGGCCGCGGGCCTGCCGGACCTCACGTACACGGCGGACTGCCGGGCGCGCGTCGCCTTCGAGGTGCTGGCGAACCGCTGGGACAGTGTCGTGGTCTTCACGCTCGGCGTGACCGGCCCGATGCGGCCCCGCGCGCTGGTCGCGCGGATCGGCGGGATCAGCCCGAAGGTTCTGAACGAGGCGCTGCGACGGCTGGAGTACAACGGCCTCGTTGAGCGCCACGCGTACGCCGAGGCCCCGCCGCGCGTCGACTACGCCCTGACCGAGGCCGGCACGGCGTTGCTCACACCGATGCGGGCGATGGGCGCGTGGGCCGCGCGATACGCGGACGACGTGCTCGACGCGCAGGACCGGTACGAGACCCGCTGAGCCCGCGCGGTACGAGGAGTGGTCCGCGGCGGCGGGTCTACGGGGGCGGGGATTCGGCCCAGACGGTCTTGCCGCGCTGCGAACTTCGCTCTCAGAGGGAACTGGAGCGCCAGCCGCCTGGTACCGCCGAAGAGCCACAAGAGCAGCCGGCGGTAGGGCGTCACCTTCGCCATGCAGTCACCGGCCTTCGAGCTCCGGCGGGGACACAGCGCGTGCCGGACTCGAAGGCACCAGGCCCGAAGACCCCGCCCGCCGGAGCGGGACCGGCCGGACGCAGTGAACTGGTCGAGGCCCTCCCCGAACCAGCGCGGCAACTGTCCCGAGCCGGAACATGGCACCGCGCGGGACTAGTCAAGATCACCTGGCAACCGGTCAAGTCACCTGTCAGAGGACACTGTGGCCAGGAACCACTCACCCGCACATCAACTGTGCTCGGCGGCCATGGCGTCGAAGGTCTCCCGCATCATCCTGTCGATGGCGCCGGGCCGTTCGGCCATGGAGTCGAAGAGATCGGCGAGCAGCCACAGCACGAAGCTGTGCACCAGGGCCTCGTTCGGCGGGATCTGTCCGAACTGGTCGCGCCACGCCACGGTGTCCATACCCATCGCCGCGGCCATGAGGACGCCAGTGACCATCGGCACCTGTGCAGGGTCGGCCATCTCGAAGGTGGGGAGCCTGCGGATCACGGCGGGGATCAGATCACTGAGCGGATCCAGACGATCCTCGCCACCGCTCTGCTCGGCGATCAGGTATCCGGTCAACACGCCCACCAGGAAGACCGTTCCCCGGGACACCTCCTCACGCCCGTGGGCGTCCATCGCAGCCTTGACCCGCCGCTGCGCCTGCTGACGCTCTTCGGCGGAAGTGCGCTTATCCAGGACCCTGAACGAGTCCCACGCCGCACGAATAGCCTCATCCACTACTACGCCGTCATTGGTCATGATCCAACCGTAGTGTGACGACGAGCTGCAGGTGGCCGCTGTACGTCCGCCGGCCTCTGGTGGGACCGCTGCCCTGGCAGTGGCCAGCGGAGCGAATCCCCGATGGTATGTGTGGTGGCGCCTGTGCGAGCTCCAAGACGGTCGTTGCGCCACTTGTGACGACTCACCCGCCACCTTCGACCACGATCATTGCGACGGCTCGGCCAGGGGGCTGTTGCGTATCTCCTGCAACCGGCTGGAGGCTGAGTGCGCCCGACGTCGGCGTAGGTGCTTTCACGAGCCGCCCCACTTCTTCGAGGGGCACTGGCGACATGCGCCGGCGAAACTGCTCGAGATTCAGGTCGGCAGCGGCTACCATCACCGCTCGTTGAGCACAGGCTGCTTGTTCTTCAACCTCAGTTGCTGCTCAGTGCTTGCCGAGAGGGAAAATTGCGGTGCGTGCGGGCATCACACTGGTCAGACTGGCGACCATGACTGAGAAGATCACCCGCATCAACCCCGAGCAACTGCATGAGACGCCCGGCTACCACCACATCACGGTGGTGGAGTCAGGCCGTACGGCCTACCTGGCGGGGCAGTGCCCGCTTGATCGGAATGGTGACCTCGTCGGTTCCCGTTCCCTCAAGACGCAGGTCGACCAGGTGGTCGCGAACGCGCTTACTGCTCTGGCAGCGGTGAGTGCCCAGCCCCAACATGTCGTACGGTCATTGATCTATGTGCGGAGCGATGAGAGGGAGGTTCTGGGAGCCGCTTGGCGTCAGCTCACCGACTCTGCCCTGGGTCCGGCGTTCACCACCGCCAGCACGCTCTTGGGCGTCGCCCAGCTGGGCTTTCCCGGACAGCTCGTCGAGGTGGATCTCACTGTGGCGCTGCCTGACTGAGTTTTCTCGCTGTCTGTCGAACGGCGTCTCGAACTGGGTAGCTCACCTGGGCTTTCGCCGGACGCTGGGGCGGCCTTCGTCTGATCATGTGCTCCGACCAAGGTGCACGTGACCACGACGAGGGCCGTGAAGGAGAGTCCGCTGCCCGATGCTGCTGTGGGGGAATCGTTTTGACCGGCTGTTCTGCCACGTCTACGGCCGGGCTCGCCTGGGTCCTGCGGGATCTTCCCGTCGTGATGGGACGAATCCGCGGCGATCGAGTGATGCGGTGACCGAAGCCGCCACGGGTCTACGACCCCAAGGGCGGCCGACCGCCCAAGCACGGGCCGGAGTTCCGCTTCGCCAAACCGGAGACCTCACCCGTACCCGCAGCCACCACCAGCACGGCCATGACGAACTACGGAAAGGCCGTCACGCAGGCGCGGGACCGCGTCCATCCCCGGCTGACCCACCGGGCCGCCTGGCTCGACCACGAAGGCGAACTCCCCGTGGTCGAGAGCACGTTGATTCGGCTGGAGGTCGAGCACCTGTCGAAAGACCGCGCAGCGCCGGCGGGGTGGTTGTGTCCCTCAAAGAACCGCGCCGACTCACGCCGGCCCGTGTCCGCCGGACGTTTCGGAACCTCCGCCAGCACGTGCCCTGCCCCGCTAGGGCGCCGAAACCGCACCGGCCCGGCCCGGGACGGCCACCTGGCACGAAGAACAGATAGCGGGCCACCCGCTACGACGTGGGCAAAACCACCCGACGCGAGAAGACACCCATCGCCCCACAACGGTTGAAAGGCCAAGGAACTGGCTCAGAAGACTTAGGGGTTAGGGGTCACTTCGAATCCGGCGCCGTATACGTCGGCAGAACTGGCAGCGTCCCGGGCACGCAGATCGGCGAGGATGTTGGCCGAGCTGGTGTACGCGTACTGCGGATAACTGGGCATGGTGCCGGTAGTGATCCCGGCCCACGGGCCGGACGCCTGGAAGCCGTTGGCCTCAGAGGGGTACTCGCTACCCGGCACATGCCAGATGGCCGGCCCACCTGAGTCGCCCTTCTCGTTCGGGGCGTGGCACTGGTACATCCCGTTGGCGTTGCTGGTGATGCGCCCGTACCACACACCTTTCTGGCCGGAGACGACCAGCTCGTTGGTGTTCGACCAGGCAGCGCCAAGCAAACGCTCGTTGGCCAGGGCCGGAGTGAGAGCGTTCGGGCTGACCTTGCCACCGGGCACTTCCATTTGGCCGGTTTGCTTCAGATGCGGGCCCTGAGCGGAGGGTGTGACCCCCTTGACCAGCTCGATGACCATGTAGTCCTTCGTCGGGTGGTAGCCCAGCAGTGAACCCTCGGGGTCCTTGAAGTACCGCACGTACCCGATCGGTCCGAAGCCGATGTCATGCCGGTCGTAGATGGGGCCGATATCCTCGTGGATCTCGCGGTCGGCATAGTCCGGGTCGCGCAAGCAGTGGCCTGCGGAGATCGCTATCTCCCGCCCGTAGTTATCTGTGCCCACCGCGCCGATCGTGCAGAAGGCGTTCGGCATGTCTGGGCGGAAGACGATCTGCATGGCGTTATGGACACGCTTTTCCTCAGTGCTTGACTCGCTGGCCAGGGCGTTACCTGTGGTCAGCGTGGCAGTCGTGACGAGCGCGGCGGCCAGGGTGCAGAGACGTCTGATCGCGCGTAAGCGGCGTCTGTTGAGCATGTGCGTGGCCCTTCTGGGTGTGTGTCGGTTCGATCTGTCTGTGCTGAGCGTGCCAGGGTGCACTGGGAGGTGCGCACCGAGCTCCGGTTTCACGGGGGGGGGTCGTCATGCTGCTGACCTTTCCCGGGGAAGCAGGTGGCAGGCTCTCTCTTCTCGCACGAACTCTCTCCCGGGGCACTGCAAAACCAATGAAATCCTGCTGAACCAGGGACGCGTCGGCAGTAGGGATACGAGGCGACTTCGGCGGCGCGGACCTCACCCGTGGATGCAGGAGTCTCTGCCGCTGCCGAAGACGATCGCGGTGAATGATCACGCCAAAGGAACGACGTCTGAGCTTGGCGTCCAACCTCGGTTGCTTTGGTGTTCTTTGATCGATTCGGCGCGTTGGCCGTCTTGCCGACGGCGTGGTGGGCTGCCCGGTGCTTGTTCTTCGACCCAGGAGGTCGTCCCGGTGCTGAAGACAGTATCGGTGCGGCGGCGGGGCGGGCCGCAGTCACCCTGACGTTGCGAAACCTCCGCCTCACGCGGGCGGGAGTAACTGATCGTTTCAGAATGAGATCGGTGTGGTGGCTTGGCAGTTGGGTGTTGGGTCGGCAGGATCTGTTGGGTGTCTGCTGATCTTGTGCCTGA
>NZ_JBHXQO010000077.1:0-23351 GCF_042717135.1 Streptomyces sp. NPDC058620
CGACGCGGGTGACCTCGTCGGCGAAGGCGGAGAGCTGGTCGACCATCGTGTTGATGGTCTCCTTCAGTTCCAGGATCTCGCCCCGCGCGTCGACGTCGATCTTCTGCGAAAGGTCACCCTGGGCGACCGCCGTGGCGACCTGCGCGATGGAGCGCACCTGCGCGGTCAGATTGCCCGCCATGAAGTTCACGGAGTCGGTCAGGTCACGCCACGTGCCGGAGACCCCCTTGACGTCGGCCTGCCCACCGAGACGGCCCTCGGTGCCCACTTCACGCGCGACGCGGGTGACCTCGTCGGCGAAGGCGGAGAGCTGGTCGACCATCGTGTTGATGGTGTTCTTCAGTTCCAGGATCTCACCGCGCGCGTCGACGTCGATCTTCTTCGAGAGGTCGCCACGGGCCACCGCGGTCGCCACATGAGCGATGTCGCGGACCTGAGTCGTGAGATTCCCGGCCATCGCGTTCACCGAGTCGGTCAGGTCAGCCCAAGTACCCGAGACGCCCGGAACCTCCGCCTGACCGCCCAGCGTTCCTTCGGTGCCCACCTCACGGGCAACCCGCGTCACCTCTGAGGTGAACAGCGACAGCTGGTCGACCATGCCGTTGAACACCGTGGCGATTTCGCCGAGCAGGCCATCTGCCTCATCCGGCAGGCGCGTTCCGAAGTCACCGTCACGCACCGCGGTGAGCCCGTCAAGGAGCTGCCGCAACTGCGGGTCCCCGACCGTGCCGGTCCCGCGCGAACGTGCCCGCTGCACTGGACGCGAGTTCTCGACTTTCAACTCAGCCATGACCAATCCTCTTGGCTCACCGGAGACCCCCGCCGAAGGAACAGCACACGCCCCTCTGGCGGGGGTCGCCCCCTCCACGCCGCATGCCTTCGGTCACGGACCGTTGTCGTGCGACAAGTATTGGAGGCAGACTACCCCGGTACCGCGGAGAACGACATAATGCCCCGGAACCGACGGCGTACTCCCGGGCGACGTATCTGGTCGGGTCCTGAGCGCAGGAGGGGGGTGACGCACTCTTCGCCGCCGCCGTGGTCTCAACGCTTTCCCTGGAAGCGTGACCACGCAGTCGTTGACGAAGACGCGGTGCCGCTGCTCGGCCGGCGAATCCAACGGCCGTCGCTCGGGAGCCGAAAACCGGCGGCAGCGTCGGTGTCCGAGCTGTACGAGCGGTTCATGCCATTGGTTCGCAAAGGGCGAGCCGCGTGAGTCGGCGTTGACTACGCCGGGTCCGGTCGTTCTTTCGGAGTGGCGGATTCGATGGGCGTGAGGGAGACAGCCGGGCAGGCCGGCCGGGCCGGGACCATCGGCTTGAACCGGGTCGACTGGGGTGCCGGCGAGGCCATGGGTGACGTTCGCGACTGCACTATGTGGACCATGTGGTCCAGCGCCCAGAAGTGTCGTCAAAACTGTCACGCCCATGTCAGGACCGGTGCGAGGGTGCCGGCTGCAAGGTGGGACTGGGCGGTCCTGTCGTAGTGGGTGGCGATGCGACGCCACTGCTCGAGGCTGGTTGAAACACCGTTCGAGAATGTGGCGGGGGTGCTCGCGCCCGGACCTCGCCATGCCTCTACTTCAGCGTGATTCTCTGCTGACGGGTGCAGCCGGGCCGGCTGAGAGCGGAATTCGGTGTGGCGTGGGAGCGCTAGCATCAAGGCGCCGCTGATGTCCGATTGAGAAGGCGATCCCACGCGATGGCTACTGACGCTTACCTGTTCCTTCTTCCTGACCGGCATCCCAGGCTGGGGGCAGCGCTGGCTGCCGTCGGGGTTCTGGAGTGCGCGGAAACACCCGCGGTTCACGGCTGGCTGCAGGCCCACGGAGTCTCGGCCTCCTCCGAGCAGGTGCGGATTCTCCCCGCCGAGGCGGAGGCGCTCATCCCCGAGGACGCCGAGCGCCTTCCTGTGCCATTGGGAGAGGAGGAAGTGCTGCGGGTACAGCAGGAGTGCGCGCCTCAGTCCGTCACGGACATGGAAAGCGAGCTGCTGGAATTCCGGGACACGACCCAGAACTGGGAAGCTCTCGTGCACCGGGCCCTGACCGCGGGAGTTCCCGCGCCGCGCATTGTCCAGTTGACCGGCCTGGACCCCCAGGAAATCGGCCGTCTCACCGTCTGACCTCGCCCGCGACACCGCCAGGACATCACGACACGCTGCACCTACGGGGACTCGATGGGTGTTTCGCCGGGGGGCCGGGGGCGGCGTGTGATGAGGGTGGTGGATCGGGCGGTCTTCGAGCGAGTGGCCAAAGGCTCCTGGCCGGGCGCGGAAATCCGCACCACCACGGCTGAGTACTCGACGTGCGCATCGCCCAAGGCGGACACTTCGCCCGCCCCCGGCTCCTGGTCGCCGCCCTGGCCGGGGGATTCGCCAGAACCCACCTGTACGCAGCGGCACGCCCCGCCCGGCTACTGATCTCCGATTTTCCGCTGGACGCCCGCATGGCCCTCGACGGCGAAGTTGTCCCGCCCCACCGGCCTTGTTGCTCGAGAAGGCTCGCCACGCTGCGACGCACCCCCGGACCGCCGCTAGCCAACAGCGGTCGGTCGCCTGGTAAAGCGGTGCCACCAGGTGCTGGCGCCGGGGGTGCACAGCGCGGCCCAGCCGATGTCCAATCAGCAGACAGCCGACAGCCCCACAAAGGCGCCCGTCGTGTTGAGTACGACATCGTCGGTGTCGAAGGCCCGCCCGGCGATGGGGGAGCCTTGGACCAACTCGACCAACGTCATCACCGACGCCGTGACCGCTACGATGCGGACGAGCCCCCGTGCGCGGGGCGCGAGCACTGGCAGCAGCATGCCGAATGACATGCCGAGAGTGATATTGCCGCCGAGCTGCTTGACGGTGTCACGGAACGCGGGTTGTGCGCGATAGTCGCGGACGGAAGCACCCGGGCGCAGGTTGCTGTGGGGTCAACGGCTCGGAGGCAACCGACGGCTCCAGCGTCAGCCGGGCGCGGGACGCTGCCGTGCCCGGCTCGTGGCCGGACCCGCAGGCGGCGTCTGCTGCTTGCCCTCGCTCATCCCTAAGCCTTCTACTTCCTGCCTCCGGAAGGACTCCTGCTGTGTCCGAGCGTCGCCGACGTGCCCTGCGCGCGTTCACCAAGCCTGCCAAACGTCCCGCCGCCCCGAGCCCCGCCCCTGCCGAGGGGGCCGGACCGGCCGCCCTCGTGGAGCAGCAGCCCCGTGGAAACAGTGTGATCACTGCCGCGCTCTACCAGGACGGGGTGCGCACCAGCACTCATGACTCGCTTGCCGAAACCTTCGCCAAGCTCCGCGAGGCGGACGGCGGCATGGCCTGGATCGGCCTGCACCGGCCCACCGAGGCCGAGCTGCTGTCCGTCGCCGATGAGTTCGACCTGCACCCCCTCGCCATCGAGGACGCCCTGGAGGCCCACCAGCGCCCCAAGCTCGAACGCTACGGTGACACCCTGTTCGTCGTCCTGCGCGCTGCCCGCTACCTGGACGCCGCCGAAGAGGTCGACTTCGGCGAGCTGCACGTCTTCGTCGGACCCGACTTCGTCATCACCGTCCGCCACGGCGCCGCCCCCGCCCTGGCGGAGGTGCGCCGCCGCATGGAGGACACCCCGGATCTCCTCAAGCGAGGGCCCGAGGCTGTGCTGTACGCGATCCTCGACGCCGTCGTCGACGGCTATGCCCCCGTCGTGGCCGGCGTGGAGAACGACGTGGACGAGATCGAGACAGAGGTCTTCAGCGGCGACCCCATGGTCTCGCGCCGCATCTACGAACTCTCCCGCGAAGTAGTCGAGTTCGCCCGCGCCACCCGACCCCTGACCCGGATCCTCGAAGGACTCTCAGCCGGGTTCGAGAAGTATGGCATCGACGAGGAACTGCGCCGCTACCTGCGCGATGTGGCCGACCACGCCACCCACGTCACCGAACGCGTGGACGGCTTCCGCCTCGCCCTTCAGGACATCCTCGCCGTGAACGCCACCCTGGTCACCCAGCAGCAGAACGAGGAGATGAAACAGCTCGCCCAGGCCAGCCACGCGCAGAACGAGGAGATCAAGAGGATCTCCTCCTGGGCGGCGATCCTCTTCGCCCCGACCCTGGTCGGCACCATCTACGGCATGAACTTCGACCACATGCCCGAACTCGGCTGGGTTCTCGGATACCCCTTCGCGCTGGCGCTGATGGCGGTCGTATGCGGCGGACTGTACGTGGTGTTCAAGCGCCGGGACTGGCTCTGACCGCTTGGAAAGGAGATCGGCTGTGCGCGCCTTCCTTCCTTAGCTGTTCAACGCCGGGATCGTGAGCTGTTCAACGCCGGGATCGTGGCCTGGATCGCGCTTATCACCCTCTGGATCTATCCCGACGACCAGCAGCGCGGCGGCCTGGGGCTTCCACCTGCTCGTAGTCCTCGTCGCGTCGTGGTCGCCGGCACCGGCGGCCTAGGCGGGAACCGGCCGTGCTCTCGCAGGCCAGGGACTGACAGCCCCCGGGGACCCGGTGCCGTGCGGGCATCAGTGTCGTAGGGGTCGTGCCCCTCAACCTGTGTTCGCTTCACCAGGTGCGGCCCGGCCAGCACTGCGACAATGCGAAGAGGGGCTGTGAAGAGCCGACCGAATCACAGGGGTGCACATGTCCGACGCACCGCCCACCGCCCGTGCCTCCTCCACAGACAGGACGAGCTGTGTCCACCACAGAACTTGATGCGGCGGTCGTGACGTCACTGGTCGAGGACGCTGTGATGGCGCCCTCCATGCACAACGCACAGCCCTGGAGGTTCGTCCACCGCACCAGCGGCCGTTCCGTCGCGCTGTACGGCGATCCCGACCGCACGCTCCCGTACGGCGACCCCGACCTCCGCGCACTGCACCTCGGATGCGGCGCCGCCCTGTTCAACCTGCGCGTGGCCGCCGCCCACAGCGGGCTGTCCGCCGCCGTCCGGCCGTTTCCCGTCCCCGAGGACCCCTGGTACCTGGCCGACGTCATGCTCAACGATGCAGAGGCCGGGGGCCGTGACCTCGAGGACCTCCATCCCGCGGTACGGCGGCGTCACACCAGCCGCTTTCCCTTCTCGGACGAACAGATTCCCGAGCTCATACTCGATGGGCTTCGCTCCGCCGCTTTCCTGGAAAGCTGCCGACTGATCATTCCAGGTGCCTGGCACGCCGACGCCGTGATGGAACTCGTGCACGACGCTGAATTCCTCGAGGCGGCGAACGAGGCCGTGCGCGCGGAGATCGCCACCTGGACACGCACGGGCAGGACCGGTGAGGGCCCCGCCGACGAAGGCATCCCAGCGGACGCCCTCGGGCCACGGCAGTACGGCGTGAGCTCCCCCGTACGGGACTTCGACTCCTCACGCCGGGTGCCCGACCGCTCCGTGGCCGTCTTTGAGGAGCACGCGCAGATCGCGCTGCTCGGCACGGTCGAGGACACCCCGGCTGATTGGCTGCGGGCAGGGCAAGCGATGCAACGGGTGCTCCTGCGGGCCACCCTCGAAGGTCTCGCGACCTCGCTGATGTCGCAGCCGCTCGAATGGCCCGAGCTCCGGCCGTTCGTACGCGATCCGACTTCCGCGATCGGCTTCGTCCACATGGTGTTCCGTCTCGGCTACGGCCCTCAGGGTGCGGCGACACTTCGCAGACCTGTGGCCGACGTCCTCAGCTTCGAGTGACGGCGTCGGGCGACTCGCCGTCCTGCTCGCCGGCACAACGACAACGGCAAAGGTCCGATGGCTCAAGATCGTGGCGGTGGGAGGTATCCCTCTGCAGGGAGGACTTCTACTCAAACCAGGCAAGGGTCGCCTTGAAGGAGCGGAAGGACTGGTGTGAAGCCCGTGGGACCGAGCATTGACTACAAGCGGTTGTTCGCGGCCACACCCAGTCCGTATCTGGTGCTGGGCCCGGACCTGGTGATCACCGACGTCAACGACGCATACCTGCGCGTCACCGGACGGAGCAAGCAGGATCTCGTCGGTCAGTACCTGTTCCATGCCTTTCCGGATAATCCGGCGGATGCGAACGCGGACGGGGTGCAAAACCTGGGTGCCTCGCTGCACCGGGCCCTGCAGTCCAAGCAGCCGGACACGATGGCGGTGCAGAAGTACGACATCCCCGTCCCGTCCCGGCCGGGAGCGTTCGAGGAGCGGTGGTGGTCGCCGATCAACACCCCCGTGCTCGGGCCGGACGGGCAGGTGGCGTGGATCATTCACCGGGTGGAGGACGTGACCGAGTTCGTCCGCTCCCGCCCCTCCCACCCGCCGGGCGGACCGCTGGGTAAGCGAGTGGCGATGGAGGCCGAGCTGTACGCGCGGGCGCGGGAGCTGCAGAGGCTGAACGAGGAGCTGCGCCAGGCGCATGCCCGGGAACGTCAGATCGCCGTCACCTTGCAGGAGGCCATGCTGCACTCGCCCGACCTGGACCGGCACCGGGATGTCGCGGTGCGCTACCTGCCCGCGGTCGGGTCGCTGAACGTGTGCGGCGACTGGTACGACGTCGTGGATCTGCCCGACGGCTCATTCGGCGTCGCGGTTGGCGACGTCGTCGGCCACGGCCTGGAGGCCGCCACCGTCATGGGCATGCTCCGCAGTGCGCTGAGCGCCGCCGTCCGGGCTCTGACCGAGCCGGCCAAGTCGCTGGAGGTCCTGGGCCTGTACGCCCGCTCGGTCGAGGGAGCGCTGGCCACCACCGCCGTCCAGGCCGTGATCGACACCCACCACCAGCGGATCGCCTACAGCAGCGCCGGTCACCCTCCTCCCGTCCTGGTGCACCCAAACGGCACCTGCGACCTGCTGGACCAGGCCACCGACCCGCCGCTGGGCGCCCGCCCCGCGCACGTCCCCCGCCCGCAGGCCGCCCTGCCCTACACCCCCGGTGACGTCCTCGTCCTGTACACGGACGGGCTCATAGAACGCCGCGACGAGGACATCGACGTCGGCCTGCAGCGGCTCACCGACGCCCTCGCCGGTCATGTCCGCTTGAGCCCCGACCGCCTCGCGGACGCCCTGCTGGGCCGCCTCGGCGTGGCCGGCGGCGCCCGGGACGACATCGCCCTTGTCGTCGTGCGCCTATGACAGCGTGCCGAGGCCGCCAGGTCGCTCCTTCAGGCCCTCTAGCAACCGCTGCCGCAGAAAGGAATTCACCATTCCCCACCCTTTGTCGCCAGCGCTCCGCATCCACCCTCGGACGATTGAGATCGCCGTTCGAGGAGTGCACGTCGCCAAGGTCCCTTCGGCCACCGGGGACTTCAGCCGACGAGATCAGCTAGTCCTGAGCAGTCGGCCACCTGGCCGCGTTCCATGCTCTGGGCAGCCGGAAACATCCCGATGCCGGGTGGCTGGGGCTGCCAAGGACACGTGGGGGCCACTCAGCGTGTGCCGAGCGGCCCTCGACGTGCATAGCGGGTTGTCCGCTTACCGAACCTGCGACATCGCGTCGACGCAGGGTTGAGAAGGTCAGGCAGGGTTGATGTTCTCCGCCTGCGGGCCCTTCTGGCCCTGGGTGATGTCAAACGTGACCGTCTGGCCCTCCTGGAGCTCGCGGAAGCCCGAGGAGTTGATCGCGGAGTAGTGGGCGAAGACGTCCGGGCCGCCACCGTCCTGGGCGATGAACCCGAAGCCCTTCTCCGCGTTGAACCACTTCACAGTGCCCGTAGCCATAACCATGCCTTCCAGTCGATGAACGCCACCCACCCACGTGGGAGGCGGAGGTGATCGCCCTGGTCCCTGCGGCACAGCACAGCAAAGCGCCCACACCTAGGGCGTGGGCAATGGGAACTCCGAACCACGACAGCTGACGTAGAGGTTACATGGCCGCACACCCCGTCACCAGAGGAAAACGGCGACGCTTCACGCCCCGGGAATGTGGTGCAGGCTCAACGAATTGACGGTCGCGTTTACCTGAGCACATGCCGGTGCAGCGCCTGGCGCGGGCAGGGTATGCGTCATCCTGGCGAGGACGGTCGTCTACCGGTCCCGTGATCTGTTCCCACCACTGGCTCAAGGGCGCCGCTCACTCGGCGCCGACGGCCCTGGTCTGCCCGGCCCCATCGGCATCCGGCCCGCCGACGACCACCAGGACATCGAGGACCAGGGGCACGATTTCGCCGTCGGCCGCGCGATGGAGACGAGACCGTATGACGACTGAGGACCGCGGCGCCGCAGGCCCGTGCGCCGCGTACGACGGCCTGCCCGTCCTGCACTCCACCGAGACCGCCCTACCGCTGCTGCGCCGTACGGACGGGCGGCGGTTGGGCTGCCACGTCGCACCAGGGCATGCGGCAGCTGCGGCATCGGGCGTACAAGGTGGTGATCGGGAACTGGCTGCGGCGGGTTCTTTCCTGCGATGCGCGCGAGTTGCTTCCCGATTCCGGCGGACAACGGGGTGCCGGATCACTTTCTTGCCCGGTCGGCGGGACACACCGACGACGAGAGCCGTTTCGGCGAGGCGAGAACGCTCGGCCGCTCATAGCCGTTCGGGGTACCTGTTGCTCCGGACCAGTTGTTCCCGGGGAACATCCGCACCGAGATTCCCACAGGTTTCCGCGTAAACCGCACTCGGGTTGCCGAAGCGAGCGGCAGGTGCCTGACCGGCAAAGGCCCAGGTCAGGCACCTGCCTCATGCCCTAGAAGAACCCCAGCTTCTTCGGTGAGTACGACACGAGAAGATTCTTCGTCTGCTGGTAGTGCTCCAGCATCATCTTGTGGTTCTCCCTGCCGATTCCCGACTGCTTGTACCCGCCGAAGGCCGCGTGCGCCGGATAGGCGTGGTAGCAATTCGTCCAGACCCGACCTGCCTTGATGGCCCGGCCCGCGCGGTACGCCGTATTGACGTCGCGGGTCCAGACGCCTGCGCCGAGGCCGTACAGCGTGTCGTTGGCCGTGGTGATGGCGTCGTCGAAGTCCGTGAACGAGGTCACCGCGACCACCGGGCCGAAGATCTCCTCCTGGAAGACACGCATCCGGTTGTCACCCTCGAAGATCGTCGGCTGGACGTAGTAGCCGCCTTCCAGTTCGCCGCCGTGCTCGATCCGCTGCCCGCCGGTCAGGACCTTCGCACCTTCCTGCTGACCGATGTCCAGGTACGACAGGATCTTCTGCAACTGGTCGTTGGACGCCTGTGCGCCGATCATCGTGTCGGTGTCCAGGGGGTGGCCCGGCACGATCTGCTCGGTGCGGGCGACGGCCGCCTCCAGGAACTCCCCGTAGTGCCCCCGCTGGATCAGCGCGCGCGAGGGACAGGTGCACACCTCGCCCTGGTTCAGGGCGAACATCGTGAACCCCTCGAGTGCCTTGTCCCGGAAGTCGTCGTCCGAGGACCACACGTCGTCGAAGAAGATGTTCGGGGACTTGCCGCCCAGTTCGAGCGTGACCGGCTTGATGTTCTCGGAGGCGTACTGCATGATCAGCCGGCCCGTCGTCGTCTCGCCGGTGAAGGCGATCTTCGCGACACGGGGGCTCGACGCCAGCGGCTTGCCTGCCTCCACGCCGAAGCCGTTCACGATGTTGACCACGCCCGGCGGCAGCAGATCCGCCACCAGCTTCAGCCAGAAGTGGATGGACGCGGGGGTCTGTTCGGCCGGCTTGAGTACCACCGCGTTGCCCGCGGCGAGTGCCGGAGCGAGCTTCCAGGTGGCCATCAGGATGGGGAAGTTCCAGGGGATGATCTGGGCGACGACGCCCAGCGGCTCGTGGAAGTGGTACGCGACGGTGTCGTCGTCGATCTCGCTGAGCGACCCCTCCTGAGCGCGCAGCGCGCCCGCAAAGTACCGGAAGTGGTCGATGGCCAGCGGGATGTCGGCGGCGAGTGTCTCCCGTACCGGCTTGCCGTTCTCCCAGCTCTCGGCGACTGCCAGCTCCTCGAGGTGCGCCTCCATCCGGTCGGCGATCCTGTTCAGCACGTTGGCGCGGTCGCCCGCCGCGGTCGCTCCCCAGGCCGGGGCCGCCGCGTGCGCGGCGTCCAGGGCGCGTTCCACGTCCTCGGCCGTGCCTCGGGCGATCTCGGTGAAGGGGCGGCCGTTGACGGGGCTCGGGTTCTCGAAGTACTGGCCGCGCGCCGGGGGGACGTAGGCGCCGCCGATCCAGTGGTCGTAGCGCGACTCGTACGAGACGATGGCGCCCTCGGTACCCGGCGCAGCGTAACGGGTCATCTCTGTGGCCTCCCGGATTCCGGTGCCGCCCGCCGTTGGACGGCCCTCGGCGCGAGGCTAGGCACCACAACGTTGCAACGCCGTTGCGCTACCGTTCCGCTATCCGCGCTGCTCCGCGTCCAGCCCCCGCACTCTCGCCAGGAGAGTGGCCCGGTGGCCGGCTGGCGCTACCGCTGCCAGCGCCTGCCATACCGGGAGATCCTCCTCGCCCCACGGGCTGTAGGCCCAGTCGGCGAGCAGCCCCGGGTCGCCCCGGGCGATCAGCGCCGCCCGCAGCTGGTCGGCGATCCGCTGCCGCAGTCGTACGACGGCGGGAGCCTGCGAGCCGGGCAGCAGCGGTCCGCCGTACGCGCCGAGCGCTGCTGCCACCGCTCCGGAGGCGAGTCTGCGGGCCACCGTGTCGAAGTCCGCGTCCACCGGAACTGCCAGCCGGTACGGCCGCGAGTGCAGCAGTCCGGGCCCCAACAGCCTCCGCAGACGCGACAGTTCGGCGCGCAGAGTCACCGGGGTCACCGACTCGTCCTCGTACAGCTCGACGAGCAGTTCCTCGCCGCCGATACCCTCCGGGTGGCGGGCCAGCACCACCAGGATCTCGCTGTGCCGTCTGCTGAGGCGGACCTTGCGACCTCCCGCGACCAGCAGAGCCTCGTCCCGGCCGAGTGCGCTGAGCTGTACGCAGTGCCCGGCCGACGCCGGTGCGAGCAGGGCGAGTTGGCTTTCGGCGGCGCGTGCCACAGCCTGCACGAAGGCGAGACTGTGCGGGTGCGCGAGCCGGTCGCCGCCTGTGATGTCGACCGCTCCCAGCACCCTCCCGGTGCGCGGATCGTGCAACGGGGCAGCCGCGCAGGTCCATTGCTGGACCGGCCGCAGGAAGTGCTCCGCGGCGAACACCTGGACCGGGCGGTCCACGGCGATCGCGGTGCCCGGCGCGTTGGTGCCCGCCACGGACTCGGCCCAGCGGGCGCCCTCCACGAAATTCATCAGCCCCGCCCGCCGCCGGGCCGCCGCATGCCCCTCGACCCACAGCAACCTGCCGTGCACGTCGCACACGGCGAGCAGATGCTCCCCGTCCGTCGCGTACGCGCTCATGAGTTCGCGGATCACCGGCATCGCACGCGCCAGCGGATGGCCGGCCCGGTACGGTTCCAGGTCGTCGGCGTCCAGGTCCATCAGGGCCGCACCGTCCGGGCTGACCCGCGCCCGCGCCGAGCGCCGCCACGATTCGCCGACCACGGTACGCACCGGGCGCTCCAGCCGTCCGGCGGAGGTGAACACCTCGTGGGCGTGGCGCAGTTCGTGCAGCCGTTCGCCGGGATCGGCATCGGCTGCCAGGGCCACCCAGGGGTCCGTCAACTCACCCTCCCGTCCAGGGGCGTCGTGCCTCCCCATCGTCGTCGCAGTCGGCCTCCGCGACAACCTCGGTGCGGAGAGTAATCGGCGGCGCCGGTGTGTGGGGGCTCAGACGAGGTTGACGAGGCGGATGTAGCGCCCCCAGTCCCAGTTGCTCCCGGGGTCGGTGTGGTCGCTGCCCGGGATTTGGTGGTGGCCGATGATGTGGGCACGGTCCTTGGAGATGCCGTGGCGGTCGCACACGTCCGCCGTGAGCCGTGCCGAACGCTCGTACATGGTGGAGGTGAAGTAGGAGGGCTGATCCACCCAGCCCTCGTGCTCGATGCCGATGCTGCGGGTGTTGTGGTCCCAGCTCCCGGCGTGCCAGCCGATGTCCTTCTCCCGCAGGCACTGAGCGATGTAACCGTCCGAAGAGCGCACCACGTAGTGCGCCGATACCTGCTTCGCCGGGTTCGCGAAGATTCCGACCGTGTTGCTGAACGTGGCCTGGGTGACATGGAGGACTACGAGGTCGACCGGATGGGACGAAGGGCGGTTCGCTGAGGTGTAGTTGGACGTCGAGGCCGGTGCCCATGCCGCCTGCGCGTAATCCGTCTCACCGGTGGAGGCCGCGACTGCGCGCACCGAGGCGGGCAAGAGCGCCGCAGCGGCGGTGACCGCGGCGCCCTGAAGGATTCTTCTCCGGTCCATCGGCGTACTCCATCGGGGCAGGTCGGCCGCGCGGGAACAGTGCGGCCGTCTCCCGGAGACGACGACGGGGCCTGCGGTTCGGTTCCGCGGCGGCGGCGATCATGCCTGTGATAGCGAACTGCGCGACCGGCGCCGGATGGTGACCGCGGTGAACAGGCCGTCGTTCGGCGCGTGCAGACGCCTGGGAAGTGGGTGGCCGATCGATCCGACCAGCCGCGTCCACGCGCACCCTGCCGTCTTCGGGCGCCGCGCGGGCGGCCGAAGACGGCAGGGGTACGGAATCGAGAGCAGCAAGGGCGGAGGGCGGAGGGCGTAAGGCGGAAGGGACGACGGGACGTTGGCGCGCTGGGCGCCGGCCGTCAGCCGCGGAGCGGGCGAGGCAGTTTCAGGAGGGTCACCGAGGTCTCGATACCGCTGTCGACCAGTCTGCCGTTCGCGTCGAAGGCATCCGCGCCATCCGTCATCCCGAAGTCGTTGTCGTTGATCAGGGCGACGGTGTCACGGCCCGTGACGGCCACGCCCTCGATCTTGCCGGGGATTCCCTCGACCGTTCCGAGGTCGACGACCAGACTCTTCCGCAGAACCGGAACGCCCGCCGCCGAGGGGTCGGGGAGCTCTTCGTACGAAGGCGAGGCCGCCGGTTCGTCCCAGGCCGAACCCAGGATTCCGGCGCCGTGAGGCAGCGTCACCCGGTGCAGTCGCGCGGCCTTGTCGGTCCGCTCCTCCACCAGCAGTGTGCGTGGGCCGAGCGCGACGACCGAGGAGATCTTCAGCTCGGAGGTGTCGTCCTCCCCGGGGTCGACGACCTCGACCGGGTCGAAGCGGTAGGCGTACTCGGCGGTGACCGCCTGCTTCTTCGTGGAGAAGCGCAGCATCCGGACATTGCGCGAGCTCTCGCCCGCGTCCTCGTCGGGGAGCGAGAGCGGGCTCTGCACGGCCAGCACCAGATCGCCCCCCGGCAGCAGGGCCAGACCTTCGAATCCCCGGTTGATCTTGCGGTTCAGCAGGATGCCCGGCAGTGCCTCGATCACCGGGTAGCCGGCACCTTCCAGCCGAAGCCCCTCGGGGACGTAGCGGGCGAGAACCCGGCCGCGCGAGGAGACGTGGACGAGCGAGGGGCCGTACTCGTCGACCAGCCAGAAGGAACCGTCCGCGGCGCGGACGATGCCCTCGGTGTCGAGGCCGTTCGGGTTGTACGCGAGGGGGGTCCGAGCGTCGTAGCCGTACGGGGCCTCGTCACGGCTCGGCTGATTGGGCAGGCCGGTGACCGGTGCGCCGGAGGCCATGGTCAGGGGGAGGGACTGGAGCACGTCGATCCGCTTGCCGGTTACGCGTATCTTCACGATCGCGGGGTCGAAGCCGGGGACGGGGAACGTACGCCGCTTCTTGCCGTCGATCTTGATCTGACCGTTGGGGCCGCGGTCCGTCACCGTCCAGAACTCGCCCTTGCGGCCCGCCGGGTAGATGTCGCTGCCGATTCCGCCGAGCATCACGCCACGGTCGTCCGAGACCGAGCCGGGCAGCAGGCCGTTGCTGAAACCGGCCAGCGGCACGTCGCCGAGCGTGGCGCTGCCAGTGATCCGGGCGGTCGCCCCGGCGCCGCCGTGGTGCCCGTCACGGTCCTGTGCGCCGGCCGTCGCGGCCACGCACAACGTCGACAGCAGAGCGAGCGGCAGCCCCGCGGCGAGAGAGCGACGGGTGATACGGGCGGACATGGGGCCTCCTGGTGCACTAACGCTCGGACGAGCGTCAGGCTCTGCCCTGTGCCTCAACGCACCGTGACATCGAGTTGAACGTGAGGACAGCGCGTGACGAACGCGTGCGCGCCCCGCGCCGTGCTGCGCCAGCAGCTCAGGCCTCCGCCGCGCGATCACACGTCACTGGCCCGCCGTCGCGATCGCACGTCGCCAGCCCGCCGTCGCACCGCCCCAGATCCGTCGGTCACCTCCTGGGTAGGGTGGCTGGGACAGCACCCCGTGAAACGTAACAAGGAGCAGACGTGAGCGAGCCGGCGTCCATCGCCCTGCAGCAGGAGATCGCCCGGGAACTCCAGGTCGCCGAGACCTTCGAGGCCGAGCGGGAGATCGAGCGCCGGGTGGCCTTCCTCGCCGAGCGGCTGATCTCCACCGGCCTGCGCTGCCTGGTACTCGGCATCAGCGGAGGCGTCGACTCCACCACCGCAGGGCGCCTGTGCCAGCTCGCCGTCGAGCGGGCCAGGGCCGCAGGCCACGAGGCGCGGTTCTACGCGATGCGGCTGCCCTACGGTGTCCAGGCCGACGAGCACGACGCCCAGCTCGCGCTCTCGTTCATCCAGGCCGACCACGTGCTGACCGTGGACATCAAGCCCGCCGGTGACGCCGCGCTGGAGGCCGCCCTGGCCGCCGGAGTGAGCTTCCGCGACGCCCACCACCAGGACTTCGTGCTCGGCAACATCAAGGCACGGCAGCGCATGATCGCCCAGTACGTGGTGGCAGGCGCGCACAGCGGGCTGGTCGTCGGCACCGACCACGCGGCCGAGGCGGTCTCCGGTTTCTTCACCAAGTTCGGCGACGGCGCGGCGGACCTGGTGCCGCTGACCGGCCTGACCAAGCGCCGCGTGCGGGCCGTCGCGGACCTGCTGGGCGCCCCTGCCGAGCTGGTCTGGAAGGCTCCGACGGCCGACCTGGAGAGCCTCGACCCGGGGAAGACCGACGAGGACGCCCTCGGGGTCACCTACGACGACATCGACGACTTCCTGGAGGGCAAGCCGGTGGACGAGCGTGTCTTTGAAACGATCGTCAGCCGCTACCGCCTCACCGAGCACAAGCGCCAGCTGCCGGTCGCTCCGTAAGAGCGGGGGCTGCGGCCGGGGCGCGTCGCGGCCGCACCCCGGCCTGCCCATGGATGCCCTCCGGCCCGGAGAGGGGAACACCCCCGTACCGAGCCGGAACGCATCGCTGCGGCGAAGAGCCATGCCGCAGCGCCCCGGGACACGGCCGGAGCCCAGTGGCACGCAACACGCAGCGCCACGCCGTCCGGCCCTACGCCTCCGGCAGGGCCCCCGCCAATGCGCCCGACGGGTCGTTGTCCGCAGGGCCCACCGGCATCCAGCGCCCCCGCTCCTTGCGGTACGGCCACCAGCGCCCGTCGGGCCCGTACCTGAGCTGGACGTCGGCGCCCGCAACCGTCCAGCGGCTGCGCCCCGCCCTCAGCCGTGGCCGTTCGCCCTCCTCCCACGCCTCGGCGAGCTGCGTGCGGGCCCGTGCCAGGGACTCCGGGTCCGGCTCCCACTCCTCGTCGAGAACGGTCAGCGCCGCGGGCCCGCCGTACTGCCAGGCGCGCACCGCCGCGTCGAGGTCGGCCCTCTGCCGCCCCGCCCCCTCGGCGATGCGGGCCGCGATCCGCGGCTCGGGCCGGACATCGGCCGCCAGCCGCACCGCGTCCTGCGAGACGGTCAACTCACCGGGAGCCGGCTGCCGGCCGTGTCCCACGGCCAGCGCCTCCGCGAGCAGCCGGTAGGCCCGTACGGCAGTGCCGGCCACCAGAAACTCCAGCGCCGCCGGATCGACGCCCGGCGCCGGCCCGGACTCCGTGTCCAGTGACGGCGCCTGCCCCGGCTCCTGGGGCAGCTCGGGAGGGGCGGGCAGCGGCGGCAGAATGTCCCGCGCCGCGAACGCCTCCCGCGCCCCGACCCCTGCACGCGCACCCGGCCCGGACCGTCCCCGCGCCTCCGACGACGCGGGCGTTCCCCGTACGGCCCGGGCCACGCTGCGGGCCTGGAGCTCGTCGAGCAGCCGGCGCTCGTCGCGGCCACGCATCAGCAGCAGGACGAACGGGTCCTGGTCCAGCAGCCGCGCCACCTGGTAGCAGAGCGCCCCCGTGTGCGGGCAGTGGTCCCATGCCTCACAGGTGCACTCCGGCTCCAGGTCCCCGATTCCCGGCAGCAGGTCCACTCCGGCGGCGGCCGCGTCCTCCACCAGATGCGGCGGCATCTCCCGGTCGAGCAGTGCGGCGATGTGCCCCGCCCGGTCGACCGCCATGTCCAGGAAGCGGTCCCATTCCTCATCGCTCAGCTGCTGAAGCAGCACGTCACTTCGGTACGTCGTCGAGTCCCGCTCCTGGACGACCGCGGTGATCCGGCCGGGCCGTACCGACACCGCGCCGACCCTTCCCTCACGGGCCAGTCGGCGCCCCTTCTTGAGCTGCTCGCCGTCGAGTGCCGTGTCCTCCAGGGCCTTCAGCCATGCCTGGCCCCACCAGGACGTCGCGAAGCCGCGGCCCTTGGCGGGGGGCAGAGCGGCGAAGGTGCGCTCAGGTTCCTGTCCCGCCGGGATGCCCTGCTCCTCGTAGTCGTCGTCCGTCTCGTATCGGTCGTTCATCGGGCGCCCCCTCGCAGTTCCACCAGATCGGCCAGTTCCGCATCGGTCAGTTCAGTGAGTGCCGTCTCGCCGGAACCGAGGACCGAGTCCGCGAGGCCCTGCTTGCGGGCCAGCATCTCGGCGATCCGGTCCTCGATGGTCCCCTCGGCGATCAGCCGGTGCACCTGCACCGGCTGGGTCTGACCGATCCGGTAGGCACGGTCCGTGGCCTGCGCCTCGACAGCCGGGTTCCACCAGCGGTCGAAGTGCACCACATGGCCCGCCCGGGTCAGGTTCAGTCCCGTACCGGCAGCCTTCAGCGACAGCAGGAAGACCGGTGCCTCGCCCGCCTGGAACCGGTTGACCATGGCCTCGCGCTCGGCGACCGGCGTACCTCCATGCAGGAACTGGGTACGGACGCCGCGCACCGCCAGGTGCTGCTCCAGCAGCCGGGCCATCTGCACGTACTGGGTGAACACCAGCACACTCGCGTCCTCGGCCAGGATCGTGTCGAGGAGCTCGTCGAGCAGTTCGACCTTCCCCGACCGGTCCGCGATACGCGGCCGTTCCTCCTTGAGGTACTGCGCCGGGTGGTTGCAGATCTGCTTGAGCGCGGTCAGCAGCTTCACGACGAGCCCGCGGCGCGCGAAACCGTCGGCGCCGGAGATCTCGGCCATGGTCTCCCGTACCACCGCCTCGTACAGACCGGTCTGTTCGGCGGTCAGCGACACCGCACGGTCCGTCTCGGTCTTGGGTGGCAGCTCCGGGGCGATGCCAGGGTCCGACTTGCGGCGCCGCAGCAGGAACGGGCGCACCAGCGTGGCGAGCCGCTCGGCCGCTCCCGGGTCGTTGCCACCCTCGACGGCGCTCGCGTACCGCGTACGGAAGGTGCCCAGCCGGCCCAGCAGGCCGGGTGTCGTCCAGTCGAGGATCGCCCACAGCTCGGAGAGGTTGTTCTCCACCGGAGTTCCGGTGAGTGCGACGCGGGCGCGTGCTCCGATGGTCCGCAACTGCTTGGCGGTCGCCGAGTACGGGTTCTTGACGTGCTGGGCCTCGTCGGCTACGACCATGCCCCACTCCGCCCGGGCGAGCCGTGGCGCGTCCAGTCGCATCGTGCCGTACGTGGTGAGGACGAACTCGCCGTCGGCCAGCCCTTCCAGCGAGCGTGACGCACCGTGGAAGCGGCGTACGGGCGTACCGGGCGCGAACTTCTCGATCTCGCGCTGCCAGTTGCCCATCAGGGAGGTCGGGCACACCACCAGCGTCGGGCCCGCAGCGGAAGCGTCGCCCTGGCGGTGCAGATGCAATGCGATCAGCGTGATCGTCTTGCCCAGCCCCATGTCGTCGGCCAGGCAGCCGCCGAGGCCGAGGGAGGTCATGGTGTTTAGCCAGTTCAGCCCGCGCAGCTGGTAGTCGCGCAGAGTCGCCGTGAGGGCGCCGGGCTGGCCGATCGTCTGGTTCCCGCCCGACTCGGGGTCGGCGAGCCGGTCCCGCAGCTGCCGGAGCCAGCCCGTCGCCGCCACTTCGACACGGCGGCCGTCGACCTCGGTGGACCCGGTCAGCGCGGCGCCGAGTGCGTCGATGGGTGTGACCTTGCGGTCCCGCGTCTCGCGGGCGCGCCTGGCCTCCTCCGGGTCGATGAGCACCCACTGGTCGCGGAGGCGGACCACGGGCCTGCCGGCTTCCGCGAGGCGGTCGAGCTCTTCCCGGGTGAGTTTCTGATCGCCGAGTGCGAACCACCAGTTGAAGGCGAGCAGCGCGTCGGCGGAGAGGAAGGACGGTGTGTCCGACTCAGTGCGGCCGGGTCCCTTGGCACCGTCCTGGTGTTCGTCGCCCTCGTGCGGGTCGACGGGACCGATCACCGCGCGCGCGGTGATCTTGCGGGCCAGCTCCTTGGGCCAGTGGACCTGGACGCCGGTCGCGGCGAGCGCCCGTGCGGCCGGGCCAAGCAGTTCGGCGATCTCCTCGTCCGCCGGGTCGACGGAGTCCGGTACCGCGGCCGACAGCAGCGGTGTCAGCGGCGGCCAGGCGCGCGCGGCGCGGCGCAGTGCGAGCAGGGCGTCCATCCGGGCCCGCGGACCGAAGGCCGCGGCCGTCGGAGCGCTGCCCGCCCAGACGTCGGCCGCATCGGCGACGAGCGTGGGATCACTGACGCTGTGGATCTGCAGAACGGCCCGGAAGGAGGGCCGGGCGGCTACCTCGTCATCCATTCCGCTTGTGTTCTCCGCCGACTCCCCGATCCCCGAGACCTCGATGCGGAGGGAGAGTCGTACTCCTGCGTCGTGGCCCGCTGCCACATCCGCTGCCCACCCACGCTGATCAGCGCACTTCTTCGGTTCATCGGCCGCGAAGACGGGGCTTCCGGTGGCCAGCGCGGCGGCGGGTGTACGCGGAAGGCAGTCGGCGACAGCGTCCAGAAACGCACGCAGAAGTGCCTCCGGTTCGGCCAGCAGGACGGGCTCGGCCGCCTCGTCGAGCGGTACCGCGTGCGCACTGGGCGGCATGGCTGCCGCGAGCGTCCGAATCCGGTCGAAGTCCTCCGCCGTCAGCGGGCCCGCCCGCCAGGCGTCGTGGTCGCCGGGACTCAGTCCCGGCAGGAGCAGCCCGCGCGCGGCCAGTTGCAGGGCCAGCAGGCCCGCGGCGCCCCAGAACGCCGTAGCGGGGGAGGGGTGCCCACTCGCCCGCGCCCGCGTGAGTACGGGAAGAGCTTCCCGTACGGGGAGGAGCAACGCCGGCACCACGTACGGTTGTGCGTCCGCCCCGACGACGGTCAGTTCCCGCGGAATCCCGGGGGCCTGGGGAGGGGTGCTACCGTCCGGGTTCCAGAACGCGATCAGGCCGGTACGGGCCGGATCCGCGGGGAGGAAGACTGCGGAGCAGCGGGACAGTTCAGAGATCTCGGAGAGCGTTGCCGCAGGGAGCCTGTGCACAGCGATGTCAGATTCCTCAAATTTGACTAGTGGGGCCGGGGTCGCCGAGGGTACTCCACCCGAGGCTCCTTCCGGGAGGAATGCGCTGTGATTCAGGTCACTCATTTCTGCCTTCGGGGAGTCGCGGTGCAGTCAGCACCACCACCCGTGCGGGGGGCATGCCCCCGAGGAAGCCGGGTGGTGGCGTCATGGCTGCCGCGGGCCTCCCATCCGTACGTTTGATGAGGTCAGCACAGATGCTTAGAGACCGGAGACGTCATGCCCCAGGCGGTAGCCACCGTTGCTGAACACACTCGCGACGGATCGGAGTTGCCCGGCGACTCCGAGAGTCTCGGCGGCTCCACTGCTTCCGCGACCACCGGGAGCGATTTCGCACCCCTCCTGCGGGCCGTCAAGGGCCAAGGGCTCCTGGAGCGTCGCACCGGCTGGTACGCGGCGGGCATAGCCGTCAACTTCCTTGCGCTCGGCGCCGTGATCGCCGGCCTGGTGCTTCTCGGCGACACCTGGTGGTCCCTGTTCCTGGCCCTGCCGCTCGCCCTGGTGTGGGCCCGGATGGCCTTCGTCGGACACGACGCCGGCCACTCCCAGATATCCGGCAACCGCAGGACGAGCCGGAACATAGGGCTGGTCCATTCCAATCTGCTCCTCGGAATGAACGAGGCATGGTGGAACGACAAGCACAACCGCCACCACGCCAACCCCAACCACGTCGACAAGGACCCCGACGTCGGCGTCGGGGCGCTGGTGTGGACGCAGAAGCAGGCGGCGCAGCGCGAAGGCTTCGCGCGCTGGCTCACCCGCAACCAGGCCCGTCTCTTCTTCCCGATGCTGCTCCTCGAAGGCATCGCCCTCAAGGTCTCCGGCTTCCAGTTCCTGCGCAGCCAGCCCATGCGTGAGCGCTTGGTCTCGGGCGCACTGATGGTCAGCCACCTCGCGCTGTACGCGACGCTGCTCCTGACCACCATGTCGCTCGGCAAGGCCGTCGTCTTCGCCCTCGTGCACCACGCGCTCTTCGGCCTCCACCTGGGCATGGCCTTCGCGCCGAACCACAAGGGCATGGAGATGCCCGACCCGGACGGCGAGCGCTGGGGGCACCTCCAGCGTCAGGTCCTCACCTCGCGCAACGTCCGGGGCACGGCCCTCAACGACTGGTTCCTGGGCGGGCTGAACTACCAGATCGAGCACCACCTCTTCCCGAGCATGCCCCGCCCCCACCTCCGTCTCGCGCAGCCGCTGGTCAAGGCCCACTGCGAGGCGATCGGCATGCCCTACGCGGAGACCGGACTCGTCGAGTCATACCGGCAGGCGCTGACTCACATGCACGAGGTCGGCGAACCGCTGCGATAAGCGGCCCTTCCCCGGAACCGATGGGCGCGTACGAGCGTTCTCAGAACAGGAGCGGCTCCGGCCGCGAAGGAGGCGTGGACCATGTCCAACGGTGCAAAGATCGCCCTCGGGGGAGTTGTCGCGGCAGCCATCCTGTGGCCGCTCATCGGATTCTGGTGGGCCCTGCTCGTACTGATCGGGGTGCCTGTCGCGGGGTATCTGATGCTTGACCCGTCCCAGCGGCGCAGGCTCCGCAGGGTCAGCCGCAAGCAGATAGGCCGCTGACCCGGCGCCGGCCCCGCCGTAGCGCCGCCCGCCTCGCGGGCGGCGCCGAGGCATTGCCTACGGCGTTTCGCCAAGGCTCCCCACGCCGGGCCCGGGGCCAGGCCGAGGCCCTGGCCGGTATTCCGCTCAGGCCGGCCTGACGGCCATGTCGTCCAGAGCCGTCAGCAGTCCGGGCAGTTCGGTCCCGCGCCCGATGGGCAGCACCTCACCCGGTTCCTCGTCCAGCAGGGCGAACGCGATGTCGTCGGTCCTGGCGACCAGCGACCAGCCGGGACCGTCGACCCGCAGGGTGCGGGCGCCGCCGGGCGCGAACGCCGAGCGGATGCGTCCGGGCGGAGGGGGAGCGGCGACATAGGCCCGGGCTTCGTCCAGCGCCCTCCGTATGCCGGGGTGGCGCCCCGCCGGCGCGGAGCCGCTGTCGGCCCCTTCGGAACCGGCCACGCCCTCCGGGCCGGCCACGGCCTCGGATGCCTCGGGTTTTTCGGCACCCTCCCGTATGTCCTCCGCCGCGCTCTCCACGTCCGGGGCGCCCTGACCGGGCTTGCCCTGCCCGTCCTCGGCCGCTCCGGTCGACTCGGCGACCTTCACGTCCACGCCGTCGGCCTTCCCGGCGGGCCGGCCGTAAGCCGTCTCGTCGTCGACCTGCTCGCGCCACGCCGCCCATTGCGCGGCGACCTCGTCCGCGCCCAGGCGCCGCTGCGCGGGCCCCCACATATCCGTGTCCGGCGGCGCCAGCGCGAGCGGATCCTCGCCTCCCGCCTCCGGGTCGGGCAGCGGGTCGTGCGGGGCGGGGACGCCCGGTGCCGCGACCGCGACCGCCAGCGGCCAGCCGGGCAGCGCGCAGACCACCGAACGGTCGTCGGGCGACAGGTCGTACTCCATCCCGCAGTCCCAGGAAGCGATGGCGACCGCCACCAGCGACACGTCGTCGACGACCACGGTCCAGCGGGCCCCGCTGCCGTCCTGGCCCAGCACGAGGCCGTACCCCTCGGCATAGGGCTCAAGGGCCAGCGCGCCGCACGCTGCCACGTAGTCGTCACCCAGCACGCTCGGGAACTGCGCGGGCGTCAGCAGCACCGCGGTCAGCACATACAGTGCGTCGTCATCGGCGACCGTGTCTTGCGTCCCGGCCACAGCGCCCTCCTCGTTCTCGTCATGGCTTGGTCCGTCGGCCCGCACCTTAACCAGTCGGTAACCCCGCCGTCGAGGCCCTGGATACCGGGGTCGCGGCTCCGGGCGCGCTGCCGTCCCGCCATCGGAATGCGTGGCTCGGAGCCGGGCAGAGACCCTAGGGAGCGCGCCGCCCGTGTAGCCGCACCGTCCATCTCCTCGTAGGCTTGGACGTCGGCCGAAGATGGGGGACAGCATGGCGAAGCGGTTCGACCGGCTGAAGGAGATTCAGCAGCTCGACGCGGAACGGGACTTCCTGGAGATCTATCGCCTGACTGTGGCGTACGAGTTCCCCTGGGACATGACGCGGGCCCTCGAATTCGCCCTCTACCGCACCTACGCCGTCCCCAGCATCGGACGACTCCTGGCGGAGACGGCCGAGCTGACGGACCGTTCGCAGAAGCGCTACGACGACACCGCGCTGCTCCTGGACACCGTCGCCGAGCACGGATTCGCCAGTGAAGCCGGGCGCACCGCTGTCCGGCGGATCAACCAGATGCACCGCAGTTACGACATCAGCGACGACGACATGCGCTATGTGCTGTGCACCTTCGTCGTCATGCCGAAGCGCTGGCTGGACGCCTACGGATGGCGCCGGCTCTCCCGCCACGAGCTGACGGCCTTCGCCGTCTACTACCGCACGCTCGGCGCCCACATGGGCATCAAGGACGTGCCCCAGACGTACGAGGACTTCGAGCGCACGCTCGACGCCTACGAGGACGCGCACTTCGGCTGGGACGAAGGCGCGCGCGAGGTGTCCGACGCCACCCTCGCACTGATGGCCTCCTGGTACCCGCGCCCCCTCGCCCGCGTCGTGCGCGGGGCCAGCCTCGCCCTCCTGGACGACTCACTGCTCCGGGCTTTCCGTTACGAGCGGCCGGGCCCCGTCGCCCGAGGGCTGGCCCGGGCCGCTCTGCGTCTGAGGGCCCGGGCGGTACGCCTCATGCCGCCGCGTTCCACGGCGCACTACGCACGGCTGAACCCGGAGATCAAGGGATACCCGAACGGCTACAAGGTCGCCGCGCTCGGTACGTTCCCCACTCCGGGCGTGCGAGGCTGCCCGGTCGCGCATGTGCGGGGGTCAGACGCTCCCGTCGAGTGATGCCAGCGTGGCGTGCAGCCACCGCAGTTCCGCCTCGGTG
>NZ_JBHXQO010000078.1:0-22968 GCF_042717135.1 Streptomyces sp. NPDC058620
CGACGCGGCCGTTGGTGGTGGCGACGCGGCGGCTGGTGGCGGTGACGCTGCTGCTGCTGGTGGTGGCGACGCGGCCGTTGGTGGTGGCGACGCCGCTGCTGCCGCGGGCGGTGGCGATGCCGCTGCTGCTGGTGGTGGCGACGCGGCCGCGGCGGCTGGTGGCGGTGACGCTGCTGCTGCTGGTGGTGGCGACGCGGCCGTTGGTGGTGGCGACGCGACCAACGGTGGCAACGGCTCCTCCGGAGGCCAGCAGGCCGGCGGCACCGGGACCTCCGGTTCCGGCACCGACGGTGGCGGCGCGGGCACCTGCACCGTCGACCTCGACGGCGCCGAGTGTGTCGACAACACCGACACCGACAGCGTCGGCAACCAGCCGGTCGAGCAGAGCAAGGGCAAGGACGAGCTCGCCGAGACCGGTGCGGCCGAGACCACGTTCCTGCTGGTCGGCGCCGCGACGATGATCGCCGGTGGCATCGGCTTCCGGATCCTTCCGCGCCTGGTGAACGGCCGCACGGTCGCCTGATAGGGGCGATCAGCGGTACGAACGTACAGAGGGACCCGGCCCGCGCAAGCGGACCGGGTCCCTCTGCATGTCGTCGGCCCCTGGGAGAGGCGCGCCCCGGCGGTCTACGCGGCCTGCTGCGCCAGCAGTGCCAGCGCCGCGACCAGCAGCACCATCAAGGCGATCAGCATCGCGGGATTCAGCCCGGCGAAGGGCCCCTGCTCCCGCTCCTGCTCCATCTGCTGCCGCACGGCCCGGCAGACGCGGCAGCGTCCCTCGTTCACGGGCGCCGCGCAGTTCGCGCACACCAGTCGGTCATAGGTCATGCGCTTTCCTCCTCCCGCGCGGCGGAGCCGCATACACGTTCTCTCCGCACAACGCTCCGGGAAACGCGACCGTTCCCCCTACCACTGTGCCAGCTCGCACCGATTTCGGCGCGGGCCGCCCGGCGACGTACCCCGGGACCCCCTCCTGGAGGGCCCGCCGGACGCCGGATTTGCCCGTTCCGGGTGTCACAAATCACCCATTGCCGGTGCCCGCCTGCACGCGTAAGCCCGGTTCGCGTATGGTCACGCTCACCTACTCCCGGCCGACCGTGGTGCATCCGTGATCCGATTCGACAACGTCTCCAAGACCTACCCGAAGCAGAGCCGTCCTGCGCTCCGGGACGTCTCACTCGACATCGAGAAGGGCGAGTTCGTCTTCCTGGTGGGCTCCTCCGGCTCCGGCAAGTCCACCTTCATGCGGTTGATCCTGCGTGAGGAGCGCGCCAGCCAGGGCATGGTCCATGTGCTCGGCAAGGACCTCGCGCGGCTGTCCAACTGGAAGGTGCCGCAGATGCGCCGTCAGCTGGGCACGGTCTTCCAGGACTTCCGGCTCCTGCCCAACAAGACCGTCGCCGAGAACGTGGCCTTCGCGCAGGAGGTCATCGGCAAGCCGCGCGGCGAGATCCGCAAGGCGGTGCCCCAGGTTCTCGACCTCGTCGGTCTCGGCGGCAAGGAGGACCGGATGCCCGGCGAGCTCTCCGGTGGTGAGCAGCAGCGCGTGGCGATCGCGCGGGCGTTCGTGAACCGTCCCATGCTGCTGATCGCCGACGAGCCGACCGGCAACCTCGACCCGCAGACCTCCGTGGGCATCATGAAGCTGCTGGACCGGATCAACCGGACCGGCACCACCGTGATCATGGCGACCCACGACCAGAACATCGTCGACCAGATGCGCAAACGCGTCATCGAGCTCGAGCAGGGCCGTCTCGTACGTGACCAGGCGCGCGGCGTCTACGGCTACCAGCACTGAGCATCGAGTACTGAAAGGACGCCATGCGCGCCCAGTTCGTCCTGTCGGAGATCGGCGTCGGTCTTCGTCGCAACCTCACGATGACCTTCGCCGTGGTGGTCTCTGTCGCCCTCTCGCTCGCCCTGTTCGGCGGCGCGCTGCTGATTCGCGACCAGGTCAGCTCGATGAAGACCTACTGGTACGACAAGGTCAACGTCTCGATCTTCCTCTGCAACAAGAGTGACGCCAAGGACGTGCCCAAGTGCGCCAAGGGTGCGGTCACCACTGAGCAGAAGAAGGAGATCAGGGCCGATCTCGAAAAGATGGACGCTGTCGAGAAGGTCAGCTTCGAGACGGTCGACCAGGCGTACAAGCACTACCAGGAGCAGTTCGGCGACACCCCGATGGCCGGCAACATCACGCCGGACCAGATGCAGGAGTCGTTCCGCGTCAAGCTCGACGACCCGAAGAAGTACAAGGTCGTCGCCACGGCCTTCGCGGGACGTGACGGGGTGCAGTCCGTCCAGGACCAGAGATCCATCCTGGACAACCTCTTCGAGCTGATGAACGGCATGAACACGGTGGCGCTCTTCGTCATGGCGCTGATGCTGGTCATCGCGCTGATGCTGATCGTCAACACCGTCCGTGTCTCGGCGTTCAGCCGCAGACGGGAGACGGGCATCATGCGGCTCGTCGGCGCCTCCGGCTTCTACATCCAGATGCCGTTCATCATGGAGGCCGCCTTCGCCGGCCTGATCGGTGGCCTGCTCGCCTGCGCCATGCTGATAGGGGGCCGGTACTTCCTGATCGACGGCGGACTCGCCCTCCAGGACAAGCTCAACCTGATCGAGTTCATCGGCTGGGACGCGGTCCTCACCAAGCTGCCGCTGGTCCTCGCGATCGGGCTGCTGATGCCCGCCGTCGCTGCGCTCTTCGCGCTCCGCAAGTACCTCAAGGTGTGAGATGCGCACCGGCGCCGCGCGGCCAACCGGCCGTGCGGCGCAGGGGCGTTGTCCTAGACTCGACGCCATGCCGGGCCCTTCGTACCGCTTCGGGCCCCGCGGTCTCCGCCGCGGGGCGGCCCTGACATTGATCTTCGGATGTGCGCTCGCCACCGCCGCGGCCACCGGGTCACTGCCGCGCGAGGCCGACACCGGGAAAAACCCCGGCATTCAGGCCCGATCCGTTGCCGCCGCCGTCGGCCCCCGGGACCGTCAGGCGGTCGAGGACGCGGCCGCCGAGGCCGAGGCCGACGGGAAGTCCGTGACGGACGCGGCCCAGGAGGCCGTCAGCCGCAGTGGGGACCGCTGGGGCGCGGTCTACGACGAGCAGGAGTACGAGGACTTCGAGCAGGCCCTCGACGGCTCGTACACCGGGGTCGGCCTCTCCGCCAGGCGCTCGGCCGGCGGGAGCGTCACCGTGTCCCGTGTGGAGCCTGGCGGGCCCGCCGACCGCGCGGGCGTGCGCGAGGGCGATCAGCTGCGCACGGTCGACGGCCGCCGGGTCGACAGGCGCCCCGTCGCCGAAGTCGTCGCCCTGCTGCGCGGAGACCGGACGGACGCCGCCGCGGGCACCGCCGTCGTCCTGGGGCTCCGGCGCGACGGGCACAGGTGGACCGAGACCCTGCACCGCGCCAGGCTCTCCACCGAGGCCGTCACCGTCCGGCGGCTGGGCGGTGAGCCCACCTCCGCCGTCCTGATCAAGGTCACCGCCTTCACGAAGGGGACGGGCACCGAGATCCGGGACGCCGTGCGTGCCGCTCCCGGGGACGCCGGAATCCTCCTGGACCTCCGCGCCAACGCGGGCGGCCTGGTCACCGAGGCCGTCACCGCGGCCTCGGCGTTCCTGGACGGCGGCCTGGTCGCCACCTACGACGTGCACGGCGAGCAGCGCGCCCTGAACGCCGCGCCGGGCGGCGACACGGACCGGCCCCTCGTCGTCCTCGTCGACGGCGGCACGATGAGTTCGGCCGAACTGCTGACGGGCGCGCTCCAGGACCGGGGCCGCGCCGTCACCGTGGGCACCCGCACCTTCGGCAAGGGGTCCGTGCAGATGCCCAGCAGGCTTCCCGGCGGTTCGGTGGCCGAACTGACCGTCGGCCACTACCGCACACCGGCTGGCCGGAGCGTGGACGGACAGGGCATCACCCCGGACCTCGTGGCCGGTGCGGCGGCCCAGCAGCGGGCCGAGACAGTATTGAGTGGCCTCGGGGGTGGGTCGTAGTGCGAAAATGACTGCACTATGGCCAAGGAAAAAGACACAGGGCGCAAGATGATCGCGCAGAACAAGAAGGCGCGGCACGACTACACCATCCTCGACACCTACGAGTGCGGCCTCGTGCTGATGGGCACCGAGGTCAAGTCGCTCCGGATGGGCCGGGCCTCTCTGGTCGACGGCTTCATCCAGATCGACGGCAACGAGGCGTGGCTGCACAACATCCACGTCCCGGAGTACGTGCAGGGGACCTGGACCAACCACACGGCCAAGCGCAAGCGCAAGCTGCTGATGCACCGGGCCGAGATCGACAAGCTGGCGTCGAAGGCGCAGGAGTCGGGCCACACCATCGTGCCGCTCGCGCTGTACTTCAAGGACGGCCGGGTCAAGGTCGAGATCGCCCTCGCGAAGGGCAAGAAGGAGTACGACAAGCGCCAGACCCTGCGCGAGAAGCAGGACACGAGGGAGACGAACCGTGCGATCTCGGCGGTCCGGCGACGTCAGCGCAGTGCCTGAGCCGGAATAGGCTGGCATCGTCGTGCGTTGGTCACGTACGATGGCAACTGCACCCCACGGGGTGTGGACCACCTTTGAAAAAAACACATGGGGATGATCGGTTTCGACAGCGGATGTCGAAGCAGGGGAAGCGAGTCGAGGAAGCGGCAATGATCTCGTAAACCATATGTCGCAAACAATAATCGCCAATTCCAAGCGCGATTCCTCCGCCTTCGCCCTCGCTGCCTAATTAGCAGCTAAGCGAAGACTCTGCGGAGTGTCAGCCCGGGGGTGATCCCGACCCGGATCCTGGCATCACTAAGGGATCTAAACTTCTAGGCCCGGTCACGGGGCCCAGAAGGAAATCAAACAGTGGCTGAGCCTGTCGGAGGCTTGTTCGTGTGACCTCCGGGGCCGAGAAAAGCGCAGCGAACTGCACTCGGAGAAGCCCTGGTTCCGCACCGTTGGACGCGGGTTCGATTCCCGCCATCTCCACAATTCCCATGTACACGAGGACCCCGTTGCCACTGGCAACGGGGTCCTCGTGTTTCTCCTGCCCGCTCCGGTCAGGAACGCCGGACGCCGACCGCCGCGACGACCAGCGCCAGGCCCGCCGCGCCCACGGGCACCGCGTAGCCGGTCACCGTCCCGGCGTGCTCCACCATCCAGCCGCCCGCCGCCGATCCGGCGGCTATGCCCCCGAGCAGCGCGGTGACCGCGAGCGTCATGCCCTCGTTCAGCTGTCCCTCGGGCGTGAGGCGCTGCACCAGAGTCATGCCGGTGACCATGGTCGGCGCGGTCGCGGCGCCCGCCAGCAGGAGACAGCCGGCGAGCACGAGCCGTGAGTCGGTCCAGGCGGCGGAGAGCAGGGGCAGGGACATCAGTGCCGTCATTGCGGCCAGGCAGAGCAGCAGCCGGCGCCGGACGTCCCCGACGGGCCGCAGCGATCCGTACAGCAGTCCCGCGGCGCAGGAGCCGGCCGCCTGAAGAGCGAGGATCGCGCCTCCGGCGTGGGCGATGGACACCACCTCCATGGCGCCGAACACCGCGCCCGTGGCGAGGAAGGCCGCGAGCAGGGCGGGCATCCCGGTGGTACGGAACGGGGAGGCGGCCTGGGTGCGGGGTGCCACCGGGGGTTCGGTCGCCCGCTGGGCGGCGAAGATCAGGACGCCGGTCATCATCAGGACCGCGCCGGTCACGGTGCCGGCCTCCGGGAACAGCGCCCCGCACAGGGTCGCGGCCAGGACGGGGCCGAGCATGAAGCAGAGTTCGTCGGCGGCCTGCTCGAAGCTGTTCGCGGTGTGCAGGGCCGCCGGGTCACCCCGGTGGATGTGCGCCCAGCGGGCCCGGGACATGCCGCCCGTGTTGGGTGTGCTCGCCGTCGCGGCGTAGGCGGCGAAAAGAGTCCAGACCGGGGCCTCGTAGTGGACGCAGAGCGCCAGCGCGAGGGAGCCGAGCGCGGCGAGCGCGGTGGCCGGTACGGCGACCCTGGCCTGGCCGTACCGGTCGACGAGCCGCGCGGTCCACGGGGCGACGACGGCCATGGCGGCGAGACCGGTCGCGGTGACCGCGCCCGCCAGGGCGTACGAGCCGTGCGCCCCGGCGATCATGATGACCGCGCTGACGCTGAACATGCCCGCGGGCAGCCTGGCCAGCAGGCTGCCCGCGGTGAACGCGCGGACGCCCGGGGTGGCGAGCAGCCGGCGGTACGGGTTGACGTGCGCCGCCTCCGGCGCCGCGTACGGGGCGGGATGGTCGTGCGGGGAGGTGTTCCGGGGGGCGCGGGTGGCGGTGTCGGGCGGCATGCGCCAAGCGTCGGGGCGCCCGGCCCGCGGGGTCCAACACCTACTCCGTACCGATTAACGCGTATGTGTTGTAAATTCTGCGCGTGGCAACCTCCGACACCGGCCCCCGGCTCCTGCGCGCCTTCCTGGCGGTGGCCGATGAGCTGCACTTCACGCGGGCCGCGGCCCGGCTCTACGTCGCCCAGCAGGCGCTGAGCAGGGACATCCGCCGACTGGAGCGCGAGCTCGGTGCGGAGCTGTTCGTGCGCACCACCCGCCAGGTCTCCCTCACTCCGGACGGTGAACGGCTTCTCCCGTACGCCCGGCGGGTGCTGGACGCCCATGACGCGCTGGCCGCCGCCTTCGGTGATCCGGCAGCCCGGCCGCTGCTCGTCGATCTCAACACCGACGGCATGACCGCCGCCCGGGTGCTGGCCCGTGCGCGGGAGCTCGCCCCGGCGTGCGAGCTGATGGCCCGCTTCGAGAGCGGTCTGTCCTGGGCGGCCGGTGAGGTCCTCGCGGGGCGGCTCGACGTCTCGTTCGGGCGGGCCGCGGGGCTCGACCCCGCCGTGCGGTCCCGGCTCTCCGTCCAGCCCGTGCGGTACGAGCCCATGGCCGTCCTGCTGCCCCGTGATCACCGGCTCGCCGGACAGGAGGTGGTCGCCCTGGACGAGCTGGCCGGAGAAACCGTCTACGCGGGTGCGGGCAACGAGCGCACCCGGGAGTGGACGGACCTCGCCCGGCTGCTCTTCGACGAGTGGTCCGTCCTGCTCGCTCCGCCCGTTCCGCTCGCTGTCGGAGTGGCCGAATTCCAGCGGGTCATGGCCAAGTCGGGGAACCCGGTGCTCGCGGTCGTGGACTTTCCGCCGCTGCCCGGAACCGTGGTCCGGCCGCTGGTCCGCCCCGTACCGCTGTCGCCGCTCGTGATGGTCTGGCGCGATGGTCTGATTCACCCCGGTCTGTCCGCTCTGCGCGCTGCCGCGGCCCAACTGGCGGCGGAAGAAGGGTGGATGGTCCGTCCAACTGGATCTTGGTTGCCGGAAATCGATGCGTCACTGATGCGTCACCGTTCCTGAACAAGACCCGGGTACCGGAGCCTCAGAGTCCGGGGTGTGCGCTACATTCATGGTCCGGGTGCACTGGGACAGGCGCGCGTGGACAGGGCTGGGGCCCCTTCCGACCGCGCGAAACCGGTCATTCCGCTTGCTCCCGGTTCATTGAGTGGGGGATGTGCGTACACCTGTGGAAAATTGGCGTGAAGGTACCCGAACCGGGCATACGCATGAGCCGAACGAGGTCACGCTTCAACTCGACGGCCTGGGGCGGCAACTCTCCGAACTGGCCATCGAACCGGGCACTCCGGAAGGCTCCGACGGTCCCGTCTTCGTCGACGAGAGCGGCCGTCGCAGCAAGTCACTGCGACGCGTCGGCTGGCTGCTCGCCGCGATCTGCGCCGGTTATGCGGTGACGCTGGTCGTCGCCCTCCTCGGCGGCAGTTCCCACGCGCCGTGGCTGCCGCTTTCCGGCCAGCACGAGAAGTCGGCCGAGGTGGAGGTGCAGCCCGCCCCGACCGAACCCGTCGGCCCTGAGACTGCCCCCGGCACCGCGACTCCCGGCGCCACTCCCTCGGACCCGGAGCTCCCCGGCAGCGCACCGCAGTCGGCCAATGGCGGCGACTCCGTGCCGGCCGGACCTGCCCCTGCCACCCGGGTATCGCTGCCCGCCGTGACCCCCGGGGCCGACAAGGGGGCCTCGCGGTCCTCCGCTCCGGCCATCCCGGCCTCCGATTCACCCGTCCCCGGCTCCTCCTCGCCCGTCGAGCCCTCGATAAGCCCGGACCCGCCCGTCGAGACGACCGTTCCGCCGGTGGATGAACAAGAAGGCGCCCAGTAGAAATGACACCCCCCGCACCGCGGGTCGGGCACCACCGGAAGAAGCGGGCGAAGCGCAGGCTCCCCATGCGCTATCTGCTCCCGTCCCTGCTTCTCGTCGCCCTGCTCGCCATGCTCATGCTGCGTGGCTACGTACACAGCGAGATCCTCGCGGACCATCGGGTCCAGGCCCCGGCCCCCACCACCCAGGTGCCGGAGAACGTCCTGGAGGGCGGTCCGGTCATCGACGCCAGGTCGGCCACCGGGCCCGCCAAGACGCTCCGCATACCCGACCGCAAGATCGTGCTCACCTTCGACGACGGCCCCGACCCGGTCTGGACGCCGCGGGTCCTGGACGCGCTGAAGAAGTACGACGCCCACGGCGTCTTCTTCGTCACGGGCACCATGGCCTCGCGCTATCCGGGCCTGGTCCAGCGCATGGTCGACGAGGGCCACGAGATCGGGCTGCACACCTTCAACCACCCCGACCTCTCCTTCCAGTCGCCCAAGCGCATCGACTGGGAGCTCTCCCAGAACCAGCTGGTGCTGGCGGGCGCCGCCGGCATCCGTACGTCCCTGTTCCGGCCGCCGTACTCCTCGTTCGCCGACGCGATGGACAACAAGTCCTGGCCCGTCACCCAGTACATCGGAAGCCGCGGCTACCTCACCGTCGTCAACAACACCGACAGTGAGGACTGGAAGCGCCCCGGCGTCCGCGCGATCATCGAGCGGGCCACGCCCAAGGGCGGGCAGGGCGCCATCATCCTGATGCACGACTCCGGCGGCGACCGGTCCCAGACCGTGGCCGCGCTGGAGACGTTCCTGCCGAAGATGAAGCAGCGCGGGTACGCGTTCACCAACCTCACCGCCGCTCTCGGCGCCCCCAGCGCGCACACCCCGGCGACCGGATTCGCGCTGCTCAAGGGCAAGGCGTTCGTCTCCGCGGTCAGCGTCTCGGAGCGGATCACCGATGTGCTGGTGGTCGGTCTCGCGGTCATCGGCGGGCTGGTCATCGCCCGCTTCGGCCTGATGCTGCTGCTCTCGTTCCTGCACGCGAGGCGGGTGCGCAAAAGGGACTTCAGCTGGGGCCCGCCGCTCGCCCGGCCGGTCTCGGTGCTGGTTCCCGCCTACAACGAACGCGAGTGCATCGCCGCGACCGTGCGGTCACTGGTGGCCAGCGACTACCCGATCGAGATCATCGTCATCGACGACGGCTCCACGGACGGCACGGCCGACATCGTCCAGGCGCTGCGGCTCCCGAACGTCCGGGTCGTCCGCCAGCGCAACGCGGGCAAGCCCGCCGCGCTCAACAACGGCATCGCGCACGCCCGTTACGACATCGTCGTGATGATGGACGGCGACACGGTCTTCGAGCCCTCCACGGTCCGCGAGCTCGTCCAGCCGTTCGCCGACCCGCGGGTCGGGGCGGTCGCGGGCAACGCCAAGGTCGGCAACCGCGATTCGCTCATCGGCGCCTGGCAGCACATCGAGTACGTGATGGGCTTCAACCTGGACCGCAGGATGTACGACCTGCTCGGCTGCATGCCCACCATCCCCGGCGCGGTCGGAGCCTTCCGCCGCGACGCGCTGGACCGGGTCGGCGGCATGAGCGAGGACACGCTCGCCGAGGACACCGACGTCACCATGGCCCTGCACCGGGACGGCTGGCGCGTCGTGTACGCGGAGAACGCGCGGGCCTGGACCGAGGCACCGGAGTCCGTGCAGCAGCTGTGGTCGCAGCGCTACCGGTGGTCGTACGGCACCATGCAGGCGATCTGGAAGCACCGCCGCGCCGTCATCGAGCGGGGCCCCTCGGGCCGCTTCGGACGGGTCGGACTTCCGTTCGTCTCGCTCTTCATGGTCGTCGCCCCGCTGCTGGCCCCCCTCATCGACGTCTTCCTGCTGTACGGACTGGTCTTCGGCCCGACGGGGAAGACGGTCGCCGCCTGGTTCGGCGTCCTGGTGGTGCAGGCGATCTGCGCCGCGTACGCCTTCAGGCTCGACCGGGAGCGCATGGTCCATCTGATCTCGCTGCCGCTCCAGCAGATCCTGTACCGCCAGCTCATGTACGTCGTGCTGCTCCAGTCGTGGATCACCGCTCTCACCGGCGGCCGGCTGCGATGGCAGAAGCTGCGGCGTACGGGAGTGGTGGGGACGCCCGGCGCCCAGCAGACCGGACGTACGGCCGCCGGACGGGACCGGAGGCCCGTGGCATGACCTATCCGCATCAGCCGTTCCCGCAGGCACACCAGCCTCAGCCGTTCCCGCAGGCGCCGCAGCCTCTGCCGTACCAGCAGTCCCCACGGCCCCCGCAGCCTCCGCACGACTCCCCGGCCACCCGGCCGGACAAGGACGAGCCGGCGAAGAAACCCGGACGCGACCGCTATCTCGACCTGCTGCGCGCCGTCGCCCTCGTCCGCGTCGTCATCTTCCACCTCTTCGGCTGGGCCTGGCTGACGGTGATCTTCCCGTCCATGGGCGTCATGTTCGCCCTGGCCGGTTCGCTGATGGCGCGCTCGCTGGCCCGGCCCGCCGCGACCGTCGTCCGTGACCGGCTCCGCCGGCTGCTGCCACCGATGTGGGCGTTCTCGCTCGTCGTCGTGCCGATCATGTTCGCGCTCAGCTGGAAGCCCGTACGGGAGGAGGGGCTGTGGTGGTTCGTCAAGCTCGGCTGCTACCTCCTGCCGGTCGGCTCGCCGCCCTTCCCCGAGGAGAGCGGCTCACCCGGCGGATTCTTCGAGGTGTCCTGGGCCGACCAGGGGGTGGGGCCGCTCTGGTACATCAGGGCCTACCTCTGGTTCGTCATCGCCTCGCCGCTGCTGCTCAATGCGTTCCGCAGGCTGCCGTGGGTGACGATGCTCGCCCCGATCGGCCTCACCGCCGTGCTCGGTACGGGCCTGGTGACCATCCCCGGGGCCACCGGTGAGGCGATCCTCGACTTCGCCGTGTTCGGTTCCTGCTGGATCCTCGGCTTCGCCCACCACGACGGGCTGCTGAAGCAGGTCCCGCGCTATCTCGTGGTGTCCTCGGCCGCGATCGTCATGGGCTTCGGCCTCTGGTGGGCGTCCGGCCACCTCACCGACGAGGGCTGGAACCTCGACGAGATCCCGCTCGCCCAGTCCACCTGGTCCTTCGGCTTCTGCGTGATCCTCCTCGTGTACGCCCCGTCCTGGCGGAAGCTCCCGGACAGGCTCGCCGGGTGGGACAGCCTGATCACCCTCGCCAACAACCGGGCCGTGACCATCTACCTCTGGCACAACCTGCTGCTGATGGCGAGCGCGCAGCTCATCGACCAGCTGTGGAACGTCCCCTGGGTCGGTGACCACCTCGGCTCGTACCTTGAGAGCTCGTACACCGTGCTCACCTTCATCGCGGTCTGGCCCCTCCTGGGCGTGGCGATCCTCGCGGTCGGCTGGGTCGAGGACGTGGCGGCCCGCCGCCGGCCGCGCCTGTGGCCGAACGGTGCGAACGGTGCCGGGAAGCTCCCGGAGAAGCCGCCGCAGGCCCGCACGGGCGGCCACGCCCGCGCCCGCTGACCGCTCCGTCCCTCACCGGGCCCTTCCCGGCCCGGTGAGAGCAAGGTTGCCTACCGGTCACCTCACAGCACCACGCCGAAACGCGCGCTCCATACGGTCGGGACACAAGCACCCGACACCCTGTGGAGGCGCGTGATGGCCGGCCGTTGGATCGAACAGTGGGAGCCGGAGGACGAGACCTTCTGGCGCGAGACGGGCGAGCGTGTGGCCCGCCGGAATCTCTGGTTCTCGGTGCTCTCGGAGCACATCGGATTCTCCATCTGGACCCTGTGGTCGGTGATGGTCCTGTTCATGGGACCGGAGTACGGGGTCGACCCGGCCGGGAAGTTCTTCCTGATCTCCACGGCCACCCTCGTCGGAGCGCTCGTCCGGGTGCCGTACACCTTCGCCGTCGCACGGTTCGGCGGGCGCAACTGGACCGTGTTCAGCGCGCTTACCCTGCTCGTCCCGGCCGTCGCCGCGTTCGTGGTGATGGAACCGGGGACCTCGTACGGCACCTTCGTCGCCGTCGCCGCGCTCGCCGGGATCGGTGGCGGCAACTTCGCCTCGTCCATGACGAACATCAACGCCTTCTTCCCGCTGCGCAAGAAGGGCTGGGCGCTCGGGCTCAACGCGGGCGGCGGCAACATCGGCGTACCCGTCGTCCAGCTCGTCGGACTGCTCGTGATCGGAACGGCAGGGGCCGCGTACCCGCGGATCGTGCTCGGCGTCTACATCCCCCTGATCGTCGTCGCGGCGCTGTTCGCCACGTTCAGGATGGACAACCTGCGGCCGGTGCAGAACGACACCGGGGCCGCCAGGGAAGCGGTGCGCGACCCGCACACCTGGATCATGTCGGTGCTCTACATCGGCACCTTCGGCTCGTTCATCGGTTACAGCTTCGCGTTCGGTCTCGTCCTGCAGACCGAGTTCGGACGGACCCCGCTCCAGGCCGCCTCCCTCACCTTCATCGGACCACTGCTCGGCTCCCTGATCCGCCCGGCCGGCGGCTGGCTCGCCGACCGGTACGGCGGCGCCCGCATCACCCTGTGGAACTTCGCGGGGATGGCCGCGGCGACCGGAGTCGTCGTCTACGCCTCCGGGACCGAGTCCCTCGGCGTCTTCCTCATCGGCTTCATCGCCCTGTTCGTCCTGACCGGCCTCGGCAACGGGTCGACGTTCAAGATGATCCCCGGGATCTTCCACGCCAAGGCCATCGGCAAGGGCATGCGCGGCGAGGAGGCCGCCGCGTACGGGCGACGGCTGTCGGGAGCGGCCATGGGGCTCATCGGGGCGGTCGGCGCACTCGGCGGGCTCGCGATCAACCTGGCGTTCCGGCAGTCCTTCCAGACGGCGGGCACCGGGACCGCGGCCTTCTGGTCCTTCCTCGCCTTCTACGCGGTGTGCTTCACCGTCACCTGGGCGGTATACCTTCGCCGGACCGCAGCGGTGGCCGCGAAGCCGCAGCTCAGCTATGCCGAGGTGTGACGCAACCCGAGTCTCGTACGGAGGGACGTAACGGGTGTGAAATATAAGTGAACCGAGGCTGTCACGCAGTGTTGGCAGTCTCGGCCCTCCGCACCACCGAGCAGTAGCGGGACACGAGAGCCGGGTATCACGCCATGCACGACGACGCACAGCACGGGCCCCTCGCGGGCTTCACGGTCGGGGTGACCGCCGCCCGTCGCGCCGAGGAGCTCGGCACACTCCTCCAGCGCAGGGGCGCCGTGGTTCTGCACGCGCCCGCCCTGCGCATCGTGCCCCTCGCGGACGACAGCGAACTCCTCGCCGCCACCAAGGAACTCATCGACGTCGTACCCGATGTGGTGATCGCCACCACGGCGATCGGCTTCCGCGGCTGGGTGGAGGCCGCCGACGGCTGGGGCATCGGGGACGCGCTCCTGGAGGTGCTGCGCGGCGTCGAACTGCTGGCGCGCGGCCCCAAGGTCAAGGGCTCCATCCGGGCCGCCGGACTCACCGAGGCATGGTCACCCGCCTCCGAGTCGATGGCCGAGGTCCTCGACCGGCTGCTCGGCGAGGGCGTCGAGGGCCGCCGGATCGCCCTGCAGCTGCACGGCGAACCCCTGCCCGGGTTCGTGGAGTCGCTGCGGGCCGCGGGCGCCGAAGTCGTCGGCGTACCCGTCTACCGGTGGATGCCCCCCGAGGACATCGCCCCGCTCGACCGGATGCTCGACGTCACGGTCTCCCGGGGCCTGGACGCGCTCACCTTCACCAGCGCCCCCGCCGCCGCCTCGTATCTGAACCGGGCCGAGGTCCGCGGACTGCTTCCCGAAGTTCTGTCCGCACTCCGGGACGACGTCATGACGGTCTGCGTCGGCCCGGTGACCGCTCTCCCGCTCCAGGACCGGGGCATCGACACGCTCCAGCCGGAACGCTTCCGGCTGGGCCCGCTCGTCCAGCTGCTCTGCGCCCGGCTCCCCGGCACCGCCCGTCCGCTGCCCGTCGCCGGCCACCGGATCGAGATCCGTGGTCACGCCGTGCTAGTCGACGGTGCCCTGCGCCCGGTACCGCCCGCGGGCATGGCCCTGCTCAACGCCCTGGCCCGCAGGCCCGGCTGGGTGGTGGCCCGGGCGGACCTGCTGCGCGCGCTGCCCGGCAGCGGCAGCGACGAACACGCGGTGGAGACGGCGATGGCCCGGCTGCGCAGCGCGCTCGGCGTACCCAGGCTGATCCAGACGGTCGTCAAGCGCGGCTACCGGCTGGCGCTGGACCCGGTGGCCGACACGAAGTACGTGGAGTGAGGCCGCGGCCGGGCCGGGACCGCACGTGGCCGGACCCTGCCCCGGGATAGCGTATTCGGATGATCGATTCCGCTCACCCGCTGCCCGGAGGGCTGACCCTGCGACCCGCCACCCTCGGCGACGCCGGCTCCCTCGCCGCATCACTGACCCGCAGCCGCGTGTACATGCGGCCCTGGGAGCCCGCGCGGACCGAGGTCTTCTACACCCCGCAGGGCCAGGAGCAACGCCTCACCGGGCTGCTCGCCGACCGGGACACGGGGCGTGCGATGCCCTGGGTGATCGCCGACGCGGAGGACCGCGCGGTCGGCGCGGTCACGCTCGCCTCCGTCGAGCTCGGACCGTTCCGCAACGGCCGGCTCGGTTACTGGGTGGACGTCGACCAGGCCGGCCGAGGGCTCGCGACCGCCGCCGTCGGCCGGATCTGCGAGCTCGCGCGCGACGGCCTCGGACTGCACCGGATCGAGGCAGGGACCGTCGTGGAGAACGCCGCCTCGCAGCGGGTACTCGCCAAGTGCGGCTTCGAGCAGTTCGGGACGGCCCCGCGTTATCTCCACATCAACGGTGAATGGCGCGACCACCGGCTGTTCCAGCGGATCCTGCACGACGGCCCGCCGCGCTGACCCGGGCGGCTCAGGCGATCGCGGACCTGACATGGCGGTGGCCGTCCAGCGGATACGCGGGAGGGAACGCCGGGAGTACGCCGGCGAGGGCGAAACCGCACTTCTCCGCGACCCGGCAGGACGCCTCGTTGTCCACCTGGTGCACCAGCTCCAGCTGCCGGAGCCCTTCCCCGGCGAAGGCGGCGAACGCCCAGTCGCAGAGCGCCGTGAGGGCGCTGGTGGCCACGCCGCGTCCCCGCGCCGACGCCGTCGTCCAGTAGCCGACCTCGGCCGTGTCCGACACCGGGTCGGGGCGCTTCAGCACGAGGTTGCCGACCAGTTCGCCACCGCGGTCCGCGTCGGTCACCGCGAAGCCGAAACGGCTGCCGGCCACCCAGCCCTCCCGCTGCGCCGCCAGCCACCCGGCCGCACCGTCGGCGCTCGTCACCCGCGTCGCCAGCCAGCGCCGCATCGCGGGGTCGGCGTGGGCGCAGAGGAGGGCGGGAGCGTCCTCCGGCCGCCAGGGGCGCAGGAGCAACGAGCCCGCGGTGAGCGCGACTTCGGGGTGGCCTTCGTCCATACCCACACGGTACGGAACGCCCTCGCGGCGCCGGGACGGTACCCACCCGGCAGGAGGGGTTCCGGCCCGGCCCGGTGACGGGCACTCTGGGGGTGACTCCCCACCGGTGACCCCGAGGCGGTGACAGGCGCATGACGGCGGGCACGGGTGCGTACGACCGGCGGTTCGACTCCGGCCGGATCTGCCTCGACCTGGTGGCGACGGGTGCGGGCCCCTCCGGCACGTGCGAACAGCTCGCCGGGCCCGGACCGCTCGCCGAGTGGCTGGTGGCCGCCGCCCTGGTGCCCCGCGGGACGGCGCTCGCGGCGGTCGACGACGACTGGGTGACCCGCTTCCGGCACCTGCGGGCGGACCTCGGCCGGCTGCTGACCGCCGAACTCGGCGGCGCCCGCGACGACACCGCCCTTGACCGCGTCAACGCGCTCGCCGCCGGGCCGCCACCCGGCCTGCGCGCGGTCCGCGCCGAGGGCGGCGCCCTCACCCGGACCCTGAACGCCCCTCCGGCCTGCGCGGAACTGCTCGCCGCCGTGGCCCGGGACTGCGTGGACCTGCTCACGGACCCGGCGGCCAGGGCGGCACTGCGCCGCTGCGGGGGCGACACCTGCCGTCGGCTCTACCTCGACACCTCACGGGGGCACCGGCGCCGCTGGTGCTCCAGTGAGATCTGCGGAAACCGCGAGCGGGTCGCCCGGCACCGGCGCCGGGCGGCGGCCCTCGCGGACGGCCGCTGAAAAAGAATTCCGTGCCGGGCTGAATGGTTCGGCCCCCGGCCCCGTACTGACGGTCGAAAGAGTTCGACAGGGTCTCGACCGGGAGGTTCGGGTGCGCAAGGATGCGGCCGTGGCCGATGACCGTCCGCACAGGGCTCGACATCGCAGTGAACCGCCCCGCCCGGCCTCCGACGTCCCCGACGAGGAGCTGATGCGGGCGCTCTACCGCGAACACGCCGGGCCGCTGCTCTCCTACGTACTCCGCCTCGTGGCGGGGGACAGGCAGCGCGCCGAGGACGTGGTGCAGGAGACGCTCATCCGTGCCTGGAAGAACGCCGGTCAGCTCAACCGGGCCACCGGCTCCGTACGCCCCTGGCTGGTGACGGTCGCCCGGCGCATCGTCATCGACGGCCACCGCAGTCGGCAGGCCCGGCCGCGCGAGGTCGATCCGTCGCCGCTGGAGGTCATTCCCGCGGAGGACGAGATCGACAAGGCGTTGTGGCTGATGACGCTCTCGGACGCGCTGGACGATTTGACCCCGGCGCACCGGGAAGCATTGGTCGAGACCTATTTCAGGGGACGTACGGTCAACGAGGCCGCCGAGGTGCTCGGCATACCCAGCGGGACGGTGCGCTCGCGGGTCTTCTACGCACTCCGTTCCATGAAGCTCGTACTCGAAGAGAGGGGGATCACGGCATGAGCGACCACGAATGGCAGCCGTTCGGGCCCCGGCCCACCGGCCCCCGTAGCCCCTCGGGCCCCTCGGGCCCCACGGGCCCGCCCTCCGGCCCCTCCGGCCCCTTCGAGCACCCGGTCGAGGGTCCTGGCCACGACGCCGCCGGTGCCTACGTCCTGGGCATCCTGGACGAGGCGGAGGCGAGCGCCTTCGAGGCGCATCTCGCGCACTGCGCGCTGTGCGCGAGCCACCTCGACGAGTTCGCCGGCCTCGAACCCATGCTCGCGATGCTCGCCGAGGCACCCGCCGCCCACCCGGGCACCCGCCCCGTCCCGCACGTGCCCGAGCCGCCCGCCCCCGCGCTGCTCGGCCGGCTGGTCGACGAGGTCGCGCGGAAGCGGGACCTGCGCCGCCGCCGCGGCAGGTACCTGATGGCTGCGGCCGCCGCCGTGATCATCGCGGGCCCCGTGATCGCCGTCACGGTCACCGGAGGCGACGACGGCGGGCGGTCGGTGGCGACGGGCGACCCCCACCCCACCAGCCCGGCCGAGGACGCGTTCTTCCACCACATGCAGGAGAAGGCGTCCGCGACCGACCCCACCACCGGCGTCGACGCCACCGTCGGCATGGAGGCCAAGGCATGGGGGACGCACACCGTCCTCCAGCTCAAGAACGTCAAGGGCCCCCAGAAATGCAGCCTGATAGCCGTCTCCAAGACCGGCGAGGAGGAGGTCGTCACCTCCTGGTCCGTACCGAAATGGGGGTACGGGATCAAGAACTCCACGCACACGCCGGCGAAGTCGCCGCTGTACGTGCACGGCGGCGCGGCGATGGACCGCGACGACATCGACCACTTCGAGGTGCGCACCTTCGACGGCGAGCGGCTGGTGGAGATCGACGCGTGAGCGTGTGAGCGCGCGGACGCGACTTCCGACGCGCAATCGCAATGCTGGTGACAGGTGCGGAGCGGGCCCCCCTTCGCGTACGGTTGACGGCTGCTCTATGCACGTCAGAAGGGGGCCCCGGTGGCCGCGCAGGATGCCGCTGTCGATTCGTTGCGGGACCGGGAAATCGGTGTCGAGCAAGAACATCTGGACCGGGTTTACCACCGTCTCGAAGAGAAGATCGACGAGGCGGAATTTCTCATGCACGACGCCGTGAAGAGGGGGCAGGTCGGGACACCCGGGGCGCTCGCCGAGCGTGACGCCCAGGTCTTCCGGGCCGGGGTGCACCTCAATCGGCTGAACAACGAGTTCGAGGACTTCCTCTTCGGGCGGATCGATCTGCTGCTCGGCAAGGACGGTGAACGCGGCCCGGACGGCGCGTTCACCTCCGTCGAGCCCGCCGACGACGCCGTACGGCCGGACGACACCGCTGACATCGCGGAGACGCTCCACATCGGCCGCATCGGAGTCCTCGACTCCGACTACGCGCCGCTGGTGATCGACTGGCGGGCCCCGGCCGCCGCGCCGTTCTACCGGTCGACGCCCAAGGAACCCGGCCGGGTCGTACGCCGACGGGTCATCCGCTCCAAGGGCCGCAAGGTCCTCGGGGTCGAGGACGACCTGATGCGCCCGGAGCTCACCGCCCGCCTAGGCGGCGACACACTGCCCGTCATCGGCGACGGTGCGCTGATGGCGGCCCTCGGCCAGGCCCGCAGCCACACCATGCGGGACATCGTCTCCTCCATCCAGGCCGAGCAGGACATGGTGATCAGGGCCCCCGCCGCCTCCGTCACGGAGGTCTCCGGAGGCCCCGGCACCGGGAAGACCGCGGTGGCCCTGCACCGGGCCGCTTACCTGCTCTACCAGGACCGGCGGCGGTACGCGGGCGGCATCCTGGTCGTCTCGCCGACCCCGCTCCTCGTCGCCTACACCGAGGGCGTCCTGCCCTCGCTCGGCGAGGAGGGCCAGGTCGCGATCCGCGCGGTCGGCTCGCTCTCCGACGAGGCGGCGGGCGTCGAGGGCGCCACCACCTACGACGAACCGGCCGTCGCCCGCATCAAGGGCTCGTCCCGGATGCTCCACGTGCTGCGCAAGGCGGCACGCGGGGCGCTGGAGCAGCCCAGGGCCCGGACGGCGCCCCAGGACGGCCAGCTGTCGTTCGGGGACGAGGAGCAGGAGCCGGCGCAGCCCGCCGGCACGACCACCCGGCTCCGGGTGGTCGCCTTCGGCGCCCGCGTCGAACTGGAGGCCGACGAGCTCCAGCGCATCCGGAACAACGTGCTCAGCGGCACGGCACCCGTCAACCTGCTGCGCCCGCGCGCCCGCAAGCTGCTGCTGGACGCCCTGTGGAGCAAGTCGTCGGGCCGGGGCCGCTACACCGACCCCGAGCTCGTCGCCGAACTGCGTTCCTCCTTCGACGAGGACGTCTCCACCGAGACGCCGTTCCTCACCTTCCTCAACGACTGGTGGCCCGAGCTCACCCCGCGCGGGGTGCTCGCGACGATGGCCGACGAGCGGCGGCTCGGCCGGTGGGCCCGCCGCATCCTCAACCAGGGGGAGGTGCGACGCCTGGCCCGCTCCCTCAAGCGGCTCGACAGCGAGGGCCGGGGCCCGCTCTCCGTCCACGACGTGGCGATCCTCGACGAGCTGCAGACCCTGATCGGCGCCCCGCACCGGCCCAGGCGGAAGCGTGAGTTCGACCCGCTGGACCACCTCACCGGTCTTGAGGAGCTGATGCCGCAGCGCGAGGAGACCCAGTGGGAGCGGGCCGAGCGGCTGGCGGCGGAGCGTACCGAGTACGCCCACGTCATCGTCGACGAGGCGCAGGACCTGACGCCCATGCAGTGGCGGATGGTCGGCCGCCGGGGCCGGCACGCCACCTGGACGATCGTCGGCGACCCCGCGCAGTCCTCCTGGTCCGACCCGGACGAGGCCGCGGCGGCCCGGGACGAGGCGCTCGGCAGCCGCCCCCGCCGCCGTTTCACGCTCACCGTCAACTACCGCAACCCGGCGGAGATCGCCGAGCTCGCGGCGAAGGTGCTCGCCCTCGCGATGCCGGGCATGGAGTCCCCGGCGGCGGTCCGCTCGACCGGGGTGAAGCCCCGCTTCGAGCCGGTACGCGACCGGGACCTGGCCGCCACGGTCCGCGAGGAGGCGCGCAGGCTGCTCTCCGAGGTGGACGGCACCATCGGCGTGGTCGTCGCCATGAGCCGCCGGGCCCAGGCACGCGAGTGGCTCGCGGAGCTCGGGGAGCGTGTGGTGGCGCTCGGCAGCCTGGAGGCGAAGGGACTGGAGTACGACGCCACGGTCGTGGTCTCGCCCGCGGAGATCGCGGACGAGTCACCGGCCGGGCTGCGGGTGCTGTACGTGGCGCTGACCCGTGCCACGCAGCAGCTCACGGTGGTGTCGGGGGAGCGTGACATGCCCGACGAGGACGGGGTCCCGGACCTGCTGAGGGACTGAGCGGGCGAGCCGGCCGGGGCGGGCCCGAGGGTGGCCGGGTGGCTGATTTCCGGTCAACCTGCGATGCGGGAATCACTTCCCGGGGGTCTTTGTTAGCCTGGTGTTGGCACCGGCTCGATCCAAGCCCCCGGGCCCAACCTTCGTCGCTTCGAGCGACCACTTGCCGCGAGGCGAGCATGGCGGGTCGGTGCCACCCAACTGAAAAAGACAGGCCCGCGTCACCTTCCGGTGGCGTGGGTCTGTTTTCGTTCCGGGGTGGGTCCGGAGCGGCTGGGGGTTCCGCCGAAGGGGTCACTTCTCGTATGGTGGAAACTACTTTCCGAACTGTGGCAGTCATTACCGGCTACCGGCCGGTAGGTGCGACGATCGGGAAGCGTGACGGCGGCGAGTGCCCCGGACACGCGGCAATGAAGCTAAGGAAAGCGAAGGACTCGGCCATGGCAACGGCGCCCAGCGTCTCGTACTCGATGACGGTCAGGCTGGAGGTGCCCGCGAGCGGCACAGCGGTCTCCCAGCTCACCACGGCCGTGGAGTCCTCCGGCGGTTCGGTCACCGGCCTCGATGTGACCGCTTCCGGCCACGAGAAGCTGCGGATCGATGTCACCATCGCGGCCTCCTCCACCTCGCACGCGGACGAGATCGTCGAAGGTCTGCGCGACATCGAAGGTGTGGTGCTCGGCAAGGTCTCCGACCGTACGTTCCTGATGCACCTCGGTGGCAAGATCGAGATGGCGTCCAAGCACCCCATCCGCAACCGTGACGACCTCTCGATGATCTACACCCCGGGTGTCGCCCGCGTGTGCATGGCGATCGCCGAGAATCCCGAGGACGCCCGCCGCCTCACCATCAAGCGCAATTCCGTCGCAGTTGTGACGGACGGCTCCGCGGTACTCGGTCTCGGGAACATCGGCCCGATGGCCGCGCTCCCCGTGATGGAGGGCAAGGCGGCCCTGTTCAAGCGCTTCGCCGGCATCGACGCCTGGCCCATCTGCCTGGACACCCAGGACACCGACGCGATCGTGGAGATCGTCAAGGCGATCGCCCCCGGCTTCGCGGGCATCAACCTGGAAGACATCTCCGCACCCCGCTGCTTCGAGATCGAGGCACGGCTGCGCGAGGCCCTGGACATCCCCGTCTTCCACGACGACCAGCACGGCACCGCCATCGTCGTCCTGGCCGCTCTCACCAACGCCCTGCGCGTGGTGACCAAGGAAATAGGGGACGTACGGGTCGTCATGTCCGGCGCGGGAGCGGCCGGCACGGCCATCCTGAAGCTGCTCATCGCGGCGGGCGTCAAGCACGCCGTCGTCGCCGACATCCACGGCGTGGTGCACGCGGGCCGCGAGGACCTGGTCTCCGCCGACCCCGATTCGCCGCTGCGCTGGATCGCGGACAACACCAACCCGGAGGGCGTCACCGGCACCCTCAAGGAGGCCGTCGTCGGCGCGGACGTCTTCATCGGGGTATCCGCTCCCAACGTCCTGAACGGCGACGACGTGGCCGCCATGGCGGACGGTGCGATCGTGTTCGCGCTCGCGAACCCGGACCCCGAGGTCGAGCCCGCGATCGCACGCCAGACGGCAGCAGTTGTCGCCACCGGCCGCTCGGACTTCCCCAACCAGATCAACAACGTGCTGGTCTTCCCGGGCGTCTTCCGCGGTCTGTTGGACGCTCAGTCCCGCACCGTCAACACGGAGATGATGCTCGCCGCGGCGGGTGCCCTCGCGGACGTCGTCGCGGAGGACGAGCTGAACGCGAACTACATCATCCCCTCGGTCTTCAACGACAAGGTCGCGGGAGCCGTCGCGGGCGCCGTCCGCGCCGCCGCGAAGGCCGCCGGGACCGCCACCGAGACCATCTCGGACCTCGGCTAGCACACGCCCTCCGCGCCGGCCGGCCCCGGCGTGCGCGGAGGGTGGCCTGCCTCACCCGCGCCGCCGTACGGCGCGTCGCGGGTCGCGGCGTCCCAAACGCCCCTTTAGGGTGGCGGGCAGCGGGCCCCGCTGGGCCCGGCATCCGCTGCGGACCGCTTCAGGGAGTCGACGGAACGTCACTACGGGCAAGCCGTGGCGCTTTTCGTGTGACTCCGGAGGGTTCCGGATTGGCTTTCCCGCCGCTGGTGGGGGCAGGATGCGTATTCGGGCGAGAGGGTCTGACATCAGACCCGGGTCCGGGGACTGTCAGAGGGCCCTGGCAGCATCGGCTTCGATCTCACGCCTCACAGGCAAGAAGAACACGGGAGTACAAACATGAACCGCAGTGAGCTGGTGGCCGCCCTGGCCGACCGCGCCGAGGTGACTCGCAAGGACGCCGACGCCGTGCTGGCCGCGCTCGCCGAGACCGTCGGTGAGATCGTCGCCAAGGGCGACGAGAAGGTCACCATCCCCGGCTTCCTGACCTTCGAGCGCACCCACCGTGCCGCTCGCACCGCTCGGAACCCGCAGACCGGCGACCCGATCAACATCCCCGCCGGTTACAGCGTGAAGGTCTCCGCGGGCTCGAAGCTCAAGGAAGCCGCCAAGGGCAAGTAAGGCCCTGAGCAGCAAACGAGGAGCGGCCACCCCGTACGGGGTGGCCG
>NZ_JBHXQO010000079.1:0-22952 GCF_042717135.1 Streptomyces sp. NPDC058620
GCACTCGCCTTCCGCGAGTGGTCCGGGGCTTCGTCGTACGGACCTACGAGGTCACTTCTTGCGGCCGCGCTTCTCGCGGACCCGGACCGAGATGTGGATCGGGGTGCCCTCGAAGCCGAACTCCTCGCGCAGGCGGCGCTCGACGAAGCGGCGGTAGCCGTGCTCCAGGAAGCCGGAGGCGAAGAGCACGAACCGCGGCGGCTTGACGCCCGCCTGCGTGCCGAAGAGGATGCGGGGCTGCTTGCCGCCGCGGACCGGGTGCGGGTGCGAGGCGACGATCTCACCGAGGAAGGCGTTCAGCCGGCCGGTGGGAATGCGGGTCTCCCAGCCGGCGATCGCGGTCTCGATCGCCGGGACCAGGCGCTCCATGTGCCGGCCGGTGACGGCCGAGACATTGACGCGAGGTGCCCAGGCGACCTGCGCGAGCTCCGTCTCGATGTCCCGCTCCAGGTAGTAGCGGCGCTCCTCGTCGAGGGTGTCCCACTTGTTGAAGGCGAGCACGATCGCGCGGCCCGCCTCCACCGCCATGGTGACGATCCGCTGGTCCTGCACGCTGATGGACTCGCTCGAGTCGATCAGGATGACGGCGACCTCGGCCTTCTCCACGGCGGCCGCGGTACGCAGCGAGGCGTAGTAGTCCGCACCCTCCTGGAGGTGGACCTTGCGGCGGATGCCGGCCGTGTCGATGAACTTCCAGGTGATGCCGCCGAGCTCGATCAGCTCGTCGACGGGGTCACGGGTGGTGCCCGCCATGGCGTTCACGACGACACGGTCCTCGTTGGCGACCTTGTTCAGGAGCGAGGACTTGCCGACGTTCGGGCGGCCGATCAGCGCGATGCGGCGCGGGCCGCCGAGTGCGGTGCCGAAGGTCTGCGCGGGGGCCTCGGGAAGCGCCTCCAGCACGGCGTCGAGCATGTCGCCGGTGCCGCGGCCGTGCAGCGAGGAGACCGGGTGGGGCTGGCCGAGACCGAGCGACCAGAGCGCGGTGGCGTCGGCCTCGCCGCTCTGTCCGTCGACCTTGTTGGCGCACAGGACGACGGGCTTCTTGGCCTTGCGCAGCAGCCTGACGACCGCTTCGTCGGTGTCGGTCGCGCCGACGGTCGCGTCGACGACGAAGACGACGGCGTCGGCCGTCGAGATCGCGTACTCGGCCTGGGCGGCGACCGAGGCGTCGAGCCCCAGCACGTCCTGCTCCCAGCCGCCGGTGTCGACGAGCTTGAAGCGGCGTCCGGCCCATTCGGCCTCGTAGCTGACGCGGTCACGGGTGACACCCGGCTTGTCCTGCACGACGGCCTCGCGACGGCCGAGGATGCGGTTCACCAGGGTCGACTTGCCGACATTCGGGCGACCGACGACGGCGAGGACGGGAAGCGGTCCGTGACCGGCCTCGCCGATCGCACCCTCGACCTCCTCGGGGTCGAACCCCTCCTGCGCGGCGAGCTCCATGAACTCCGCGTACTCGGCATCGCCAAGTGCTCCGTGCTCGTGGTCCGAGCCGTCGGAGTGAATCTGGTCGTTCATGAAGTCCGTTCCTCTTTGCATCATCATCGATGGGCCACTGTCGGTGCGGCCCACTACTCAAGTCTTACCTAGCGCCCAGTGAGGCGCCTGGCGTTTTCCAGGTGGGCGGTCAGCCGGCCCTGGATTCGTACGGTCGCCTCGTCCAGCGCCGCACGGGTCCGGCGCCCGCTGCCGTCACCGGCCTGGAATGCCTCGCCGAAGACGACATCGACCCGGCTGCGCAGCGGAGGCAACGCGGATATCAACCGTCCCCGGCGCTCCGTGCTTCCCAGGACGGCCACCGGGACTATGGGCGCCCCGCCGCGTACCGCGAAGTACGCGAGTCCGGCCCGCAGGGAAGCGAAGTCGCCCTCGCCCCTCGTGCCCTCCGGGAAGATCCCGAGGACCCCGCCGTTCTCCAGTACGCCGAGCGCGTGGGTGATGGCGGTGCGGTCGACGGTCGTACGGTCCACTTTCAGCTGACCGATTCCGCGCAGGAACGGGTCGAGCGGGCCGACGAACGCCTCCTTCTTGATCAGGAAGTGGACGGGCCGGGGCGCGGTGCCCATCAGCATCGGTCCGTCGATGTTGTGCGCATGGTTCACCGCGAGTATGACGGGTCCGGCGGCGGGGACCCGCCACGCGCCGAGTACACGGGGCTTGAACAGCCCGTACATCAGCCCGATGCCGATCCCTCGCCCGACGGCCGCTCCGCGCAGCGTGGGCGCCCCCGTGGCGTCCGTCACTTCGTGGCCCGCTTCTCCTCGACGAGGGTGACGACGCACTCGATGACCTGCTGAAGGGTCAGCTCGGTGGTGTCCACCTCGCACGCGTCGTCCGCCTTGGCCAGCGGCGAGGTCTTGCGGCCCGAGTCGGCCGCGTCGCGCTTGATCAGCGCCTCCTTGGTGGCGGCGAGATCCGAACCCTTCACCTCACCGCTGCGGCGGGCTGCACGCGCCTCCGGGGAGGCGGTCAGGAAGATCTTGAGGTCGGCGTCCGGCAGGACGGTGGTCCCGATGTCGCGGCCCTCGACCACGATGCCCCGCTCCGCATCCGCCGCGATGGAACGCTGCAGCTCGGTGATCCGGCTGCGCACCTCGGGGACCGCGCTGACGGCGCTGACCTTGGAGGTGACCTCCTGGGTACGGATCGGTCCCGCGGCGTCCTCACCGTCGACGGTGATCGTGGGCGCAGCCGGGTCGGTGCCGGAGACGATGACCGGCTTGGCGGCGGCCGTCGCGACCTCCGCCGCGTCCTGCACGTCGATGCCGTTGTTCAGCATCCACCAGGTGATCGCCCGGTACTGGGCGCCGGTGTCCAGGTAGCTGAGACCGAGCTGGGCGGCGACGGCCTTGGAGGTGCTCGACTTGCCGGTGCCGGAGGGCCCGTCGATGGCGACGATCACCGCGGCCGGGGCGGTCGGGGCGGCGGCTGCTGCGGTTTCCACGGTGGTGGACACCTTCCTGGTACACGGGGTGGGCGGAGTCGGGCCTCGATACGGCCTCACCCAAGGTTACCGAGTGCCGGGCGGGCCCTTGTACCCCGTGCGGTCCGGGCGCTCACGGCCGGATCGACCAGCCCCTGTCCTTCAGCGTCGCGGCGAGCGCCGGCGCCGCGCTCGGTGCGACCATCAGCTGCACCAGGCCCGCCTGCTGGCCGGTGGCGTGCTCGATGCGGACGTCCTCGATGTTGACCCCGGCCAGCCCGGCATCGGCGAAGATCCGCGCGAGCTCGCCCGGCCGGTCGCTGATGAGCACGGCCACGATCTCGTACGCGGCGGGGGCCGCCCCGTGCTTGCCCGGCACCCGGACCCGGCCCGCGTTGCCGCGGCGCAGGACGTCCTCGATGCCCGCGGTGCCCTCCCGGCGCTTGTCCTCGTCGCCGGACTGGAGGCCGCGCAGCGCCCGTACCGTCTCGTCCAGGTCGTCGGCGACCCCGGCCAGCACATCGGCGACCGGACCCGGGTTGGCGGAAAGGATCTCGACCCACATCCGGGGATCGGAGGCCGCGATGCGGGTGACGTCCCTGATCCCCTGCCCACAGAGGCGTACGGCCGTCTCGTCGGCCTCCTCCAGACGGGCGGCGACCATCGACGAGATCAGCTGCGGGGTGTGGGAGACCAGGGCGACGGCGCGGTCGTGGGCGTCCGCGTCCATGACGACCGGTACGGCGCGGCACAGCGCGACCAGTTCCAGGGCCAGGTTGAGCACCTCGGTGTCGGTGTCCCGGGTGGGGGTGAGGACCCAGGGGCGGCCCTCGAACAGGTCCCCGGTGGCGGCGAGGGGGCCCGAGCGTTCCTTGCCCGCCATGGGGTGCGTCCCTATGTACGGCGCGAGGTCGATACCGAGTGCTTCCAGTTCCCGGCGAGGGCCGCCCTTGACGCTCGCCACGTCGAGATAGCCGCGGGCCATGCCTTCGCGCATGGCGGTGGCCACCACGGAAGCGGTGTGGGCGGGCGGCACGGCGATGATCGCCAGGTCCACCCGGTCCTCGGGGGCCTCGTCCGTACCGGCGCCGAGCGAGGCGGCGGTGCGGGCCGAGGACGGGTCCCGGTCGACGAGGTGGACATGGACGCCGCGCCCGGCGAGGGCGAGGGCCGCGGACGTGCCGACGAGGCCGGTGCCGATGACGACTGCTGTTCTCACTGGGCGATGTCCTTGCGGAGGGCGCCGGTGGCGCCGAGGTAGACGTGGCTGATTCCGGCTTTGGAGAGATTGGTCTCGATGTGGGCGAGGATACGGACCACGCGGGGCATGGCCCCGTCGATGTCGAGCTCCTGCGCGCAGATCAGCGGTACGTCGACGATGCCCAGGCCGCGGGCGGCGGCTGCCGGAAAGTCGCTGAGGAGGTCCGGGGTGGCCGTGAACCAGACGCTGATCAGGTCGTCCGCGACGAGGCTGTTGCGCTCCAGGATGGCGGTGAGCAGGGCACCGACCCGCTCGTCCATGTGCCCGGCCTCGTCCCGCTCCAGCTGGACGGCTCCGCGGACCGCTCGTACCGCCACGTCGTACTCCTCGCTTCTTCACCGGGCACGCTCGATGTGCGCCGCTGCATTTCAGCGTAGAGGGGGGCGGGGCCGGTGGTCACGGTGCTCTGTCCGTGAGACGGCGAAGTGGCCCGAATCGCGCGGAGAACACGCCCGCCGGGTTGCTTCGCCATTCCGGTCCGTGGCACCACGATCGTCGCCACAGGGAGTCCCCACACGAGGAGAACCATGAACGCACGGCGAAGGACAGTCCTGGCCGCGGGAGCGGCGGCTCTGGCGACGGGCTGCGGGTCGTCCGGCGACGGCGGCGAGGAGAGCACCCCGCCCCCCAGCGCCTCGGAGACGGGTCCGGGTGCGACGCCGAGCTCCTCGGCGTCCGGGACGCCGGCTCCGGACGCCGAGGAGCTTGCCAGGACCTCCGACATCCCTGTCGGAGGCGGCACGGTCTTCAAGGAGCGGAAGGTGGTGGTGACCCAGCCGAAGGCCGGCGAGTTCAAGGCCTTCTCCGCGATCTGCACGCATGCCGGGTGCACGGTCTCGAAGGTCGGCGACGCCACGATCGACTGCGCGTGCCACGGGAGCAGGTTCGCCATCACGGACGGCGCCGTCGAGGCCGGGCCCGCGCCGCGTCCGCTGCCCGCCAAGCAGATCACCGTCTCCGGAGGGAGCATCCGGCTCGCGTAAACCACTGGCGCCGGCCACCCCCGGCGCGCGTACCCTCGCGGCATGATCACCCCCGAAGCCGAGGTTCTCGTCCGCGATCACACGGTCTATTCGTGCGTGATGGGCTCCCGCGCCTTCGGGCTCGCGACGGCCGGCAGTGATACGGACCGGCGGGGTGTCTTCCTGGCCCCCACCCCGCTGTTCTGGCGCTTCGACAAGCCGCCGACCCATATCGAGGGCCCGTCGGAGGAACAGTTCTCCTGGGAGCTGGAACGCTTCTGCGAGCTTGCGCTGCGGGCCAATCCCAATGTGCTGGAGTGCCTGCACTCGCCACTCGTCGAGCGGGCCGACGCCACCGGCCGGGAGCTCCTCGACCTGCGGGGGGCGTTCCTGTCCCGGCTCGCGCACCAGAGTTTCGCCGGATACGCCCTGGGCCAGCGCCGAAAGCTGGACGTGGACCTGCGGCTGTACGGGGCGCCGCGCTGGAAGCACGCCATGCATCTGCTGCGTCTGCTGACGAGCAGCCGGGACCTGCTGCGCACGGGCCGCCTGACGATCGGGGTCGGCGATGACCGCGAGGATCTGCTCGCGGTCAGACGGGGCGAGGTCCCGTGGACCGAGGTGGAACGCCGGATGACCCTCCTGTCCGAGGAGAACGAGGCGGCGGCGTCGACCACCCCCCTGCCGCCCGCCCCGGACCGGGCCCGTGTGGAGGACTTCCTGATCCGCACCCGCCGGGCATCGGCATCCGCGTCCCTCTGACCGGTGGGTGCCCGGGCGGGCTGACCGGTGGGTGCCCGGGCGGGGGCCCCTCCTGCACGCCCCTTCCCGGGACCGGGGCACCACCACAGCCCGTCCGGCGCTTGAGGACGGACCCTCACACCCGCCCCGGCCACGGATCACGCATCCCAGAGCGCCCCCAGCGACAACAGGTCGCTCCGGTACTCGATCCGCTCCGACCACTCCTTCGGCCACACCCCCGCCCCCAGGTGCGCTCCCGAGAGCGCCCCCGTCAGGCAGGCCAGCGAGTCGGAGTCGCCCCGGGTGCAGGCCGCCCGGCGCAGGGCCGTCAGCGGCTCCTCGGGGAAGAGGAGGAAGCAGTGCAGGGCCGTGGCCAGCGCCTCCTCCGCGATCCACCCGTCGCCGGTCACCTCGCACGGGTCGGTCTCGGGAGACGGATCACGCAACGCCTCCTGGACCTTCCCCAGCGCGGTCAGGCACTCGTCCCAGCCGCGCCGGATGTACGCCTCGGGCGAGGCATCGCCCGCGTACCGCCACAGGTCACCGAGCCAGCGCGTGAGGTAACGGCCACTGTTCTCGTACGCGTAGCTGCGCAACTGCCCGACCAGGCCCAGCGGCTCGGCCCCCTGGGCCAGCAGGAACACCGCGCGGGCCATCAGGTCGGAGGCGGCCAGCGCCGTGGGGTGGCCGTGCGTGAGCGCGGCCTGGAGCTGCGCGGCCCCGGCGCGCTGTTCCTCGCTGAGTCCCGGTACGAGCCCGACCGGCGCGACCCGCATGTTCGCCCCGCAGCCCTTGGAGCGGGTCTGGCTGGCCTCCTGCCAGGCCCGGTCGCTGTCGAGCAGACGGCATGCCTGGAGGCACGTGTTGCCGGGGGCCCGGTTGTTGTCCGGGTGGTGGTACCAGGAGACGAACTCCTCGCGCACCGGCCCGACCAGCCGCAGGGGAGTCAGCAGCCCGCTGTCCATCGCGGTGCGGATGCCCCGCCCGACGGCGAGCGTCATCTGGGTGTCGTCGCTGACGAACGCCGGCGTCGCAAGGGCCATCTGCCGCCACGGCCCGCACTTCGCGAGGATGGCGGGCACATCGTTGAACTCGGTCGGAAAGCCCAGGGCGTCCCCGAGCGCGAGCCCTGTAAGGGCCCCCGTGGCGGCCTGTTTGGTCATCGTCCTCGTCACGATCATTCGGTTCGTCCTTCCGGGCGCAGGAGTGGAGGGTGCAGGGCGGCAGCGGCACCCGCCCGGTACAGGGCGGCCGGTTTCCCCCGTCCGCCGGTGCGGCGCGGCGATCCTTCGACGGCTTCGACGAAGCCAGGTGTAGCCAGGACCTTGCGCCGGAAATTGGGGCGGTCGAGCTCGACGCCCCAGACCGTTTCGTACACCTGCTGGAGCTCTCCGAGCGTGAACTCGGCCGGGCAGAAGGCCGTGGCCAGGCAGGTGTACTCGAGTTTGGCGCCGATCCGGTCGTACGCGTCGGCGAGGATGCGCTCGTGGTCGAAGGCGAGGCCGCCGAGGTCGCGGGCGTCCCACCACTGGGCTCGGGCCGCGTCCCCGCCGCCGCGCGGTTCGGGCAGGTCGGGAAGGAGCGCGGCGTACGCGACGGAGACGACCCGCATCCTGGGGTCGCGGTCCGGTTCGGTGTAGGTGCGGAGCTGTTCCAGGTGGAGCCCGCCGACGGCGTCCTGGGTGAGGCCGGTCTCCTCGGCGAGTTCGCGGCGGGCCGCCTCCCCCGCGGACTCCCTGGGCAGGATGAAGCCGCCGGGCAGCGCCCACCGGCCCTTGTACGGTTCACCGCCCCGTTCCACGAGCAGGACGTGGAGCCGTGCCTCGCGGACCGTGAAGACGGCGAGGTCGACGGTGACCGCGAAGGGGACGAAGGCGTAGGGGTCATACCCCTCGGGGACGGTGCTCATCGTCGCTCCGGGAGCGGGTCGGCGAAGCCCCAGCCCGCGGCGAGCAGGGCGTCCACGGCAGCGACGGCCGTCCTGAGGCGTCGGGGGTGGGGACCGGTCAGCTCGATGAACTCACGTCCCGTACGGGTGAGTTCGGCGCGGAACCGGTCCGTCATCCAGGGCCGCAGCTCCTCGCCGTCGCGCAGCCCGTCGTCCTCGAAGGCGACCCCCTCGTGGTCGGTGAGCAGCCAGAGGTGGTGGGTGACCTGGTCGGCGGTCCGCTCGACGAGCGGATTGCGCCCGCCGACGTACCGCTCGTGCCAGACGGTGGTGGCGAAGGAATCCGTGTCGCAGAAGAGGACCGGGGAGCCCGCGCCGGCGGCGGCCTCCTCCCGGGCGTTCTGGGCGGCGGCGATCCTCGGGAAGTCGTCGGTGGTGAAGAGCACGTCCTCCCACTGCGCGCCCGGCTCCCGGCGGCGCAGGCCGGCCAGCTTCTGTTCGCTGAACTCCCGCCCGTACTCGTCGACACAGCCGGTACGCGCCCAGACGCCGCCGCGCCCGCGGTAGTGCTCGGCGAGGGCCCTGGCCATGGTCGTGGTGCCGGTGGATTCGGCGCCGAGGACGACGACCCGGCGGGTGAGCGCGGCCCGTACGGGAGGTCCGAGGAAGTCCCAGCAGCCGACCGGATCCTTGCGCACCGCCGTGCCGGAGACGGGGAACACGGTGCGGTCGGGGTCGACGCAGACGGATTCGGCGCCGAAGCGCCGGGCCAGTTCGTCCCCGTACGACTCCGAGGTGAAGACGGCGTCGACCCGCTCAGGGACGGCTCCGGTGAACACGGCCATGTGGGCGTCCCAGATCGCCGGGTCGTGGAGGTCCACGCGGGTGTCGTCGACGGCGCCCACCACGGTCGCCTCCGGGTGCGCCTCCCGCATCCAGGCGACCCGGTCGGCGAGCGGGACGGACTCCACGGAGGAGGCGCAGACCAGGACGGTCAGCCGTTCACAGCGGTCCAGGGCGGTGCGGACGAGGTGGTGGTGACCCGCGTGGGGCGGATAGAACTTGCCCAGCACCAGGCCGTGTTCGTACCGCTTCACGCCGAGACCCCCGCCAACTGCCGCTTGCTGGGCATCAGTTCACGGCTCCAGTTGCGCAGGCCGACCAGGCAGAGGGCCAGGAAGCCCACGTACAGGAGCGAGGTGAGGTAGAGCTCCTTGTACGCGTACAGCGGGATGTAGACCACGTCGGCGGCGATCCACAGCCACCAGGACTCGACCCGCTTGCGGCACTGGCCGTACGTCGCCATGAGCGAGAGCGACGTGGTCAGCGCGTCCCAGAACGGCACCGTCGAGTCGGTGGCCCGGGAGAGCAGAAGGGTCAGGGCGAGTGTCCCCACCGCCCCCGCCGTGAGCAGCCAGGCCCATTCGGTGCGGGTGGTGCCGCGCACCGGCAGGACGGGTGCACCTGGTCCACCCCCGTGGGTCCAGGTCCACCAGCCGTACGCGGCGAGGGCGATGAAGACGATCTGGAGGCCGGCGTCGGCGTACAGGCCGGCCTGGGTGAACAGCAGGATGAAGAAGAGGTTGTTGGCGATGCCGATCGGCCAGTTGGCGAGGTGCTGCCGGGCCACCAGCCAGACGCAGAGCGCTCCGCTGCCGAAGCCCAGGACCTCGGTCCAGCTGACCGGCGTACCGAGGACCGTCACCAGGGGTTGCTGCAGGGGATCGAGCACATCCGCGAGACTCACGCCCGCCTCCTTAATAGTCACTTTGACTATAAAGGGCGGACGGCGACAGCAAAAGGCCCGCGGCCGATTTCCTGTCCGAAAACGAACAGGAGCCGGACGCGGGCCCCTTGGCGGTGTGCGGTTACAGACCGACCTCGCGCATCAGCATGCCCACCTCGGTGTTGGTGAGGCGACGCAGCCAGCCGGACTTCTGGTCGCCCAGCGGGATCGGCCCGAAGGACGTGCGCACGAGCCGTTCGACCGGGTAGCCGGCCTCGGCCAGCATCCGGCGGACGATGTGCTTGCGGCCCTCGTGGAGGGTCACCTCGACCAGGTAGTTCTTGCCGGTGTTCTCGACGACCCGGAAGTGGTCGGCGCGGGCGTACCCGTCCTCCAGCTGGATGCCGTCCTTGAGCCGCTTGCCGAGGTCGCGCGGCAGCGGGCCCTGGATGGCGGCCAGGTAGGTCTTCTTGACCCCGTACTTGGGGTGCGTCAGACGGTGGGCCAGCTCACCGTGGTTGGTGAGCAGGATGATGCCCTCGGTCTCGGTGTCGAGCCGGCCGACGTGGAACAGCCGCGTCTCGCGGTTGTTGACGTAGTCACCGAGGTTCTGACGGCCGTCCGGGTCACCCATGGTGGAGACGACGCCGGCCGGCTTGTTCAGCGCGAAGAACAGGTGCGACTGGGTCGCGACGGTCAGACCGTCGACCTTGATCTCGTCCCTCTGCGGGTCGACGCGCTTGCCCTGCTCGAGGACGATCTCGCCGTTGACCTCGACCCTGGCCTGCTCGATGAGCTCCTCGCACGCACGGCGCGAACCCATGCCGGCGCGGGCGAGGATCTTCTGCAGCCGCTCGCCCTCCTGCTCGGCGCCCGGGTTCGTCCTGGGGGTCTTGATCTCGGGCTTGTCCGCGTACCGGTCGCGGTTGCGCTGCTCGATCTTGGCGTCGAGCTCGCGCGGGCGGGACGGGGCGCCCACACGGCGTCCGCCCTTGCTCACGTGCTGTGCGGCCTTCGGGCCGCCCTTGGCGCCGCCGCGTGCCGCCGTGCCGCGCCCCTTGCGGGGGCCGCCGTCGCCGCCCGGCTTGTCGGAGCCCACGTCGTAGCGGCGCTCCTCGGGACGGGGCCTGCGGGGACGCTGCTCCTCCTGCTTGTCGTCGCGCCCGCCACCGGCCTTCGGCTGGGAGCCACGTCCGGCACCCCGGTTGTCCCGGTTGCCGCCGCTCTTGCCGCTGCCGCTGCCGCTTCCGCTGTTCCTGCCACTGCTTCGCATCAAAATTCCGTCTTGTCGTCTGCGTGAGTATCCGGGGTGTCCGGTGCGTCCGGATCGAACGACGGCACACCCTCTAGCGTCTCAGCCTCGATCGCGTCCGCCTCCGGAAGGAAGGGCGCGAGCTCCGGGAGCTCGTCCAGGCCTCGCAGGCCCATACGCTCCAGAAAGTAGTTCGTCGTCCTGTACAGGATCGCACCTGTTTCGGGTTCCGCGCCCGCCTCCTCCACCAGGCCCCTCTGGAGGAGGGTCCGCATCACGCCGTCGCAGTTCACTCCGCGCACCGCGGAGACCCTGGACCGGCTCACCGGCTGGCGGTACGCGACGACCGCGAGCGTCTCCAGAGCCGCCTGGGTGAGGCGGGCGTGCTGGCCGTCCAGGACGAAGCCCTCGACGGCCTCCGCGTACTCCGGGCGGGTGTAGAAGCGCCAGCCGCCCGCGACGAGCCGCAGATCGAATCCACGGCGCTGCACGGTGTACTCGTCGGCCAGCTCCCGCAGGGCGTCCGCGACGGCCCTGCGCGGGCGCTGGAGCACCTTGGCGAGGTGTTCCTCGGTGGCGGGCTCGTCGACGACCATCAGGACCGCCTCCAGGGCCGGCTTGAGGCCGAGGCGTGCGACGGCGGTCTCCTCCCCCTCCTCGTGGCTCTGCTCGCTCATGCCGGTACGTCCTTCACTGTCTCGGGCGTCTCGTGGATCTCCTCGATCCCCTCGGTCTCCCTGTCGAACTCGTCCGTCACCGTGGGAACCGTGTCCTCGCCGCCGGACCAGCGCACCACGAGCTCTCCGAGCGCCTCCTCCTGGTCGAGGGTGACGGCCTTCTCCCGGTACAGCTCCAGCAGCGCGAGGAAGCGGGCGACGACGGTGAGCGTGTCCGGTGCGTCCTCGGTGAGGGCGCGGAAGTTCAGCTCGCCCGCCTCGCGCAGCCGTGCGACCACGATCTCGGCCTGTTCCCGCACGCTGACCAGCGGCGCGTGGATGTGGTCGATGTACACCTGCGGCTCGGCCCTGGGCTGCATCGCCTTCACGGCCAGCTTGGCGAAGCCCTCGGGACCGATGCTGATGACGACCTCGGGCAACAGCTCCGCGTGGTGCGGTTCGAGGCCGACGGTACGGGGGTAGCGGCGGGACTCGGCCTCCAGCCTGGTCTGGAAGATCTCGGCGATCTGCTTGTACGCGCGGTACTGCAGCAGCCGGGCGAAGAGCAGGTCGCGCGCTTCCAGGAGTGCGAGGTCCGCCTCGTCCTCCACCTCTGCGGTGGGGAGCAGCCGGGCGGCCTTGAGGTCCAGCAGGGTCGCGGCGACCACGAGGAACTCGGTGGTCTGGTCGAGGTCCCAGTCCGCGCCCATGGCACGGATGTGTGCCATGAACTCGTCGGTCACCTTGGACAGGGCGACCTCGGTCACATCGAGCCTGTGCTTGGAGATCAGCTGGAGCAGGAGATCGAAGGGCCCCTCGAAGTTCGCCAGCCGTACGGTGAACCGCTTGCCATCGGCCCCACCGGACCCGGCCGGGACCGCTTCGAGCGGCGCTTCGGGTACGCCGGGGGCGGGGGACGGCTGCGGTACGTCCGGTACGGGGGCCGGGGTATCCGGTGCCGGTGCGTCCGCTGCGGGAGCCGGCGCGTCCGGCGCGGGGGTGTCCTGTACGTCCAGTACGGGGTCCGGTGCCGGTGCGGAGGCGTCCCCCGGTGGTCCGGAGGGTGACGGGGCCGGCGTGGGCGCGGCGCCCGGCCCGCGGCCGAGGGTCCGGCGGGGCGGGCGGGCGTCGTCGTCGGTCGTCGGCATCGGGGTCCAGGGGTGCGGCGGGGAGACGGGCGGGCGGTGGCCCGTACCCGAGGGCCGGGCCACCCGGTCGGCGGCCCTCCCGGGCAGGCTACCGGCGCCGCTCCGTTCAGCGGCCGCGCAGGCGCCGTACGAGGATGCTCGCGTCGCCCCGCGACTCCAGGTCCGCGAGGACCACCGCGACGGCCTCGCGGACGATGCGCCCGCGGTCGACGGCGAGCCCGTGCTCGCCGCGCAGGACCAGCCGGGCGTGCTCGAGGTCCATCAGTTCCTCGGCCGACACATAGACCGTGATCTTCTCGTCGTGGCGCTCCCGGCCGCTGGGCCTGCGGTTCGCACCACGTCCGCCACCGCGCCTGCGCTGCTGCTGGACGGCGGGTACGGGCTCCTGGGAGGACGGCCGGGACCCGGAACCGGGCGTACCGGCCGGCGCGGCACGGTCGGCCTCGCCGCCTCGGCTGCGCGGCGCGTTCCCGTCGGCGTCGGCCGCCGCGTGCTCCTCGCGGGACGGGGCGGGCGAACCGCTCCCCGCTCCTGCCGGTCCCCCGCTCTGCCCCGGCGCGTCCGTCCGGGAGTCGCTCTCCCCGGCCGGCGCCGGCACGCGTGCCTCACCGTTGGCCTTGCGTCGCCGCTCCGCGGGTGAAGAGGCCTGGAGGCCCATCCCCCCGGTCGTACGGAACAGTTCGTCGGCCCCCGGAAGACTCACTCGGCGTGACACCGGCCGAGCACCTCCCTGGCGAGCTGACGGTAGGCGGCCGCACCGACCGAGTTGGAGGCGTACGTGGTGATGGGCTCACCGGCGACCGTGGTCTCCGGGAAGCGCACCGTGCGCCCGATGACCGTGTGGTAGACGTGGTCGTCGAATGCCTCGACGACGCGCGCGAGCACCTCGCGGCTGTGCACCGTGCGGGAGTCGTACATGGTGGCGAGGATGCCGTCGAGCTCCAGTTCCGGGTTGAGCCGCTCCTGGACCTTCTCGATGGTCTCGGTGAGCAGCGCCACACCTCGCAGCGCGAAGAACTCGCACTCGAGCGGCACTATCACCTTGTGAGCCGCCGTCAGGGCGTTCACGGTGAGCAGGCCGAGCGAGGGCTGACAGTCGATCACGATGTAGTCGTAGTCGGCCATCAGCGGCTTCAGGGCACGCTGCAGGGTGGACTCGCGGGCCACCTCGCTGACCAGCTGCACTTCCGCGGCCGAGAGGTCGATATTGCTCGGGAGCAGGTCCATGTTGGGCACTGCGGTCTTGAGCAGGACCTCGTCGGCCGACATGCCCCGCTCCATGAGCAGGTTGTAGACGGTGAGGTCGAGCTCCATCGGGTTGACCCCGAGGCCGACCGACAGGGCACCCTGCGGGTCGAAGTCGACGAGCAGGACGCGTCGTCCGTACTCCGCGAGCGCCGCACCCAGGTTGATGGTCGACGTGGTCTTGCCGACGCCGCCCTTCTGGTTGCACATCGCGATGATCTTCGCGGGGCCGTGATCGGTCAGCGGGCCCGGGATCGGGAAGTACGGCAGCGGGCGGCCCGTCGGGCCGATCCGCTCGCGGCGCTGGCGTGCGGCGTCGGGGGCGAGCGTGGCCGCGTACTCCGGATCGGGCTCGTACTCGGCATCGGGGTCGTAGAAGTGCCCCTCGGGCACCTCGGCGAAGTCGGCGAAGTGGTCGGACTTGCGACCACTCTCGTTGCCGGCCGTGGCGTTCACGTGTAGGCCGTCCATCATCTGGGGGGCTGTCGTCATGTGCTGGTGAGTGGCGAAGGTGCGGACAGCGACGGAGCCGACAGCTTCGAGCCCGATCGGGCTCAGACCCCGTGCAGGCATCCCTGGTTGACCACCCCCAGGAGTAAATGTCGACTCATTCACAAGTCGTCTTACCTCCTTGGATGTGACCAGGAAACTTATCGATAGGTCAGCGTGGCACCATGCCGACGATTGGCGACTCTATGGCGTGTCACCGGTCCGCAGCAACACAATCCGCCGGACCCGGCCCGATGTGTCGGCAATCGAACACCTCTCTGTCAAGGGTGCACGGAGAACAAGCCGCACATTTCGCGGGGGCACGAAACGGGTAAAGGGTTACGTTCGAGGCGAGTTGAGCGGACGCCTCGCGGGGCCCGGACATGCGTCCGGCCGGACCTTGCTCGGCAAGGTCCGGCCGGACGCGTGAGGTTGACGGGAGGTGTTGACCCGTCAGCCGAGAAGCGTGAGCAGCTCGACGTGGTCGAGGCCGTGCGCCTCGGCCACCTCGCGGTAAACAACCTGCCCGTCATGGGTGTTGAGCCCCTTGGCGAGCGCGGCGTCGCGGCGCAGGGCCTCGACCCAGCCCCGGTTCGCGAGCTCCACGATGTACGGGAGCGTGGCGTTGGTGAGCGCGTACGTGGAGGTGTTCGGCACCGCGCCCGGCATGTTGGCGACGCAGTAGAAGACCGAGTTGTGGACCGTGAAGATCGGCTCGGCGTGCGTCGTCGGGTACGAGTCCTCGAAGCAGCCACCCTGATCGATTGCAATGTCGACAAGTACACTTCCGGGCTTCATCTTGGCGACGAGCTCGTTGGTGACCAGCTTCGGGGCCTTCGCTCCGGGGATCAGAACGGCGCCGATGACGAGGTCGGCCTCGACGACCGCCTTCTCCAGCTCGAAGGCGTTGGAGACGACCGTCTGCACCTTGGTGCCGAAGATCTTGTCGGCCTCACGGAGCTTGTTGATGTCGCGGTCGAGCAGCGTGACGTGGAAGCCCAGGCCGACGGCGATCTGGGTGGCGTTCCAGCCGGAGACGCCGCCGCCGATGACGACGGCCTTGCCCGCGGCGGTGCCCGGGACGCCGCCCGGCAGCACACCACGGCCGCCGACCGAGCGCATCAGGTGGTAGGCGCCGACCTGCGGGGCCAGCCGGCCCGCGACCTCGGACATCGGGGCGAGCAGCGGCAGCGCGCGGTTGGCGGTCTCGACCGTCTCGTACGCGATGGCCGTGGTGCCCGACTCGAGCAGCGCGTCGGTGCACTCGCGGGAGGCGGCCAGGTGCAGGTAGGTGAAGAGCGTCTGGCCCTTGCGGAGGCGGTGGTACTCCTCGGCGACCGGCTCCTTGACCTTGAGCAGCAGGTCGGCGGCGGCCCAGACCTCGTCCGCGGTGGCCAGGATCTGCGCTCCGGCGGCGACGTACTCCTCGTCCGTGATGGACGAACCGGCGCCGGCGTTCTGCTCGACCAGGACCTGGTGGCCGTGGCGGGCGAGCTCATGCACTCCGGCAGGGGTGATCGCCACCCGGAACTCGTTGTTCTTGACTTCGCGGGGGATGCCGACCTTCACGTCGATCACGGTCCTTGGCTCGGAGGGGGGACGGGCATAGCGGTGGATACCCGGATACACCCAGCATAAATGGAGACACCGCAGTGACACGCGGCAGGAGCCAGTCTAATGAAGGACTTCGCGCTGTCTAGCCTTACAAAGCATTAACTTTCAGCCGAAGCACTACGGATTTCGTAGGCAGAACCTTCCTCGCCAAGCAATCTGTCGGCCGCAGCCCGGTGCAGCCTGGCCGCCGCGGGGTCTCCCAGCCGGTCCAGGGTGTCGGCCAGCCTGAGCTGGAGCGCCGCCTGAAGCCGCACGTCCTGCGCCTGCCGTGCCAGCTCCACCGCCTCGCGGCAGGTGTGGAGCGACTCCTGCGGACGGCCCGCGTACTCCTGCACCCGCGCGGCCTCGCTGAGCGCCCGCGCCTGGGCCGGCAGGTCCCCGAGCCTGCGGTATCCGGCCGCGGCGGCCCGCCAGTTCCGCAGGGCCTCGCCGTACCGCCCGGCATAGGTGTGGACGGCGCCCAGCCGCCCGTACAGCCGTGCCTCGTCGGCCCGCTCCCCCTGGGTGAGCCGCTGCGCGAGCGCCCGGCCGTACCAGTCGGAGGCCCGGTGGAAGTCCCCGAGCTCGGCGTAGGCGCCGCCTACGGATTCCATCGCGCGGCCGGTCGCGTACAGGTCCTTCGCCTCGCGTCCGGCGTCCAGCGCGGCCCGGTAGCGGGTCAGCGCCTCCTGCGTACGGCCGGTTCCGGCGTCCAGGTCGGCGAGATTCAGCAGGGCGGCGGCCTTTTCGCGCGGCAGGTCGCGACGTTCGGCGACATCGAGGACCAGCTGATGCAGCCCGTACAGCTCCGGCGCCGCCTCATCGGTCCCCCGGTGCACGGCCAGCGCCCTAACGAGTGCGGCCACCAGCCGCCTGGCCAGGGTGTCCAGCTCACCGTTCTCGACCGCGATCCTGGCCGATGCCAGCAGCGCGGGCTGGCGCATCCGCAGCCAGGCGGCGGCCGACTCGGCGTGGGAGAACCGCAGGGACCGCGGCAGACCCGCCAGTTTCCGCTGGGACGGGGAGTCCTCCGGGTCGGTGACCGCGCGGCAGGACTGGAGCTGCCGCACGGTCCGCTCCAGCATCCGGGCCCTGGCCAGCTCGATCTCGGCGGGCCTGTCCCGGTCCTCCAGGAGCGCGCGCAGCATCGGGGCCAGGCAGCCGGGCACCTCGTACTGCGGCAGGGCGGCACCGTTCGTACGCAGCAGGCCGAGGCCGACGAAGTCGTCCAGCGTCGACTGGGCCGCCGACACGGAACAGCCGGCCAGTGCGGAGGCGGTGTGGGCGTCGGCGAGTCCGGCGGGCGCGAGGGCGAGCAGGCGCAGTATCCGGGCGGCGGTCTGCGGCAGGGACTCGTGGACCAGGCGGAACGCGCGGGCCAGCGGCCGGGCGCCGGTGGGCTGCTCCACGTCGTCCGGCAGCTCGTGCATCTGCTTGGTGACGTCGGCCACGGACGCGTGGGGGTGGGCGGCGAGCCAGCCGCCGACCAGGACCAGTGCGGCGGGCTGTCCGCCGCACTCCTCGGCGAGCGTCTCGGCGGTGCGCGGGTCGACGGTGATGCGGACCTGGCCGATGATCCGGCCGAGCAGCTGCACGGCGGAGCCCGCGTCCAGGCCGCCGATGGTGCAGGGGCGGACGCCCGGGATTCCGGTGAGCGGGCCCGTCGCGGTGGCCACGACCAGGCAGTCCGGGTTGTCGGGCATGAGCGGGTCGACCTGTCCGGCGTCCACGGCGTCGTCGAGCAGGAGCAGGACGCGGCGTACGGCGAGGGCCTCGCGGACCATCTCGGAGAGTTCGTCCTCGTCGGCGCCGGGCGGGCCGGTCACACCGAGCAGGTTCAGGATGTCGCGGGCGGTACGTTCCGTGGGGACCCGGTGGCCGTCCGGGTCGGTGAGTCCGACCCTCAGCACACCGTCGGGATAGTCACCCGGAAGGGCCGCACCCGAAGCGGGACCGGAGCCCGGACCGGAACTCGAAGCGGAACCCGGAACGGAAGCGGAACCAGCGAGTCGTCGGGCCAGCTCGGCGGCCAGTGCGCTGCGGCCCGAACCAGGCCGGCCCGCGATGAGCAGCACCCTGGCACGGGCACTCCCCCGCCCGGCGAGCGTGTCCAGACCGGCCCGCTCGATATCGGCCCGCAGCTCCTTCAACTCGCGTTCCCGCCCGAAGAATTGGGGTGGGACGGCACCGGACGGCTCCTCGGTCCCCGCTGCTCCGGCCGGGCCGCTGGTGTCCACCACCTGATCGGTCACGAGCCACGCTCCACTTCGCTGCACGCGGTGCCCGCCGGAACTCCGGTCGGGGCTTCCCGAGCGTAGTTCAGGGGTGCGGACGATCACGGTGGAGCGCGGCGGAAGGGTCCCCCGATCGGATCAGCGATTTTTACGATCGTCCGACCGGGGGCGGGTCACGAGGAGGAGCGCGGACGGGCCGTCAGACCTCGAACGGCCTGGCAGGCCACGGGGCTTCGGCCGGACGCAGCGAGTCCACACCCTCGCCGGCGAGCACGGCGGTGAGCGAGAGGACGCCCACGACGAGACAGTTGTTGTGCAGATCGCCGGCGAGTACCCCGCGTACGAGGTCCTGGAGCGGCACCCTCGCCAGCTCCATGTCGGCCTCCTCCTCGGCGACCTCGAAGCGTTCGCCCACCGCCTCGGAGAGATCCTGGGCCAGGAAGATGCGCACGGCCTCGTCGCAGCCGCCCGGGGTGGTGTAGACGTCGGTCAGCACCCGCCAGTCCTCGGCCTTGACGTGCGCCTCCTCGTACAGCTCGCGCTGGGCGGCGTGCAGGGGGTTCTCACCGGGGACGTCGAGCAGCCCGGCCGGGATCTCCCAGAGCTTGTGGCGCACGGGGTGCCGGTACTGCCGCAGGACGAGGACCCTGCCGTCCTCGTCGAGCGCGAGGACGGCGACGGAGCCGGGGTGGACCTGGTAGTCGCGACGGGCGACGCTGCCGTCAGGCATGACGACGTCGTCGGCCCGGATGCTGGTCTTCTTGCCGGTGAAGGGCGTTGCGGTCGCGGTGACCTGCCATTCCTCGGGCGTGTCCTGGAAACCCATCTACGTCCTCCCACGAACAAACAGAAACCGGGGTACGTGTCCCTGCGGACGCGTACCCCGGCCAACCGTATCTCCTGCTGACTACTTGGCCGTCTTGCGCTCCACGGCAGCCTTCACCAGGCCGGCGAAGAGCGGGTGCGGGCGCGTCGGGCGCGACGTGAGCTCCGGGTGCGCCTGGGTGGCGACCAGGTAGGGGTGGACCTCACGGGGGTACTCGACGAACTCGACGAGCTTGTTGTCCGGGGAGGTGCCGGAGAAGACCAGACCGGCCTTCTTCTCCAGCTCGGCGCGGTAGGCGTTGTTGACCTCGTAGCGGTGGCGGTGACGCTCCTCCACGTACGGCTGGTCGGCGTACGCCTCACGGACGACCGAACCCTCGGCGAGCTTCGCCGGGTACAGGCCGAGGCGCATCGTGCCGCCCAGGTCGCCCGCGCCCTCGACGTAGGCGAGCTGCTCCTCCATCGTCGAGATGACGGGGTGGGAGGTGGCGGCGTCGAACTCGGTGGAGTTGGCGTCGGGGATCTCGGCGAGGTTGCGCGCCGCCTCGATCACGATGCACTGGAGGCCGAGGCAGAGGCCGAGCAGCGGCACCTTGTTCTCGCGGGCGTACTGGATGGCGCCGATCTTGCCGTTGACACCGCGGTCGCCGAAGCCGCCGGGGACACAGATCGCGTCGACGTCGGCGAGCTGCTTCGCGGCGCCGGCCGGGGTCTTGCAGTCGTCGGAGGCGACCCACTTGACCTGGACGCGGGCCTTGTTCGCGAAACCGCCGGCCCGGATGGCCTCGGTGACGGAGAGGTACGCGTCGGGCAGGTCGATGTACTTGCCGACGAGTGCGACGGTGATCTCGTGGTCGGGGTTGTGGACGCGGTCCAGCAGGTCGTCCCACGTGGTCCAGTCGACATCGCGGAACGGCAGGTCGAGCTTGCGCACGACGTAGGCGTCCAGGCCCTCGGTGTGCAGCACCTTGGGGATGTCGTAGATCGACCGGGCGTCCGGGCAGGCCACCACGGCGGTCTCGTCGACGTCGCACATCAGCGAGATCTTGCGCTTGATGGCGGTCGGGACCTCACGGTCCGCGCGCAGCACGATGGCGTCCGGCTGGATACCGATGTTGCGCAGGGCCGCGACCGAGTGCTGGGTGGGCTTGGTCTTCAGCTCGCCGGACGGGCCGATGTAGGGCAGCAGTGAGATGTGGACCACGAAGACGTTGTCCCGGCCGACCTCGTGGCGGACCTGGCGGACGGTCTCCAGGAACGGCAGCGACTCGATGTCACCGACCGTGCCGCCGACCTCGGTGATGACGACGTCGACGTCGTCGGTCGCCATGCGGCGGATGCGGTGCTTGATCTCGTTGGTGATGTGCGGGATGACCTGGACGGTGTCGCCGAGGTACTCGCCGCGCCGCTCCTTGGCGATGACCTGCGAGTAGACCTGGCCGGTGGTGACGTTGGCCGAGCCGTCGAGGTCGACGTCGAGGAAGCGCTCGTAGTGGCCGATGTCCAGGTCGGTCTCGGCGCCGTCGTTGGTGACGAACACCTCTCCGTGCTGGAAGGGGTTCATCGTGCCCGGGTCGACGTTGAGGTAGGGGTCGAGCTTCTGCATGGTGACCCGCAGACCCCGCGCCTTGAGCAGGGCACCCAGGCTGGAGGCAGTCAGACCCTTGCCGAGGGAGGAGGCGACACCCCCGGTGACGAAGATGTGCTTGGTCGTCGTGGATGTGGGCTGCATAGCCAAAGGGGGCTCCCGTGGTCGCGATCGTGAGGTGCGTACCGGCGTGCCGTACCGGAGGTTCCGGAGGTGCCGTCGCTGCGGTTCGGGGGCCTCGTCCACTGTCGGGAACGACCACCGGTCCACGGGCTACCAGGGTAACAGCGACAGCGAGAGGCTGCTTCCGGCCACACTCCCTCACACCGGCCACACAGGATGACCGCACTCGTTTCACGTCCCACCCGTTCGGCGCAGCGGCGTTGTCAAGACCGTCGCGCGGATCATCCTTTCGCGTCGTATCCTGCTCGGACACTCGCTGCCGAGTCGGCCGGCCAGCGGCACCACCCCCGCCCGCTCAGCCGGTGCGAGATCTCGTCGGTTCTTCTACAAGACCTTGACCCGCAGTAAGCGCCCCTCGGGGCGACATGGCCGTTCGACTGGAGACGCACGTGGCCGGGCGCATCGAGGATTACGCACTCATCGGAGACATGCAGACCGCTGCCCTGGTCTGCCGGGACGGCACAGCCGACTGGCTGTGCCTGCCCCGCTTCGATTCACACGCCGTCTTCGCAGGACTGCTGGGCACGGAGGAGCACGGCTTCTGGCGCCTGGCTCCTACGACCGGCGCGGAGACATCACCGCCCTACGCGGACCGCCGCCGCTACCGAGGGGACTCCCTCATCCTGGAATCGGAGTGGGACACGCCGCGCGGCACCGTCCGCGTGACCGATTTCATGCCACCGCGTGACGGCGCCCCGCAACTGATCCGGATCGTGGAGGGCGTGAGCGGCCGGGTGGCGATGCGCTCGGAACTGCGCATGCGGTTCAGCTACGGCCGGGTCACGCCCTGGGTGCACAAGGTCGACGGACGTACCGTCGCCGTCGCCGGTCCCGACTCGGTCTGGCTGGACACTCCGGCCGAGACCTACGGCAAGAACCTGACGACGTACTCCGACTTCACCGTGGGACCGGGTGACCGGGTCGCGCTCACGATCAGCTGGCAGCCCTCGCACCGCGAGCCCCCCGCCCTCCCCGACCCGGAGGGGTCACTGGAGGCCACGGAGCAGTTCTGGAGCGAATGGGTCGACCAGTGCACGTACCACGGGCCCTACCGGGAGGCCGTGGTCCGCTCCCTGATCACGCTCAAGGCCCTGACGTACGCGCCCACCGGCGGCATCGTGGCGGCCCCGACGACCTCCCTGCCGGAGGAGATCGGGGGCGTACGGAACTGGGACTACCGCTACACCTGGCTGCGCGACGCGGCGATCACCCTGTCCTCGCTGCTGCGCACCGGCTACCGCGAGGAGGCCCGGGCCTGGCGCGAATGGCTGTTGCGGGCCGTCGCGGGCGACCCCGAGAACCTGCAGATCATGTACGGGATCGCGGGCGAGCGGGAGCTGGGCGAGGCCGAGCTGGACTGGCTGCCCGGTTACGAGAACTCCGGCCCGGTCCGCGTCGGCAACGGCGCGGCGGGGCAGCTCCAGCTCGATGTCTACGGCGAGGTCACCGAGGCGCTGCACCTGGCGCACATGACCGGCCTGACCCGCAACGACTACGCGGTCGGGCTCCAGCTCAAGCTGATCGAGTATCTGGAGAAGCACTGGGACGAGCCCGACGAGGGCATCTGGGAGGTGCGCGGGCCGCGCCGCCACTTCGTGCACTCCAAGGTGATGGCCTGGGTCGCGGTCGACCGCACGATCAAGCTGATCGAGTCCGGGGACACGGACGGGCCGCTGGAGCGCTGGCGCGACCTGCGCGACGAGATCCACCGTGATGTCTGCGAGCGGGGCTACGACCCGGAGCGCAACACCTTCACGCAGTCCTACGGCTCGAAGGAGCTGGACGCGTCCCTGCTGCTGATCCCGCAGATGGGCTTCCTGCCGCCGGACGACAAGCGGGTGATCGGCACGATCGAGGCGATCCAGCGCGAGCTGTCCACGGAGGACGGCTTCGTCCTGCGCTACCCGACGGCGGGCGAGAACGCGGGCGTGGACGGCCTGGAGGGCGACGAGGGCGCGTTCCTGGCGTGTTCGTTCTGGCTGGCGGACGACCTCGCCATGATCGGAAGGGTCGACGAGGCGCGCCGGCTCTTCGAGAAGCTCCTCTCGCTCCGTAACGACCTGGGGCTGCTCGCGGAGGAGTGGGACTCCCGGCTCCAGCGCCAGGTGGGCAACTTCCCGCAGGCGTTCAGTCACGTGCCGCTGATCGACACGGCCCTGCGGCTGACGGCGAGCGGGGCGTACGTCGGCTGAGTGCGCGGGTGGAACCGCCGGCGCGGGATTCATGCCTCCGGCG
>NZ_JBHXQO010000080.1:0-22267 GCF_042717135.1 Streptomyces sp. NPDC058620
CGGCTCCGACCGGGCAAACCGGTGCACGAACCGCTCGTGCAACTCTCCCAGACCCGCCGCCCACGCCCTCACGTCACCAAGTACCCCACCCATAAGCAGACCAACGACCACCCTGGCCACCAGTCACACCAAACACCGTTGCAGTACTAGCCGCCTGGCTGCTCCGCCACCCCGGCGTGGAGATCATCTGCCGGGACCGGGCGGGCGCCTACGCCAAGGGAGCACGACGCGGTGCCCCCGACGCTCTGCAGGTCGCCGACCGGTTCCACCTGTGGCAGGGCCTCGGCCGAGCCGTGGAAACCTGCGTTGCCGCCCACCGCGACTGCCTGCGCGACCCTTCGCCCAGCAGCATGTTGCCGGAGGCCACCCGACTCACTTCCGGCCGACCGCAGGACGACCCGGCGCCCATCGGCCGGCGGGCTGAGCGAAAGAAGGCCGCGCACGCCCTGGTCCACGAGCTCCTTGCCCAAGGCCACTCGCGCCGGGCGATTGCCCGGCACCTGGGCTGGGGCCTCAACACCGTGCTCAGATACGCGAACGCCGCACGCTGGCAGGACACCATTCGCGACAGCCGGCCCCGGCCCAGCAGGCTGGACCCCTACAAGCCCTACCTGGAGCGACGATTCGCCGAGGGATGCACCAGCGTCACCCGCCTCCACAGCGAACTCGTTGCCGACCACGCGCCCGTCACCTACCAGATGGTCCGCAGCCACATCGCCCCCCTCCGCGGGGCTCCGGCCGGCGCGCCGCCCCGGCCTCCGACGGTGCGGCAGGTGACCGGCTGGCTCACCCGACACCCCACCGCGCTGAGCGAGGACGACCGCGCCGGTCTGAAGGATGTCCTGGCACGCTGCCCCGAACTGGACACCGCCGCCGGACACGTCCGAGACTTCGCCGAAATACTCACCGACCGCCTCGGCGCCAGGCTCCCTGCCTGGATCGACGCAGTCGACGCAAGCCAACTGCCCGGTCTCACCGGCTTCGCCCTGCACCTGCTCCGAGACCTCGACGCCGTGACAGCCGGACTCACTCTCGACTGGAGCTCCGGCAGCATCGAGGGCGCCGTCAACCGCATCAAGAAGATCAAAAGGCAGTTCTACGGACGAGCTGGCTTCCACCTGCTGCGGAAGATGATCCTGCTGCAGTAGCCCCGCAAGGACGGCGCCGAAGCTCAACCCTCCCGCTGTCCGTTCGCATTGAAGAAGGTCATCGGCAGTCTCCTGACCTGGGTGGACGGCGCTCTTCGAGCACGATCTGCCCTCCTTTAACCGCTCGGGCTCCGAGCAAATGCCGTGCAAGGATCTCACCCATGATGGCCAAGCCCACTCTGACGGAACACCGCTCCCCATGGGTCGTGTTCACCTCCCCGGCCGACCCATGGCTGGCGTCGGAAACGGCCGCGCTCGTGCAGCGAAACGGTCTGGTCCTGCGGCTGGACGGGCGGGAAATGCGGGATCCGGCGTCCGTCTTCCGCACCTTCGCCCGGGAGCTGTCGTTCCTCGGCGACTTCGGCCACAACTGGGACGCGCTCGTCGACTGCCTCCACGACTGGCACGGTCCCTGCCATGGGAACCAGGACCTCGCGATTCTGATCGAGCACGCGGACGACCTGTTGAACTCGGACTTCCTCGGGCTGCTCGTATCGGTTCTCGCCCAGGCAGCCTGGAACTCCAACCTGCGCCTGGACGGCGACGGCGAGCTCGATGAGTGGCGGCAGCGTATTGCCCAGCACTTCGTCTTCCTCCTGGACCACACCGCACCCGTTGCCTTCACGGAGAAGGCGGCCCGCGGCATGGACGTGGCGGTGGCGCTCGCGGACGGCCGCCTGCTCGCCACCCTGAACGACGTCGACTGGCCCGGTGGAGACCCCACGTCCGCCCCCTGGACGGCCAGCCCGCTCTCCTTCGCGGACGAGGAGATCCTCAGCGGCATGACCCATCAAGGCCATCAAGCAGTTCCGAGACCACCTCGGCTGCTCGATCCACGAGGCCCTGGACATCCTCCAGTCCCGCTCTGAGCACCTGCACCGCGAACAACCGAACGACTGAATGATGGGCTGCACCAGCCAAGCAACTGGATTCGCTGAGTAGACGCCTCGACTGGACGAGACAGGACACCCCATCCTCGAACACCGCGATGACTCTCCGCGACCGCTCCCCAAGATCTGTGCCAGAACCGAGTTTTGACGGCAGTCGGGGTCTTGCGGTGAGAGGATCGGTGTGCTGTCCCGTTGGGAGCCCGCATGCGGGTATCCGTGTCCAAGGTTGCGCTGTATGTGACGATCCGCCGTGACCGTCGTGCTGGCCCGTCTGGTTCGGAGCCAATGTTGGTGCGGTAGGCGTCTCCCTGGGGAAATCCGCTACCGGCTGCTATCCATACCCCGTGCCTACGGGATGACGAGTAGCTTGCCGGTGGTACGCCGAGCCTCCAGATCGCGGTGAGCTTGGGCGACCTCGGCGAGCGGGTAGCGGGCCGTCACGGTGGTCTCAAGCGCCTTGGTGCGCACCAATTCAAGCACGTCGGCGGCGCGTCGGAGCAGCTCGGACCGATCGGCGATGAAGTGCCCGAGGCTTGGCCGGATCAGGGTCAGTGAACCGCCCTCGGCGAGCCGGATGGGGTCGAAGGGCGGCACTGCACCACTCGCGGCGCCGAAGAGCACCAGGTGGCCGCGGGTTCGCAGGCTGGCGAGGCTCGCATCGAAGGTGTCCCTGCCAACGCCGTCGAAGACGACAGGCAGGCCCTGGCCGCTATGGAGCCGCTTCACCTCGGCCGCGAGATCGTCCACTGTTGAGTAGAGGATCACCTCGGCGGCCCCGGCGCGCCGCGCCAGCTGGGCCTTCTCCGGTGTCGAGGTTGTGCCGATCACTCTGCCGCCGAGATGGGTGATGAGCTGAGTCAGCAGAAGCCCCATGCCGCCGGCAGCAGCGTGCACGAGCACCGTGTCGCCTGGCTGGACCGGGTAGGCGTCTTTGACGAGGTAGTGCGCCGTCATGCCCTGCAGCAGCACGGCGGCGGCGGCCTCGAAGTCGACGCCGTAGGGCAGGGGCACGAGCCGGGAGGAGTCCACGACGGCCTGCTCGGCATAGGTGCCGGGAATCTCCACCCAGCCGACCCGGTCTCCCACAGCGACGTGGGTGACGCCGGGTCCAACCTCGAGGACCGTGCCCGTGCCCTCAGTGCCCGGGGTGAAGGGCAGCGGGAGAGTGTACCGGCCCTGGCGGTGGTATACGTCGAGGAAGTTGACGCCGGACGCGGCGACCTCCACGACCGCTTGGCCCGGGCCCGGCGTCGGTTGATCAATATCGACCAGTCGTAGCACCTCGGGACCGCCCACTTCGGACATCTGAATCGCTCGCATGACCCCTCCTGAAACGGCAAACTTCCCTCACCAACACCACTCGTGGCGATCCTATTTCCGCTCGCGGTGAGGTGTCGTAGCCGTCACGTTCAGGTCAGCGACATGAAGCCGGCCGTGCCGCGGCAACTTCCCTAGAGCCCGAGGCTGCGGCCGAGCATCGTTCAGCGTGCCAGCTCAGGAGGTTCGGTGGGCCTGTCGAAGGAGGTATTCCCGTTCGGAGCGGCTGGTGGTCTGCTCCGCGGCGGCGCGATAGTGCGTGACTGCGGTCTCGTGGTCACCGGCCAGGTCGAGCAGTTGGGCCCGCACCGCCGCGAGGCAGTGGCTGCCGGTTATGCGAGGGTCGGCGTCGCGGGTGTCGAGCAGGGCCAGACCCGCACCTGGCCCCTGGACCATCGCGATGGCCAGCGCCCGGTTCAGCGTGAGCACAGGCTTCTGCGCCGCAGACAGCAGACCCGACAAAGCTGCCGAACCAGCGCGATGGTCTTCATCAACTCGTCTGGCGGATAGTTCTCATTGACCTGGCCGACCGCCTGGGCATGGCGCTGCGCCCGCCAGGAGAGCAGCGCGATGTCCTCGCTGACACTGCGGCAGCCGGCCGCGTTGAACGCCTGCCCGGTGGCCTCACCAATGTCGTCGATCGCTGCTCCGACCGGCCGCGCGGCCTCTCGCCGCCACCTCGACCGTGCCGAACGCGGCCGTGACCGCCTCGACATCCACCTCGTCGATTCCATCGAACACCAGAGAGTCCCAGAACGGTGCATCGGTCTGCATGACCAGCACCATCACGGCCACAACCGGCTGCAGCAGCGAGCAGCGGGTACCTGATGGAGCGTCATTTCTAATTGCTGGACGACCAGGCGTACGCGGTCTCACGCGAACCCGTCTCCTCGCAATCGAACAACGGGGTAACGCTCCGCGACGACTCCCCAAGATCTGTGCCAGAACCCAGAACTCGGCGACATCGCTTTCCCGTGGAACCGGGTGTTCTCAATGCTGGGCTACAGACGTTCTCGAATCCCTCCTACATAGCCAGCTGACATCCCGTGTCGTCGGCCACTGACGTTCTGATGTCGTCCGACAGGCAAGACGACCCAGGGTGGCGATCTGATCGATGGAGGTCAATCAGCGACCAACCACAAGAGCGAATCCCGAGGCGAGACCGCGACGCCGCACGACCGCGACACCGGCACCTTGCGACAGGAGACCGCCAACCCCGGTCGCGAGCCGCGGTACCGAGACACTCGACATGGTGGACACGATCTTTGCCGTGTTAACGATGTAGTCGCCGATCGCGCTGGCGGCGCGGGTCAGTCCGAGCAGGGCGGCGAAGGCGGCGGGACGATGCATGCTGGAGTTCTCCTGATCTCGACATGGGTGAAGGGGGGCGGGGCGGCCGGTCTCTTGCCGATGCTGCGGTCGCCCTGCAGAAGTGCTGTCGCCCCGGCCGATTCGGCCGGGGCGACGGTCTGCGCGGTGTGGCGGCGCGTAGAAGCCGCCGCTGTTGTTCGAGTGCCTGTGATCTGCGCTGCGGCGGTTACTTCCGGGGCGGGTGCGGCTGGAGCAGGAACTGGGTGCCGGTGCCGCTGGAGTGGGGCTTGGCGGTGAGGAAGTGCGGCTCGCTCTGGGTGAGCTGGAGCATTGAGCGTTTTCAGCGCTGCCTCTCCAGGGTGAGGACGGCCTTGGCGATTGGCGTCATTCGATTCGGGCTGCATCGCGATCTGCGAAAGATGCGCCAGGACTTGAGTCGTGCCATCCCGCGTTCGACGGGCGCTCGGGACGTGGCCAGTGCCCGGTTGACCGTCCGTTCTGTCGGGGTCAGCTGCCCGCCGGGTGGGCGTCTGCGTCCGGTGGTGACCCAGGGGCCGGCACCCGTGTAGGCGCGGTCGGCCAGGATGGGGACGCCCTGGCGTTCGCAGATCCGGATGATCCGATGAGTGCGGGCCGCAGTTAGGTCGTGGCACCGGCCCGGCAAGGCCGGCGAGATCCACAGCACCTGCCCGGTCGGATCGGTTACGACCTGCACGTTCACACCGTGGCGACGGTGCTTGTGCGAGTAATCGGCCCGGCCGTCGCCGACCCGGTCGCACTCGGCGAGCGTGCCGTCGAGCGGTACGTAGTGCGGTTCGTGCTCGCGCAGGACCTTGAGCAGGGCCGGGCGCCTGGGCGGCCAGGAGGTCGATCACTGCGGTGGTGTAAGCGTGGGCGGTGCCGACCGAGGTGCCGAAGCCGGCGGCTATCTGGGCCAGGGTGTCGTGCTTGCGCAGGTACACGAGAGCGACGAGCGCGCGTTGGTGCGGTGGGAGCTTGCAGCGGCGGTCACCCTCGCGGGTGACGATGAGCATGGTGACCCACTCGACCAACGCATGGGGCAGGTCGAGTGCGGCAGGATAGGAGACCAACGAGGCACCTGCACTGATGAGTTGAGACGTCGAACACCTCTCTCAACGGCACGGGTGCCTCGTGCGTTGCGCCCTCGCCGCCGTCATCCCATCAGTGGCCAATCTGAAAACGCTCATGGTCTGCTTGATGAATTCGGCCGGGCGCTGGAGGTCGACACGGTCGATGTTGAAGTCGCGCAGGGTGACGTAGTGGGGGCTGTAGGCGCCGTGCTGGCGCAGGTCCCAGAGTCGGGAGCGCACGATCGTCGCGGCCTCGGTGTCGTCGGGCGCGGCCGGGATGCCGCGGTTCATTGCCCGGCAGCTGGCGGCGTGGTTGTTGGCGGCCTCCGGCTCCGTCAGGCGCGACCGGTGGCTGTCGCTGGCGGCGCGGTAGGTGCAGCCGAGGCAGGCGGCGGCGAAGTAGGTGAGGCCGCGGTCGCCGTCGCCGGTGTAGACAAGGACGATCGCACCCTCTCCCTCCCCGAGGGTGTTGCGGTAGCGCTGGACGACGGTCGTGCCCGGCGGCGTCCAGAGGGCCGGGTCCTGCACGTCGGAACGGCGGGCGAAGAGGCTGCTGAGCATCGGTGACTTCTCCTTCGGGAGGATCGTTGATCAGGCGGCCAGCCGGTGAGTCACCGGGGCCGTGGAGGCGAAGTAGGTGTCGGGGCTGGGCTCATAGCCCCGGGCGCAGGGGTCACAGCAGCCCTGGGTGCGCAGCGGTACTGGCGCAGAGCACTTGTTCCGTGGCTGTCGTATTCCTGTGATGACGCTCTTTGGAAATCTCCCACCCCTGGCTTGGGGGTGGGAGAGCGGCTCGCTGAGATTCCCCACCCGCCCGTCGCCGTCACGCCCCCTCATGCGGTCATGACCGGGGCGGCACAATCGCGGTCAACTGGCCAGGCAACGGTGGAGGGTGGGAACGTGGGGCGTTTTGGCTCGCGAAGCCGACGTAAGGGCATACCGAACGAGCCGGCACTACTGGCGGCGGCTGCTGAGAATCCCGGTGGCAGCGTCGCCGAGATCGACCCGACGTATCTCGACGACCCGAACGGCTACGTACCGCCCGAGGCGATCCGCGGCGCGTGGTTGGTGGACAGCAGCGGGAATCTGACAGGTGAGTACCAGGAGAATCCCCGTCACGGGGTGCCGCAGGACGACTTCAGCAAGCTCACTGACCCTGATCACTGGCTTAGCTGGCTCGGCGATGATCCCGCGACCGCCGTCCGGAAGGGCATCGAAGAGTCCTTGCGCGCCCAGGTGGCAGACGCAGTGGTCGAGTGGGTCAAGATCCTGGAAACGCCGCGGTTTCTCACAGGTGGGCGTCGACATTCTGAGTACGAACAGGTCATGTTGGTGACCCGCGCGGCACTCGCCGCACCGTTTGCGTTGTCCGTGCGCACCACGCAGCACGGGCGTTCCATCCTCCTGGGGGTGTTCTCGTGGGCGGCGGTGAACCTCTCACCGCCCGGCGTCCGCAAGGATCGGCATTGGTTTGACCTGGGCGTCGGGCTGGACTGGGCCGGTGAACGGCTTCAAGGGCGGATCTACGAGATTGACGGTGCGGACGGCACCGCCGAGCGGTAGAGCGGCACGCCATTCCGTACCGGCGTTAGGCCCCTCGTACGTGGCGCTGGGCCGTGCGAATTCGCTGGTCGGCAGGGGGCCGGTACGGGATGTTGCAGGCGTGATCGAGCGAGAAGCCGCAGTTCGGGCCGTCGAGGAACAACTGGAGCGCGACTATCAAACGTGGCGTGCTGGGGGCGCAGAGGCACTGCGCACGGCTGTGGTGGACGTCGAGGAGCACGAATTGGTGTGGATCGTCTACTGGACGTCCGAGGAGTTCATGCGCACTCGGAATCCGGAGTTCATGCTGGCAGGCAACGGGCCGTACCTGGTCGACCGTGTCGACGGGGGGGGGTGCCTCTATGTCCTTCGTCAAGGCGCCCCTGTCGGGGTGATTTGGTCTTGCTTGGGTCATGCGGCGAGCTCGACGTCCGCGGGCGTGCGGGACTCGTAGAAGGTGCCGTCGCGGAGCATGGCGAACAGGACGCTGATGCGTTGGCGGGCGAGGCGGAGGAGAGCCTGGGTGTGGGTTTTGCCGCGTGCGCGTTGCTTGTCGTAGTAGGCGCGGGAGGCGGGATCGGCGTTCATGCAGGCGAAGGCGGACAGAAACATGGCGCGTTTGAGCTGGCGGTTTCCGCCTCGGGGCGCGTGTTCGCCGTGGATCGAGGTCCCCGACGACTTCGTGGCCGGGGCGAGGCCGGCGTAGGAGGCGAGGTGGGCGGCGCTGGGAAAGCTGGTGCCGTCGCCGACGGTGACCAGCAGGACGGCGGCGGTCCTGACGCCGACGCCGGGCATCGATGTCAGGACCTCGGAAAGAGGGTGGGCCTCCAGCAGGGTGTTGATCTGGGCTTCCATCGCCCGGCGCTGGGTGTGGACGGCAGCGAGCGAGGCGGCCAGGGAGGGGACGACGATGTCGAGGGTGCCGGTGCCGGGGACGACGACGGTCTGTTCGTCGAGCGCATCGAAGACGTCGTCGATCAGCCGCTGAGCCATGCGGGGGGCTTTCGGGCGGATCAGTTCCACGAGTCTGCGGCGACCGGCCCTGCGCAGGGCGGCCGGGGAGCCGTAGCGTTCCAGGAGCCAGGTGACGGCCTGGTGGTCAAGGCGGGGGCCCAGGACGCGTTCCAGGCTGGGGTGGAACTGGGTGAGCAGGCCGCGTATCCGGTTGGACGTGCGGGTGGCCTCGGCGGCGAGGTCCTGGTCGAAGCCGACGAGGACCGTGAGTTCGGCGGTGATCTCGTCGGTCAGCTCCAGGGACCGCAGGGTGTGCGGCATGGTGCGGGCGGCGTCCGCTATCACCGCGGCGTCCTTGGCGTCGGTCTTGGCCTCGCCGGGGTAGAGATCGGCGATCCGCCGCATCGCCAAGCCGGGCAGGTAGGCGACACGGCAGCCCGCGTCGCGGGCGACCGTCAGCGGCAGGGCCCCGATAGAGGCGGGCTGGTCCACGATCACCAGAACGGTGCCGAACTTCGCGGTCAGCTTGTCGAAAACGGCCCGCAGCTTGGGTTCGCTGTTGGGCAGCGGCTTGTCGAAGACCTTCTTGCCCGCGGAGGTCAGTCCGTGGCCGTGGTGGGCGGACTTGCCCACGTCCAGGCCGAGGAACACGCCGACGTTGTCGATCTCGAACATGCTGCCCTTCCAGCGGTGTTGACGGTGCCGGCCTCGGCTCGGGTGTCGTGCTCGCGCATCCACGTTATGCAGACCTGCCGCCCGCGAGCTGTCCGGCATTGCGCCGGACCGGGCGGTGGCCGGACCTCTCATCAGCGTCTCCGACGGCACCTCCCGGGCCCGGTGACACCACCCCCCAGGTCATGCCTTCGACAGGGGGACACAGTCATGCCGGGCCCGGAGGCCAGCGGCCCTCTTGCAGAACCGCGAAAAAGATAACGGGGGCTGTATCAGGGTTGGCGTCGTCTCTGCGGTGACCGGGGCGTGGGAGGACGACTACCGAGCCCGTATACGTGGGCTGCCGGTTCGCACCGCGGTGGACGATGTGCTCCGCGAAGTCGCGCCTACGCGCAGACGCATGCATGCTGTGCGGACATTGCGCAAGAGGCTGCCCGTGCTCTCGCCTGCGGAGGCCATCGAGTACGTGAGCGCGTTGCTGGAGGGTGATGCGCCCGCGCGTCTCGTGGCTGTCGCTACCAAGGAACTCGTGGAGCCTCTCAACCCGGTGCTTGCGGTGGAGACCATCCTGAGTGGGGCGGCGATTCGAGCCGGTCAGAGACCCGACGGATGACAGGAAAGCCAGTCGGCGTGCCGATCGCGCATCCGGTCCCGTTCTTCGGGCGTGGCGAGGAAGACGTCGGCACCACCGTCGTAGGGGTGGTGGACGCGCTGCATCCGGGTGTCGGTGATGAGGACGCCCGCCACCTTGTCGTCGGCGATGTTTCGGAGCGTCTCGTCGATGCAGCCATGCCGCCAGGGTCGGCGGGCGGCGAAGAGGTGGCAGCACGTGCGGAACTCAGGGTCGGGATCGTCCTCCACCAAAAGGCTCTGCCAATACCCCGTGACGGGCTGCGATGACGGAACCTCAGCTTCGGTCGTCCAGAGCGGTGTGATCACATACACGTCCGCACCAGCGAACAACTCATCGAGGACGGTGTTGTAACGCTCCAGGACGACGGTGTACTCGCTCTCGTCCTCCGCGTACCGCTTCGACTCCGGCAGACTGTGAAAACGTACCCAAACATCCCGGTACGGGTCACGGAGCTTGTACCCAACCGGAGGGCAACTGGGCCAACGCTGCTGCCACAGCTCCGTCAGATCCGCCTGCCCGTCTTCAGACACCCGTCGCACTCGCTCTCTTCCGTACGCACCTACCCACGACCATGATGCCGGTGCTCACGAACAAGAGAAACCGACTTCTATGCTGTCGCTTCGCCGGCTGCTGATGTTGCCGGTCCAGTCGCGCTTGACGAAGTTCGTCCAGTCCGTCGCGTTGTCGACCGGTCCCGGCGAGAGCAGTGAGGATTGAGGCCGGACCGTCGGCCCCCAGCGCAAGTGCTTGAGCGGGGAGAGTCGGGCGATGCCCTCGTCCCGGATCTCGGCGTACCAAGGAGACGTCGACGCAATTACCAGCTGAGGAGACCCGTGAGCATCAGGCGCAACAGGCGGGACAAGCACCAGGACATCGCGGCCGCGGCTGCCTGGCCGTACGGCTCAGGCACCTACATGTGGAACGCGCTGGCCCGGCTGCGCAGTACGCACAGCGACCCTGTCGTCGGCCTCAAGCCGTTCGTCCTGCCGGCGGGCGTCCTGTCCTTTGTCCAGGCACCGGACGTCGTCCTTGCGTCGCGGATACAGCTGACCGGGACGCAGACCACCAGCGACCTGCACGACATGATCTCCACCGCCACGCGCGGCATCAGCTGGGACGCCCGGACCCTCGGCCCAGACGTCGCCCTGGACATCATGGTGGGCAGGCGCCACGACCTCGCCCTGCACAAGGACCACCTGACCGGCCTCGCCCGGCTCCTGCTGGACGCCGCCGACACCATCGGCACGCCGGGAACTGCCCGCTCGGGCCGCTGCTTCCACTGCGGCGGGGCCGGGCTCGCCCGCCCGCTGTGGGGGAGTGAGGCCGGGCAAGCCTGAGCGGCTGGGCAAGCCCAAGGGGAGCCTGGGCAAGCCGCCCCGAACGGCGGCTTGCCCGCCCCGCCCTTGTGCGCTGAGGTGGTGCCCGTGTGGTCGGATGTCCCGGCCGGGCTCGCGAGGGAGGCACCCGGTGGAGACCTTTGAGGCGGGGGAGACGGTGGTGCGGCGCGACGTGCACCGCTCCGGGAAGGTGTGGAGCGAACAGGCGCTGCGCGTAATCACCGATTCCGGCGAGGCGCTGGCGACCGCCTGCGCGCCCGGCGCTCAAGCGCTGTGGCCAGCCCTGTACGCCAAGGCCCGCGTCGACGGCGACCGGTCTGTGCGCACGGAGGCATTCGACGCGATGGCGACGGGGGAGTGGGAGCTGGCGCCCGGGGTGATGCAGGAGACGGAGCTGCTGCTGTGGAAGCCGCCAGCGGCGTGGTTCAGCATCAACGCCTTCTTCACCGAGGGCGGGCTGCGAAACTGGTACGTCAACTTCGAGCACCCCACCCGCCGTACCGATGCCGGGTTCGACACCTTCGACCTCGCCGTGCACTTGGTGGTCACGCCCGACCTCACCCGCTGGGAGTGGAAGGACGAAGACGAGTACGCCCACGTGCGGCGGCTCGGCATCGTGTCCGACACCGAGCACCGGGCCGTCGAGGCCGCCCGCGGTGAGGTCCTGGCGATGCTCGCCGAACCCTCCGGGATTTTCGCGCAGGCGGAGCGGTGGGCGGCTTGGAGGTGGGAGCCGACTTGGCCCACGCCGTGCCTGCCCCGCCCTGCGGCCGCTGCGTAGAGGGTCGTACCGGAAGAGGGCTGAACCGTTGGCTGGACGGTTGCGCCCAGCGGGGGACCGCAGCTGAGGCCGGCGCCGGGACCGCGGCAATGTCGGTGGCGGATGGAAGGCTGGCGCGGATGAACGCCGATGACGAACAGCTGCTGCGCGGCCGAGTATACGGCCACGACCACGACGACCCCAACCCGGCCCGCTCCCGCACCAGACGACGCCGCCCTGGTCGGCGGGCCGCTGGACGGACTACTGCTCAACATCACGGGCTGGCGGCCGGAGTAAGTCGACGACGGCGTCGCCCTCTCCACCGCGCTCTCCCGGTGGCCCGGCGGCCACGCGCTGTACTACTCCGGCGACACACCCTGATGTCCGCCGGCACGACTGCCCAAATAGGGAAGCCCGCGTCGCGTCCGACCCGTAGGTTCCCGATCATGGGGGCACAAATCGCCAAAGAGCACCATCTGGTCCCGAAGTTCTGGCTGCGGGCCTTCGCCGAGAAAGGTCACATCACCGGGCTCCAGCGTGACGGTCGGGAACACCGGACGCCGGTCACAAGCGCGGCCAAGAGCAGGAACTTCAACACCGACCTGCGGGCCCAGGGCATGCAGCGGATCGCCCTGGAGACGTATCTTGCGGAGAAAGTCGATCACCAAGCCGCGCTTGTGGTGAGCGCAGTACGCCACGGGTTTTTGTCACTGGATGCAAAGAGTCTGCAGATCCTGCGACGGACGCTGGCCTGGCAACTGGTGCGCACACAGATGTTCCCTTCGTGGAACGCGCAGGTGGGCACGCACCTGGCGCCGGTGGTGTGGGCAAACGACTTCGTCTCGTTGTACCAGCAGCGGCTGGGGCGGATCCTGACGGAGGAAGAGGGCGTGGCCGTCTTCTGGGATGAGCATTACCGGGCCCCCGATCCCCACCCCTTCGCCGACGTACTTCATGTTCACTGCGGCCGCGGTGAAGTCACGGCCGATCTAATCCGGCGCCTTCGCGGCGGCCGGGTCCGCGACGGTGGTGCGGTGCCGGCGGCGCAGACGGACTCCCTCGAGCCCGATGGTCCGCATTATCCTCGCGACACGCTTGTGGTTGACCACCGGGCCGCCCTCGTCATGGAGCTCGGCGGTGATCCTGGGGGCACCGTAGGTGCCGTCGGATTCCTGGTGGACCTTGCGTATCCGGGCCGCGAGCTCGGTTTCTGCGGTCTGCCGGACCGCCCCCGCCGCCGCGGTGCGGCGCCAGTAGTAGAAGCTCGACCGGGAGAGGCCGAGAATGCCGCAGAGCCGCTTCACGCCGAACCGGCGCTGGTGATCTTCAACGAACTGGCAGCGGTTCACCAGCGCGTCCCCGTCGCGAAACACCGGGCCGCCTTGCGCAGGATGTCGCGCTCTTCCTCCAGCTCGCGGATCCTCTTCCGGGCCGCGGCGAGCTCTGCCTGAACACCGTCGCCGGCCTGCGCAGCGGCCCCGACGAGGAGTGGGCGCCTGGGCGGCGCCCGTCGGCAGCCCGGATCCAATTCCGCAGTGTCTCGGTGTTCACCCCGAGATCCCCGGCGACCGACCTGATCGTCGCTCCCGGCCCCGACCGGTACAACGCGACAGCATCCGCCTTGAACTCGGCGGGATAGTGCTTCATCCCCACGGGGACTCCGTTCTCCTGAACCATCAAGATCCAAGTGTCTCCGGTGTCCAAAACCCGGGGTCAAGGCCCATTTTCGACAGCCCCCTGGGTCCGGGCGGGCGCGAGAGAGAAACCGCTCAGGACGCTGAGCGGACGGCTGTCACGATGAGGTTGCTCTGATAGCCGCCTCGGTCGGGGTCGTGTGGGGGCGCGCAGGTGATGAGGGTGAGGACGGGTTCGCCTTCACGCCGGAAGACGTCGGCAGGTATCCGGTCCTTCTTGACGATGCGTCGGGCGACGATCTCATACGTGATCGTCGTGTCGTCTCCTCGCTGGACATCGACGCGGTCGCCGGCGCGTACGTCGTAGAGGGCTGCGAGCTCGCCGAGTTCGCCTGTACGTGAGTCGACGTGTCCGACGAGGACAGCCGAGCCGTGAGCGTCGCCCGGCGCCGGCCCGAAGCGGTACCAGCCCGCCTGGGCGGGGTCGGCCGGCACCTCGGTCCGGCCGTCGTCCCGCACGCCGACAGGAACGACGCGGGCGGACAGGTCGGCTCTCGAGATGACGACGCGAACCGGTGGAGCACTTGGGGTCCTGGTGGTGCTGTTCTGGTCGGTGGCCCCTATGGAGGGAACGGGCTTCTGCCCGGTCGGCGTTGCCGCCCGGGCAGAAGGGTTCGCGGCTGTCCCCGTACCGCGGCCGCCGTCGGGCACTTGCCCGAAACCGGCCGGCGGTCCCGGATCACCGGAGGGGAACAAGAGCAATGCGGTGACTGCGGCCGCGGCCGAGCCGGCGGCGACAGCAGACCAGGCCGAGCCTGCCGCTGCCGTGCGCCACTTCGCACGGTGTTGTGCGCGGTCAGGCATCCTGCCGTGCCCGGGACCTTATGGACAGTGCCCCGATCAGGGTGAGCACCCCTGCGCCTGCTGCCCAGGACATCCACGCGTCGGAGGAGTTGCCCGAGGCCGTCGCACCGTTTCCGCCGGCGTCGACTCCGCCGGGCGGCGAGTGCACGCCACTGACCGTCTGGACCTTCAGGGCCAGGTTCTTCTCGTCGGCGCTGCCCCAGGCATAGACGACGTTGTTCGCGCCTTCCTTGAGGTTCAGATCAGCGGGTCCGATGGCGACGGTGTCGGTGCCGGCAAGGACCACGTCGGCGGAGACTGTGCCCGCGTCGACCTCGGTGGTGTCCTCCTTCGGGTTCACCAGTCCCTTGAACACCGCCGTGCCGTTGGCACGGACGTCGACGGCTGGGGCGGCGGCAACGTGCCGGACCGTCAGGCGCGACTTGCCCGCTGCGACAGCCGAGGTGTCGTTGACGAAGGCGTTGAGCTGAGGCTTGCCGTCGGCCGAAAGGTGGGCAACGACGGTGGCGTTGGCTCCGGCGGGTACCTCGACCGTCTTCTGGATCGCAGGGTCTGCCGTCTTGGGGTCGGCACCGGCCTCGAAGACCTTCAGGTCGTAGGAGCCCGCCGGCAGCTCTTGCGGGTCGGTGAGAGTGCCGGGCTTGAAGTCCGGCAGGAGTTCGTCGCCGTTCGCGTAGACGTCCACCGTCAGACCGGGAACTGCGTGGAAGACCGAGACCGTCGCCGTGTCTTCGGCCTGCGCCGCGCCGGCAGGAACGGCAGAACCGAGGCTCAGAGCACCGGCTCCGAGACAGGCGGCGATCATGACGGTCGTACGGGATTTTGTCATCTTGCGTTCCCTTCACGCACAGGCATGCTCGCTGCAGGCCATATGGGTAGATCTCAGATACCGCGTCTACCGGGGCTGTGCCGTCGGCTTCGAGAAGCCGCAGTCCGGCCGCGTGTGTGCCCGGGTTCTCATGCTCGTCGGCCGCACGCTTTGTGGGACGGCAGGCCGGGCACGTACAGAAGCCCGACAGGGTCAGATGCTTGTGTCTTCGCCGACCTTCGTGGGGGTAAAGATCTCGTCGCGCTCGTGGTTGGCCAGTGCCAGGCCCAGGGCGAAGAAGGTCGGGGCCCATTCCCCGACGAAGATGCCCCACCGGTCAGCCCGCTCGACCCCACGGGACTCCGCCTTCACCGACACCACCCAGGACGCGACCGACAGACCGATCGAGGCGAAAGCAGCGGTGTAAGCATGTTCGCTGGTCATTCCGATGTCGTGCAGCTTCTTGACAAGCATGCGCGCGCTCCTCACGTACAGGACGGCAGACACGGGGTGCGGGTACCACGATCCTCAGCCGCAAGCCTCCACTGGGGCGTATCCGAGGGCGAACCCACCATTCGAGAGCACCACACCCCGCGCCGTCCCGCCACTTGGCTCTGCAGGCGAGTTCCGACGGCGCCGGTGGTTCAGCAGTCGAAGCTCGCTTCTGCGGGAGAGAAATGCGCGAGTTCCGGACAGGACTCGTAGGGACAATGCGAAGCGCGACCGGCGCCAAGAAGGGTGCACTTCCGCGAGGGGCCCCGCTGGATGCGGGCTGCCGTACTCGATGCCGAAGACAACCGCTCTACACACGAGTTGGCCCACCGCTGGGACGCGGATGGTCATCACCTGGCGGTCCGTGACGGCTGTCACCGGCCGCAGAATTCCACCGCAGCGCGCTCGCTCCCGCAGCCGAGGGGCACGCGCCCGGAGATCGGCCCACGCGACCGCCACTTCAGGTGTGTGCTGCCGACGGCCCGGCCGACTCGGGGGCGGGTGTGCCCTCAGGGCGGAGGAAGGCGCCGAGAAGGTCGCCGACGGGGTGGCCGGACTCCGAAGGATGACGCAGAGCGACAGGCGGGTCGATGGTGTAGCGGTTACGGCGGCCGGCCCGGATCCGGGTCAGGTAGCCGGACACTTCCAAGGGCGCCCTGGAATGGTGCAGCCCGTACGGCTTGTGCCCCGCGCTCTGCGGCCAGACGTGTCGGCTCCCTGCTTTGTCCGGGCACGGTGGTCGGGCCGCCCGTTTGACCGGATGCCCCCTCCGTTTGGGCCGGGTCGGCGTCGAGCAGCCGCAGGGCCTGCCCGACCACCAGGTCGCTGTGCGCGCGGTACCAGGCGGGGACTTCGGCGCCGGGGCGGGTGAACCAGGCACGCAGGGCGGTGATGAGCATGAGGTCCAGCATCCGGTCCAGGAGGACCTGCTGGCCGGGGGCCGGGCGGGCGGCGTCCTCCAGAGCCACCAGGCTGACGGGACAGGGCCCTTGCCCGGTCGGGATGACGGCGAGTGGGGGCAGCGCGGCAAGCAGCGGGGCAGGCGTGCCGGCCTCCACGGTGTAGAGGCCGTTGACCATCACCGGGTCGTCCGGCCCCGGTGCACCCCAGGTGCCGACGCCCCGTGTGGTGCTGTGCTCCCGCCCGTCCAGCGTGGTGCATCGTCCGCCGGGACGGATGACGACGTGCGGCTGGGCAGAGGGGTCGCTGGCGATGACGTACGGGGTGCCGCCGCTGAGCACAGCGACATCGCCCGCGTCGAGCCGCACCCGCACACCGTCGTGCGGGGTGATCCAGGCGGGGCCGCGCAGGGGCACGGCCAGCGCCAGCGGGGAGCCGTCCTCGAAGCGCCCGGCCCAGGCGCCGGCCAGGGCCGGCTGCTGGAAGATCGCCCCGGTGGTCCGTACCCCGCTCAGCAGGTCCGTGAGCGGGTCCGTGCCGGTCGGCTCCAGGGCATTCATGCTGGTCAGCGTAGACGAACGAGCATGGATACGAGCGTGCTCGCCATGGCCGCCCCTCTCGTCGGCTGGTTCGCTGGAAGGCATGAGCAACGAGACGATTCTGGTGACCGGCGCCACAGGCAAGACCGGGCGCCGTGTGGTGCAGCAGCTTCAGGACAAGACCATGCCGGTACGGGCGGCATCCCGCTCCAGCCAGGTCCGCTTCGACTGGACGGACCAGGCCACCTGGGCACCCGCCCTGCGGGACGTCACCGGGATGTACCTGGTCACCCCCGATCTGGGCAGCGCGCAGGCGACAGAGAACATTGCTGCCCTCGCCCGCCAGGCTGCCGCGGCCGGGGTGCGGAGCGCGGTGCTGGTCTCCTTTCCCCACCTCGACACCCCGAACCTCGACATCGACCATGTGCCGGCGGCCGAGCAGGCACTGAGCGCGGCCGGCCTGGAGGCGACCGTGCTCTGGCCGCGCTGGTTCTTCCAGAACTTCAGCGAGGACTTTCTGCTCGACGCGGTCCGCACCGGTGACGTGCGGCGGCCGGCCGGAGAGGGCGAGGAGGCGTTCATCGACGCCGAGGACATCGCCGCCGTCGCCGTCACCGCCCTGACCGAGGACGGACACGCCGGGCAGACATACGAGCTCAGCGGACCGCGGCTGATGTCCTTCGCCGACGCCGTGGCCGACATCGCCCATGCCACGGGCAACGACATCCGCTACACCCCGCTGAGCGCCGAGACGTACGCCGCCGAGCAGCGCGCTTCCGGCGTGCCCGAGGAATGGGTGCAGCTGGCCATCGGCATGTACGCCGACATCCGCTCCGGCGCCCTGAACTCGCTCACCGGCGACGTGGAAAAGGTGCTGGGCCACCCGCCCCGCGACTTCACCGACTACGCCCGCACTGCTGCCGCACAGGGCGCTTGGACCGTCTGACCCGCCCGGCTACACCTCCTCGTCGTCGAGCCCGCCCGCCTCCGGTCCTCGGTGAGCTCGAAGACGGCCATGGCCCTCACGATGCCGAAGCCGCCCCTTATACCGGGCTCACTCGTCCTGGCCGTCGTCATCGCCGAGAGGCCCCTTCCGTACGGAGGAGCGGACCCCATCTGTCGTCAAACCCTGTCAGCAATCACCATCGGATCTGATTGGATTCGCGCCGCCGCGAGCCCCCGGATTGCACGGGTTCATTGGACGCGTCAGCCGCCTGTCGTCAAACGATCGTTTGCCGACAGGTCGGAACGTGGCATCGGTCAGCGCGGGCGGTAGGGCGGCGGCCTTCTGCCGTGGGCCGAGACTCCTGCCTGGGCCTTGCGATGTCAGCTCAGGTGTTGGCCCGCATTGGTGTCGCGGGAGCGCCCGTTGCTGATGACGTGAAACGGCCCACGTAACGAGCACGCTTCGTGGTCGAATGGTGACCCGAAGTAGCTACGAAGGGGAACGCATGATTGTGCAGCTGTACGGCGAGTGGGCCGAGCGGGCGCAGGACCCGGCGGACTACGCGGGGGCGGTGGCCGGCTGTCAGGCCCACGCCGACACGGTGGTGAGGTCCGGGACCTTCAACGGGAAGCAGGTCCGCCGCGCGATCGTCAACAAGGGCCTCGCCCTGTACATCGACATCCCCGACGCCTTCTTCTTCCCCGGGACCGTCGCCGTCGACGGCCAAGCGATGCGGGCCCGTCAAGCCGACCTGCGGATCAACGACCCGTTCGACGGGCACGGCATCCTGACCGCGACGCCGGAGATTGAGAGAAAGGGCCGGAAGGTGGAGGAGTTTGTCCGCCACCCGGGCCGCTACTGGACCGACGGGCTGGTCACCGCCCCCGAGGAGCAGGTGCGCCGGGCAATCGACCTGTACTGGCTTGGCATTGACTCCAACTTCGACAAGATGCCCGAACGGGAGCAGTACCGGATCAAGCAGATGGTGTCGCAGCCGCCGACCGTCGAGGACATCTCCGGCTTCATCGACTACGGCAAGTGCACGCAGTCCGGGAAGGTCCTGGTCGTGGAAGCCGACCGGAGCTACGAGTTCGAGGACACCGACAACGAGTACGAGGAACTGCCGTTCCTGGTGGCGCTGTACGACCCGCAGTACTATCACGTGCCCTTCAGCGGCCCGTACGGCTCGCTGGGCGCCAACGACGCCGCGGAACGCGACGCGCGGATCAGGAACCAGAAGCCGCCCAAGCGGCTGGGCTGGAACAAGTAAGCACCCCTGCCTGGCAGGTGAAGCGTGGTGGCCGGGCCCGACCACCACGCCTCACCTGCGGGCGTCGCCGGGGGCGAGCGGGCTGGTGAGTTCGGCGATCGCATCTGGTGAGGACTTCCCTGAGAGCGCCCCGAGTGCCGCACGACGCGGGGAAAGCTGCGCCCGGTCCGCAGTGTGGCCGGACCGGGGCGCTGTGGGGGAGGGGAAGGTCAGGGGACCAGGAGGGAGAACGGCTTGTAGTCGCCGCCCTCGTTCTGGTTGGTGGTTACGACCAGGATGGTGTCGGCGCGGTTGTTGCACTGGCTGCTGGTGCGGTTTTCGATGTAGATGCGGCCGGGCCAGCCGCCGGTGTCCAGGGTGGCGACCGGCGTGAGCTCGTTGACGTTCAGCCGGGTGTCGGACAGTCGTACACAGAAGCGGCCGCTCGTCGGGCCGAGCCAGACGTCGGCGACGCCCTTGGACCGCGAGACGGACCCGTCGGCGTTGATCACTGCGGATGCCTGGGCAAAGGGGGCGTTCGCTCCTCCGATAGCGGCCATTGCCACCCCGCCCAGCGCCGTTGCCGCAATGACGGCAGCGCCGCTGGTCCATGCGATGACACGAGCCTTTTTGGTCTTGAACATGCCGGTTCCCAATCACGTGGTAGGCGCCGCCTCCATAGACGGCGGCGAAGCCACGCTATGCGTGCTTTTGCGCTATTCATCAGCTTTTGGTGGCAAACCACCCGTAAGGGGGGAGCTGGAGGCGCGGCGTGAATCCGAGCTCGGCCGGTACGTTCATGTGGGTCCTGCCTCGCGAGGTTTCTCACCGATACGATGGCCGCCCTCCCGGATGAGCTGCCGCCCGGCTTTGCCTGATCAGGCCGCCGCGGAACGCGAACAGGGCCCCACGGGCTGGCCCAGGAGGCTGTCCGAGGAAGTGAACGAAGCCAGATGGTGGAACGTCTACGGAGACCTCCCTCACGGCGTCTACATCGGCCTGGAGACGGACGCTGCCTCGATCCACACCTATGAGCCCCTGGTGGTCCCTGGTCTGTTGCAGGCCCCCGCCTACGCCCAGGCCGTCATCGAAGAAACGATCCCCCTGCTCACCGTCGAACAGGCGGCCGTTCGCCTGAAGGTGCGGCTGCGCCGTCAGCACCGGATCTATGACCCGGCGTGCCCGCTGCGTCTGTGGGTCGTCCTGGATGAGTCGGCCCTGCGCCGTGTTGTCGGCTCTCCCGACGTCATGCGCGAGCAACTGGAGCACCTGAACGCGCTGAGCGGCGAGCCGCACATCACCGTGCGGGTCCTCCCGTACGCGGTGGGGGCTCACCCGGGCTTGTCGAGGCAGTTCTCCATTCTGAGGTTCGCCGACAGCCCCGAGGTGGAGGGGGTGTATCTGGAGCAGTTCACCAGCGACCTGTACCTGAAGAAACCATTCGACGTGCAGCGTTACAGCATGATGTACGACCACCTCCAGGCCCAGGCCCTCGACCCTGACCGCAGCCGCCGGTTCATTACCGACCTCATCAAGTCGCACATCGACGCGGGCCGGCCCTTAGCTCGACGGCAGCGACTGCGTGAGGAGCGTCCTCTCAGGAGGCGGGAAGCGTTTCGAGTTGACGCGGAACGTGTCCTTGCGGGTGAGTGGTGCGTTGGGCCGTGTGACGCACGCACTGGTTTGGGCCCCCACGTCGGGCCGGTGCAGTCCGCGGCCCCCGATTCCGCGCTCTGGCGACGGGGCCGCGTCAGTACTTGTTTGCGATCCCCTGATTTGCTGCTCTGACGGCTTAATCTGGTGGGGTGTTGGCTGGCGCTGGGCGGGTTGGTGAGCGTCGGTGCCGGGGGTGTGATGAGGCTCTGGCGCCGGGGGCCGGTCCGGGTGCGGTGTTCTGCTCGTCGGCCTGTCGTTCCAGGTCATGGCGTCGTCAGCAGAGGCTGCGGAAGCGGCTGGCGGCGGTCCGGGATGGGGCCGGCGTGGTGGAGTGCACCGTCTGCGGGACGCGGTGGATCGCCGGGTTGGACCGGCGGTCGAATGCCATGTACTGCTCGGGGCGGTGCAAGGTGAGGGCCTGGCGGGCCCGGAACGAATCGTTCGGCGAACGGTCACGGTAACCGCAGGGCGAACGCCCATCCGGTCACGCTATGTCCAAGTCCGTTCAGTTCCACGGGGTTTGTTGCGATCAGAGGTTTTCCGGTCTGACGCTGTGAGGGCAGCGGACCGCGTTCCGTCACGGTCTTGAGAGCCGTGCCCGGTCCGCTCGGGGTGGTGAAAGCCAATGCCCGAAAGTCACATCGAGGTCGGAAGCGTCAGCCAACAGCGATACGAACAGATCGTCGCTGAGCTGCGCGAAGTGGTCGAGCAACAGTCCCGGGGGTCGTTCGTCATCGGGGACCGTTCTCTGGAGATCGAGCCGATGCGTGAGCACGGCGGACGGACTGCGGGCGAGAGGACACCAGTCGTTTGCGACTCGCTGACCAGGCTGGCGGAGGACATCGGATTGTCCTTCAGCGCGGTCAAGGCAGCCCGGTTCACCGCCTCGCGGTGGCCCAAGGAACATCGCAGGCCGGACGTTTCGTTCAAGGTCCACCGCATCCTGGCGGGTATCGAGGACGAGGAAGAGCGGTTCACCGCGATCTGCACTCCGCCCAGGGGCAAGAGCCGCTGGTCGGTCGATGACGCCAGCCGCCGGGTCGGCAACCAGGTGGAGACTCCCATCTCGCCTGAGGAGAAGGTCAGCGCGATCCATGCCCTGGCCCGCGACGAAGGCGTCGCCGCGGCGGTGACCACCGGCCTCCTGAAGCGCCCGGCGGTGACTGCCCAGGTCAGCCGGGAGGACAAAGTCCGGGTCGTGGAAGAGCTCACCCGTGACGAGTCCGTCGCCACCGAGGTCACCACCGGCCTCCTGCGCCGGCCAGATGTCGCGTTCAAGGCCATGTCCGATGACCGGGCCCGGCACGAGGTCAATCACGCCCAGGTCGAGCGGGTCCGCCAGGCCCGCGAGCACTTCGAACGCGCCAGTCCCGCCGCTCCGGCGGTCCGCAAGATCGAGCGGACGATGGAGTTCATGGGTCTGATCGCTCAGGCAGCCCGCGCGGAGCAAACAGACTTGTCGCTGGTCAGCGTGGACTCCACTACGGTCCGCGCCCACCACGACGCCGCGGGGCTCCGCGTCG